>NZ_CP138214.1:2791406-3101562 GCF_034043515.1 Pseudomonas sp. MUP55 | reverse complement strand
CGAAGCCCTGACTCGTCAGTATGTGCGCACGGAAGACGGCACACTGATTCCGCTGTCGACGGTGATCCAGGTGTCCGAGCACGTCGAACCCAACAAGCTGACCCAGTTCAACCAGCAGAACGCCGCGACCTTCCAGGGGGTGCCGGCGGCCGGGGTCACTCTGGGCGACGCCGTGGCATTCCTGGAAGGCGTCACCGCCGAATTGCCCGTGGGGTTCAGCTACGACTGGCAATCCGATGCGCGGCAATACACCCAGGAAGGCAATGCGCTGCTGCTGGCGTTCCTGGCGGCGGTGATCGTGATCTACCTGGTACTCGCGGCGCAGTACGAAAGCCTGATGGACCCGCTGATCATCCTGATCACCGTGCCGCTGTCCATCAGCGGCGCGCTGATTCCCCTGGCGCTGGGCTACGCCACGATCAATATCTACACCCAGATTGGCCTGGTGACCCTGATCGGGCTGATCAGCAAGCACGGCATCCTGATGGTCGAGTTCGCCAACGCCCTGCAGGCCCAGGAACACCTCGACCGTTCTGAGGCGATACGCAAGGCCGCGCAGATTCGTCTACGGCCGATCCTGATGACGACGGCGGCCATGGTGGTCGGCCTGATACCGTTGCTGTTCGCCTCGGGGGCCGGGGCCAACAGCCGCTACGGTCTGGGGGTGGTGATTGTATCGGGCATGCTGATCGGTACCTGCTTCACCCTGTTCGTGCTGCCGACGGTCTACACCCTGCTGGCGCGCAAGCATTCGGTGGCGGCCTCCACCCCACGGGCCCAGTCCCTGGCGCAAACCCTGAGGAGCGAACCATGAAGCCCGGCAAAACTGTCACCACCGTGCTGGCGCTGACGCTGCTCAACGGCTGCATGGTCGGGCCGCATTACGAAAAGCCCACGACCCCACCGATCAGCCTGGTCACTGCACAAAAGGCCTTGTTTGCCCAACAGGCGCCGGTGCAGGCCCAGTGGTGGTCGTTTTTTGACGACGCCGAGCTCGACCGCCTGATCGACACGGCGCTGGCGCATAACCATGACATCCGTCAGGCGCAGGCCAACCTGCTGGCTTCCCGCGCGGTGTTTGATGATCGCCGGCTCGACCAGTATCCCGGCGTCACTGCCCGTACCGCCTATGGCCGCAGCCTGGAGCAGCAGTTGCCGTTCGACGGTGGGCCACCGGAGCGGATGCTGTCACAGACCTATCGCGCCGGCTTTGATGTGCAGTGGGAGATTGATGTGTTCGGGCGGTTGCAGCGCCTGACGGCATCGGCCATGGCACGCTCGCAGGCGGCGCAGGCGGACCTCGCGCTGATGCAGTTGAGCATCGCTGCCGACGTGGCGCGTTATTACTACGAGCAGCAAGGCTTGAGCCGCAGCCTGGAGGTGGCCCAGGCCCAGGTCAGTGCCTGGCGCGAAACGCTCACGCTGACCAGCGCTCAGGTGCGCGCCGGCAGCGGCCAATTCGAGGATCAGCAAAACGCCCATGCCAACCTGCTGCTCAGCGAGGCGGCGATTCCACCGTTGCTGACACGGATCCAGGAAACCGGTTATCGCCTGGACGTTTTGACCGGCCAGCCACCGCGTCAACAGCAGGCCCTGGCCAAGGCGCATTTCCTTGCACCCCTGGCCCGGCAACTGCCCTTGGGCGATGTCGACCAGTTGATCCGCAATCGTCCGGATGTGGTCAGCGCCGAACGCCTGCTGGCCGCCAGCACCGAAGACGTCGGCGCCGCCACCGCCGACTTGTACCCACGCCTGAACCTGGGCGGTTTCATTGGCTTCTTCGCCCTGCGCGGCGGCGACCTGGGCAGCGCATCGCGCGCTTATGAGTTGGCGCCGTCGGTGGACTGGCCGGCGTTTCGCCTGGGCAACGTGCGCGCACGCCTGCGCGGTTCCCAGGCCCAGGCCGAAGGTGCCCTGGCGCGCTATCAACAGTCGCTGCTCAAGGCCCAGGAAGATGTGGAAAATGCACTGATGCGCCTGGCGCAGGACCAGACCCGCCTGGGCGCGTTGCTGGCGTCCGCCACACATGCCGAGCAGGCGATCGACATCGCCAGCAAACGCTACCGCAGCGGTTCGGGCACCTACATGGCGGTGCTGGAAAACCAGCGCGCGTTTTTCCTGATCAAAAAGGACGTGGCCGATGCCGAGACGGCGTCCTACCTCAACGCCATCGCGCTATACAAGGCGCTGGGCTGGGGCAGTGGCGGTGCGGCCCAGGCTCAATCAGCGGACAAACCATTGGCCAGCAATTGAGCCTTGAGGTCGGGCCGGTAGTTGCGTGCGTATGTGCGGCCCACGGTGCTTGACCAGGACTGGCCGTCCGCACGGCCAATGATCTGCCAATGGCGCATCAGGTGCTGGTCATAGGCACTGATCGCCGGTGCCAGCGCGGCACGGTTGTAGCGCTCGTCGTGACGGAAGGCCTCGATGCCCATGCGCGGTTTCTGCGCCGCCGGCTCGTGCACATGACCCAGGGCCAGGCCGCACAGCGCGAAGGTCTGCTCGGGCAGCCCGAGCAGTTCGATCATCGCCTCGGCGTTGGCGCGAATGCCGCCCACCGGCACCACGCCCAGACCCAATGAGCGCGCGGCGATCATCAGGGTACTGAGGATAATGCCGCCATCGGTGCTGGCGGCGATCAGCCCTTCCAAGTGCCGCTGGATCTGCTGTTGCTGGCCATTGAGCGCGGCACCGACGGCGGTCTTATGGAAGTCCACCACCAGCGTGATAAACACCGGCGCCGACACGATCCAGGGTTGGCCGCCCGCGACCGCCGCAATGCGCTGGCGGGTGTTTGCATCGCGCACGACCACCACGGAAATATGCTGGGCATTGAATGACGTCGGTGCCAGGTGGCCGGCCCGCAAGATGGCATCCAGGTGTTCGTCGCTGACGGGCGTGGATTGGAAGCTGCGGTCGCTGCGGTGGCTGGCGAGCAAGTCGATGGTCGGGGTCATGGCCTTATTCCTTTAGGGCGGTTGGAGTGGAGGGCGGTCAGGCGCGCGGCTGGATGTTATAGACGCAACGCCGGTCGCCGGAGATCAGGTGTTCGCAACGTTCGACAAGCGCGTCGTCGCCCATGGCTGCGCGAAATATCTGCAACTCCGAGCGGCAGAAACCCTGGCATTTGCGCGCGGCGGCACAGATCGGGCAATGGTTTTCGATCAGCAGCCAACCTTCACCCGCAGGTTCCATATGCGCCATATAGCCGGCGAGTTCGCGGATGCGCACCAGGATGGCGACTTTCTCTTCCAGGGACGAAGCTTGCGAACACGCCTGGACGTACTCCTGGCGATTGGTCGCTTCCATGCTGGTGATGATTTTCTCGATGCCGTCACTGCCGAAAACACCCTCGATGGATTCGATCAGGTGCAGGGTCAGCACGCTGTGGGAATCGGGGAATTTGTTGTGCGCAGTGTCCGTCAGAGCCCACTTCAACGAAGGGCGGCCGGCCCCGGAAGTGGGCGCAGAAACGCCGACGATCAACTCCGATGCCTGCAACTTCTGGATTTGTTGCCGGGCTGCCTCAAACGTGACTTCCAGCAGGGAAGCCAGTTCGGTGGTTTTCAACGGGCCACGGGTCTTGAGCAAAAACAGGATGCGTTCAGCGGTGGATGGCTGGGTATCGTCGGCAGGTTTGGAGGTCATAAATCGCGTGTAACCATGGGGAGTGAGGGCATCACTGGAGTTCGTCGGCCTTTGGCGCCATCCATTGCGTAAGGGGTAGTGGGCATGAGCATAGTCATTTTTGCCGCTCAGGAAAATAATTAATAAAAGGAATTACCATCGGATTATAAAGAGCAAATAATTATAAAAGGGTTGTCTTGCTTTTGTAGGACTTACGACTAGGATCGTAGCTAGCTTTTTGGAAGCTGCTCGTAAACATTCATTTGCACATGACTCAGGACCGTTAGAAAACACGCTACGTGCCAAGCACTGATCGCTTGCCGACGCCGGTGAACATAAAAACATCCAAGGAAGAGAATCTGTATGAATGCGCAAAAGCCTACGACCATCTATGAGCACGCTGATGAAGTAACCGCTCTGTCCAGCGTGGTCGACCTGGTGAAACTCTCCGACCAGTATCGACAATCCGCCATCCTTCACTTTGCTGTAGCGCAGCACCTCTTCGATCAAACCACCCGCCCGGCTACCGCCGACGCAATCAGCCAGCAATTGGGCTGGGTGCCCAACAAGGCCAAGATCTTTCTCAATGGCCTGGTTGCCCTGGGCCTGTTGAAAAAATCCGCCGACACCTATACCAACCTGCCTTTGGCCGAGCGTTTCCTGGTCAGCCGCAGCGCCGAGTTCATCGGCCCGATCATTGCTCACCAGCGCTTGCAGTGGCAGAACTGGCCGCGCCTCGGGGAAATCCTGAGCAGCGCCGAGTCCATGGATTTCCAGCAAGAGAACCGCTTCAAGCACGACATTGCTGCGCGTGATGCCTTCAACGATGCGATGGTGCGCTTCAGTCAGCCCATGGTCGATGTGCTCAAGCAATTGCCAGTGTTCGATACGGCCAGCAAGGTCATCGACCTGGCCGGTGGCCACGGCACCTACATCGCTGAAATCGCTCGGCGCCACCCCCAGGTCCAGGGCGAAATCTGGGACCTGGCCGCTACGCGCCAGTCTGCCGAAAGCACCATCGAGAAGTACCAGTTGGCGGGGAAACTGACGTTCAAGGAACGTAACCTGCTGGACCTGGCCCGTTACGAAGGTGAAAGCGCCGACGTAATCATGGTCAATGACTGCCTGCATTATTTTAACCGCGAAGAAACCAGCACGCTGATCCGCTCGGCTGCACAGTTGGTCAACGACGGCGGTTCGCTGCTGGTGCTGAGCATGACCTTGGAAGACGACGAAATTCATCCGGCGCTGTCGGCGGATTTCTCCCTGCACATGATGGTCAACACGGTGCACGGCGAATTGCATCCCACCCGATGGATTGCCGAGCAGATGGTCTCCCAGGGCTTTGAGGTGTTTCAGGAGCCTATCGGGCGCTACAGCCTGTTGGTGGGTCGCCGTACCGAGGGGAGGGTTGCCTGATGCTGCGCTTTATTACCTTGTACAGCCCCAACACGGCGACCCGTCTGAGCGGGTTTCTCGAACCGTTGAACACCTGCGCGAAAGCGGCCGGTTTTGAAATGTGCGCGGCCGTGGAGGGCGCGCAGTTACCGCAGGCCGATGGATTTATCCTGCTGGTGTCGGCGGCAGACAGCCTCGACACCCTCAATACTCGGCTCGCGCAATTGGCCGATGGTTATCACAACAAGGCCGTCTGCGTCGTGCGCCTTACCGAAGGCCGCGCCGGGCAAGCTGCCGGCGATCCGCTGAGCGCGACATTGCTGCAACACGCCGCCTGTTTCATTTACCCCCACGGCCTGGCGATCACTGACGCAGGCGTGTCCCCGGACACGGTGAAAAACTGGCTGGCCGGTTTTTCCAAATTCGCCGCCGCGATCAAAATGTGGCGCTCCCTGGAAGGTGTATCCATCGAGGCTGCCGCGCTGGAATCCCAGCGCCCGCAACTCACCCATATCAACATCCTCACCCGTAACCTGGAAGCCTCCCAGGCGTTCTATCGCGACATCTTCGGCGCCCACTATTGCTACAACCTGGGGCCGCGCAAAGTGGTGATGGAGTTGAACGGGTTCGACTTCTTCATCGAACACAATCCCGACTTTGTCTACCCGCCGGGCTACCACATCGGCATTCGTGCGCTGCCGGAGGACGTCAAGCGCATCGCCGACAAAGTGGCTGCCGACGACAACATCACCCTGGTCAAGGGCAATGGCCCTGCGCCGGGTTATCACCGCGGCCCGGACAACGTTCGCACGGCGGTGTATTTCGAAGACCCCGATGGCTTGGTGGTTGAGGTGTATTCCACCGAAGTCGAGATGATCGAGACCAATCGACGGTTGCTGCTCGACCGACTCTGATACCTGACTGACCCACACACGCCGAGCGGTTTCGCGCTCGGTCGTGGACGTGTTCGCTCGGAAAAAAGGTGTACCTATGACGAGTCATTACGGTTGGCATTGGCCGACGCTACCGAGCCCTTTGCCAAAGAACGTGTCTGATCGGGTGTTGATGGGCTACCCGCAGGCTTACGTCGAATATGAACTGACCCGGCAAATCGCCGACGCCACCGGACAGTTGATGAGCGCGCCTATCGAGCAGCTGCTGCGGATGGTCGAGTCGCTTGCCGAACCCCTGGTGCGGCGTATCGCCGCCGGGGAAGTGCTGGGTTGCAAGGGCGACCCGCGTATCGACGTGTTCAGCCCGGCCATGTGCGACGTTCCCGCTGCCCGGGTCGAGATCGGCCTGGAGCCGCAGCGCGTCGACGCGGTCATGACCGCCTACGCCGGGCTGGGCCTGGACCGCAGTTGGATCGAGAAGGAAACCCCCAACCATCGGGTCAGCCTGGCGAGCTTTCGCATCGGTCGCTACCCGGTGACCAATAGCGAATACCGCGCTTTCCTGCTGGATACCGGTTATCCGTTCTTGCCTACCGGCTGGGCCTTTGGGCGCTTTCCCCAGCACCAGGCCAACCATCCGGTGTACAGCGTCAGTGACGTCGATGCCGACGCCTATGCCCAATGGCTGAGCCGGCGCACCGGGCGCGCCTTCGCACTGCCCAGCGAAGCGCAGTGGGAATACGCCGCGGCAGGGCCGCAGCGCTCCCAGTTTCCCTGGGGCGAAACCTTCAATGTCGAGTACGCCAACACCATCGAGTTGGGGTTGCTCACGTCGACACCCGTCGGGGTGTTCCTCGAAGGCGCCTCGATGTTTGGCGCGCTGGACATGGCCGGCAACGTGGAAGAGTACGTTGCCGACGATTATCGGGCCTATCCGGGCGGGCCTGAGATCAACGATGACCTGGTGCTGGATGTCGGTCGGCACCGGGTAGCCCGTGGAGGCAGTTTCACCCGCTTCAGGGATCTTGCGCGCAACCAGCGCCGACATGGACGTTATCCAAGACCCATCTATGTCATGGGATTCCGTTTGGTAGAAAACAACGTTGACCAGAACGTCCCATCCGCATAGAGGCTTACTCATGGACACTCCAGTAACGCTCCATACGCAAGTTCCCATCTCCATTCTCGGCGGCTCCGTCAACGCCCACTTCTTCGGGTTCAAGGGCTTTGACAAGAACAATGAACACTTTGCCGTCAAGGCCGGTGAGCCCGATGCCGATGTGCCCCTGGTGCGCGTGCATTCCGAATGCATTACCGGTGATGTATTCGGTTCCCAGCGCTGCGATTGCGGCCCGCAGTTACAGGAAGCCTTGAAAGCGCTTGATGCCGAAGGCGGCTACCTGATCTACCTGCGCCAGGAGGGTCGCGGTATAGGCCTGTATTCGAAGTTTGAAACCTACCTGCTGCAAGACGCCGGTATGGACACCTATGAGGCCAACCTGAAGCTCAACCACCCGGAAGACTCGCGCAGTTTCGCCCCGGCGGTCGCCATGCTGCGTGCCCTGGATGTACATCGCTGCCGGCTCCTGACCAACAACCCGGACAAGGTCAAGCAACTGCGCGACGGCGGGATCGACGTGGTCAGCTCAGTGCCGACCGGGGTGTTCCTGACCAAGCAGAACCACAACTACCTGCGATCAAAAGTCAGTAAGTCGAGCCACACCATCAAGCTTTGATTTCATTCCTCAGGAAAAGGACTTTTCGATGAGACACATAGGCCCTATCAGCGGCGTCGCCGCCCATGCTGGTGAGTTCATCGCCACCGCTGGTTACGACAACCAAGTCATTTTGTGGAATGCCCATACCGGGCATTCGATCCACCGTGTCAGCCATGACCACTTAGCCAACCAGTGCGCGTTCAGCGCCGATGGAAAGTACCTGGTGAGTGCCAGCAGTGACTACACCGCGCGCGTTTGGGAAGTGCCGAGCATGCGCCTCAAAGCCGTGCTGTCGGGGCATGACGACGACGTGGAAATGGCGGTGTTCTCACCGGACGGTACGTCAATCGCGACCTGCTCGCGCGATCACCAACTGCGCCTCTTCGACCTCGACGGCAACCTCAAGGGCACCTGCTGCGGGCATCAGGCCGACGTGATTTCCGTGGTCTGGTCGCCGGATGGCAAGCGCCTGATTTCCAGCAGCGACGACGGCACGGTGCGCCAGTGGGACACCAGCACCTTCGAGCAATGCGATGAAGTCGACATCGGCGGCGTCGAGACCGATACCGTTGCCATTACCCGTGCCGGCGTGGTGTTTGCCGGTGACGACGAGGGGCGCATCTCGATTATCCATGGGGGCGATATCCGCTCCATTCCTGCCCACGATGCCGGGATCAAGCGCATCGTCTGGAATGATGAAAAACAGCTGCTGGTAACCTTGAGTTATGACCGTCTGGCGATCCTCTGGCGCTTCGATGGCGCTCAGCTGGAGCGTTTGCGCAGCACCAATCTGCCGAGCATCGTCTGGCCACGCAGCTGTGCGTTCGTCGGCAGTGATGCCTTGGTGTTCGCCACCTTCGGCTCGCGCTACGCCACCTGGGATTATGAAAACGATCAGTGGGCGGTGGACGGCATCCAGCCGGCGGTGAGCATCAACGCCGTGGTGACCACTGACGGCGGGCAATACAGCATCGGTGACGCGGGCCTGCTGTTTCGCGATAACCAGCCCGTGAGCGGTGTCGGCAGCCTGTGCAACTTCCTGCTGCCGTTCGGCCCGCTGCTGCTGACCGGCGGGCAGATGGGCCAGGTGTTCGATGCCCTTAGCGGGCGCCTGTTGTATCAACATCGCTCGCCGCTCAATTGCGGCACGACGTTCCAGCGCAATGGCCAACTTCATGCACTGATCGGAACCTACACCGGCGAAGGCCTGGTGTTTATCATCGCTGGCGATAACAGCCTGGAGCTGGTGGCGTCGATCCCGATGCACGACAACGCGATCAAAGGCGTGGCGGCCAACGAGCATCACCTGTTCAGCGTATGCGCCTCGGCCGCCGCGGCCCTTCACACCATCAGCGACTTCAGTTGCGCACGGCATATCGAAAATGCCCACACGCGTATCTCCAACGGTTGCTGCCGGGTCGACGGCGGTTTCGCCAGCATTGGCCGCGACCTGAAGCTGCGCCTGTGGCTGGCGTCCGGTGACGAGGTCTATGACACGCCGCACCGCAATTCCATCAAGTGCATTTGTGCCTCGGCCGACGGGGAAGTGATTGCCACTGCGAACTACAGCGGCACCATCGCGCTGTTCGACTTGCCCAGCCGTTCCTGGCAGCAAGTACAGCGTCCCACGGCCAGTGGCATCTCCTGCATCACCCACAGCACGGCCAGCGATGATTTCCTGGCCAGTTCCTACGATGGCCAGATCTATGGGATCGCCACCCGTCGCGCCTCTTGACCCAAGGACTGTCTGATATGAGCAAGCAAGCGCAATTCATGGATGTATCGACGTACCGCCGGGCGCTCGACACCTCATTTGTCCACCGCTACAGCCATGGTGAAGATGAGTGGTCGTGGGACATCGGCATGGCCAAGGCCGCCCGGGTTTTCCTCGAGGCACTGGGGCCGACGCCGGACCAGCACATCCTCGACGTGGGCGTTGGCCGCGCACGAGATGCCTCGGAGTTTATCCTGGCAGGGCACCGGGTGACCGGCCTGGACATCGTCGAGAATTCCAGCTGGCCGCTACTGCGCAAACGCTGGGGCGAGCGTCTCAGCCTGGTGTGCAGCGCCCTGCAGGATTGGCAGCCACCGGCAGGGGAGGTGTTTGACGGCGTACTCGACAATGGCTGCTTCCATCACCAGCATCCGGATGAGTGGAGCCGTTACCTGGCCAATATCCGCCAGTACGCGCGCCCTGGCGCGCTGATCGGGCTCAATGTCTTCGGTGTCGACGCGAGCAACCCGGAGCCGGGCTGGCGCGAGATGGATAACCAGCGTCAAGGTTATTTCTTCACCGAACAGGGTGTGCGCGACACCCTGCAAGCGTTTGGTTTCACCTGGCAGGACCTGGTGGTGATCGAGCGTCAGCACGGTGAGGCGGTGTACCTGTTGGCGCTGGTTCGCACATGAGCCTGGCGCTGGCGCGCGACATGCACTTCATGCGGCTCGCCCTGAAACTGGCTGACCGGGGCGCCTTTACCACGGCGCCCAATCCCCGGGTCGGTTGCGTGATCGCCAAGGGCGACCTGCTGCTTGGCCAGGGCTGGCACGAGTGGGCGGGGCAGGCTCACGCCGAAGTCAACGCCTTGCGCGAGGCGGGCGTCGATGCACGGGGCGCCACCGCCTATGTCACCCTGGAGCCGTGCGGCGCTCATGGGCGCACGCCGCCCTGTGCCGACGCGTTGATCAAGGCCGGCGTGGCGCGGGTGGTGATCGCCAGCGTCGACCGCTCGCAGCATGAGCATCAGGGTGTTGAGCGGCTTGAGGCGGCAGGGGTGCAGGTTCAACACCTGCCGTGCCCGGAGGCGCGTGAGTTGAACCAGGGATTTTTCTCGCGTACCGAGCGCAAGCGGCCGTGGTTGCGGATCAAACTGGCCATGAGCCTGGACGGTCGCACGGCCCTGGGCAACGGGCACTCCAAATGGATCACCTCGCCCGAGGCCCGGGACGATGTGCAAGTGTGGCGCGCCCGGGCCTGCGCCGTGCTCACCGGCAGCGGCACGCTGCTGGCAGACAACCCGCGCCTGACGGTGCGCCTGCCCGACCCACACACGGCGTTTTGCGCGCCGCTGCGGGTGGTTCTCGACCAGCACCTCAAGGGCGACGCCAATGCCCATGTGCTGGATGGCGCGGCACCGACCCTGGTGTTTCATGGGCCCGGCGCACAGCCTTTGCACCCGCCACCTACGGGTGTGCGTTACCGGCAGGTCGGGCTGGACGGCGAAGGGCTTGATCTGCGCCAGGTCATGACGGTCCTGGCTGAGCAGGGGTGCAACGAGGTCCAGGTCGAGGCCGGCCCGGTATTGTGTGGCGCCTTTGCGGCGGCAGGCCTGGTGGATGAGTGGCTGGTCTACATCGCCCCGATGTTCCTGGGCAGTGATGCACGGCCGTTGCTGGCACTGGATGGCTTGACCGATCTGGGGCAGGCGCAACAGTTGTCGATCATCGAGCAATGCCTGGTGGGGGAGGACATCCGGGTGCGATTGCGGCCGGTCAGCGCCCTGGCGTGATCGTTCCCACGCGGGTGGAAACGATCACTGCGCGATTATTTGCGGCAGGTCAAACCGATCTGCAGGCTGTTACGCTCGAACAGTTGCCAGTACCCCGCACCCATGGTGGTGCGGCTGTGTTCACTGATCAGCGGGGCGACCCAGGTGAGCTGGTTGAAACCGGCGACCCGTGCGGCTTCTTCGTACACGCCTTGCTCCCAGCGATAGTAGGTAAACGGCGCGGGGGGCGATGACATGAACTGCGCGTTGCAGCGAAACCCGCCGGCGACCGGGGTTTCATCGAACACCTCAATCCCATAGCGAGTGAAATTGCCTTTTTGCAGTTCGAACGACGGGTTGGCGGTATAGGCCACCAATTGACCACCGGGCTTCAGGTTGTCGGCCGCCGACTGAAACATCTTGCTCAGTTCGTCGACACTGCTGGCATAGTTGAACAGCCAGGCCGCGGTCACCATGTCGTAGGCACCGATACGGCCCATCTTCGCCACGTCCCGTACTTCGTAGGCGATACCGTCGTTGGCTTGCCGTGCCTGGTAGATCATGTTTTCGGAAATATCCACGCCATGCACCTTGGCCGCGCCCCAGTCCTTCAACTGGCGACTGAAGAAACCATGCCCACAGGCCAGGTCCAGGATACGCAGGCCCTCGACATTACCGACCATGCTACGGAAGGTGTCGACCTCCACCTTGCGTTGAGAGGCCCTGGTGGTGAAATCCTCGAACTGTTCACTGATGCGTTCGTACACTTCTTTGGATTCTTTCATCTGCATGCCACTCCTTCGAATATGCGGGCTGGGTAATGAGCAAGCCTTGACAGTCGTTATGCAAGTTCGGACTTGCGATATTAGGCGCAACCTCTCGCTTTAACAAACGGCTTGATGGGCGGTACTGCTCGATTGGGTCAGCCTGCTGATGGGAGGGCGTTGTGTTGACTATGCGTTTGAGGATGTGCGGCAGCGCAGGGCATGCTCTAAACTGTTCTTGTCGCGAGGTTATATCCTCATGTTTTTTTAATATTTCTTGTTATATGGCGCGAGCAGTAAAGTGCGGCTAATTCCTTCATGGCCGCCATTGGAAATTGTCTATGAACATCCCGCGCGGACACCCCAGCCCGATTTTGACATTGCCCCAGGGCGATAAAGATCCTCTTTCAATCCGAGCCAAAGCGCTGGTATTTGCCGACCCCCGGTCTCGGCAGTTGCTGGAGTATCTGCAGCGGGTGGCGCCCAGTGACGCTCCAGTGCTGATCAATGGAGAGACAGGCACCGGTAAGGAGTTGGTGGCTCGCTACATCCATTCGAGCAGTGGCCGCACTGGCGCTTTTATTGCGGTCAATTGCGGTGCGATCAGTGAGACCCTGGCTGAAAGCGAGTTTTTTGGCCACGAGGCCGGTTCCTTCTCAGGCGCTGTCGGTCGACGAGCTGGCTGGTTCGAGGAGGCAGATGGGGGGACGCTGTTTCTCGATGAGATTGGTGATCTGCCGCTGCCTTTGCAAGTTAAATTGCTGCGTGTTTTACAGGAACAGGAGGTGGTTCGGGTCGGCTCGCGCAAACCGATCAAGATCAATATCCGATTGGTGACGGCGACCAACGTCAATTTGGAACAGGCCATTGAAGCCGGTAATTTCCGGCTCGATCTGTTCTATCGAATAAACGTCGCGCAAGTGGAAGTTCTGCCGTTAAGGGCACGTCCCTTGGACATTCTGCCGTTGGTGGAACACTTCAGGAAACTCTACAGTGCGCGCCTTAAAATCAATGAGCCTATGCTTTCGGAGTCGGCCACTCAGGCGCTGCTTGATTATCCCTGGCCGGGGAATATCCGAGAGCTCGAAAATGTTGTGCATTTGGCTTTGCTGGTGGCCGGCAACAAACCCATCCGCCCCGAGCATTTGAAGTTCTCTGCAGGCCTCAGTGCATTGCAAAGCGGAACCAGTGGTGCGGTACAAAAGCTCCCTCAGGAAGTGGTGCGTGAACAGTTATTGCGGCTCTTTGATGCCCCCGGTGATTCGCTCTTGCACGATATTGAGGACTTGATCGTTCGTGAGGCTTTTTCCTATTGCGGCTTCAACCAGCTGCGCACTGCAGACCTGCTGGGCATTACGCGCAACGCCATGCGCACCTTGCTGGTCAATCACGGCATGCTCAAAGGCCGAGCAAAACCCTGATCTGCGTTCAACCTTGTTTGACCGGGCTGGGTGGGCTACCTATACGGCGTAACTGAGGCAGCAACTGCGCGCCCAGGTGAATCGCTTCCTCCAAATGGGGAAAACCCGACAGAATAAAACTGTCCACCCCTAACCGGTGGTACTCCTCGATTCGCTCTGCCACCTGCGCATAACTGCCGACCAACGCTGTTCCTGCGCCGCCGCGTACCAAGCCTACACCGGCCCAAAGATTGGCTGACACCTCAAGTTCTCGAGCACCGCGCCCACGGCCCTGCATCAACTGCGTCTGCCTGCTTTGCCCCACCGACTCATATGCCGCCATCTGGCGTTGTGCATGGTCAATGGTATCCGTTGGGATTTCTTCCAGCAGCCGTTCCACGTGGGCCCAGGCCGCGTCGTCAGTGGCAGCGGCGAACACGTGCAAACGCAGACCGAAGCGCAGCGTACGGCCTTGGGCGGCCGCCAGGTCACGCATGCGTTGGATGCGTTCGGCGATCATCGCCGGCGGTTCGCACCACATCAGATAAGTTTGCCCATGGGCCGCACCGACACGCTCGGCGGCTTCGGAGGCGCCGCCAAAGTAAATCGGCGGTACTCGTGCGCCTGGCGCAATCGGCGTTTGAATGCCGCTGCGGTAGTAACGTCCCTGATGCGCGGGCGGTTGGGCTGCCCACACGGCCTGGAACACCTGCAGAAATTCTGCGGTGCGTGCGTAACGTTCATCGTGTTCGAGAAAATCCCCGAGGGAACGCTGTTCAAAACGGCTGGAGCCGGTCACCACATGCAACGCCAGGCGGTTCTCGCTGAGCAGTTGCAACGTCGCCGCGCGGTGGGCGGTATAGGCTGGAAGCTCGGTGCCCGGTCGCAGCGTCAGGAGGAATTTCAGGCGGCGCACTTCCTGGGCCAGCACCGCAGTGATCAGCCATGGGTCTTCAAACCCGGCCGCGGTGGGCACCATGATGCCGTCGAAACCGGCCTGTTCGGTGGCGCGTACAATCTGGCGCAGATAGTCCAGCGTCGGTGCACGCTCGCCTTGCTGGAACAACCCGACCTTTGGCAAGCCGCTGCTGGTGAGGTGCCGGCCATCGCCATTGGTGGGTAAAAACCAGTCCAGTTGGATCGGTGGGCGTAAATCATCAGTCATGGTGCAGGCGCTCCTTGCGCAAACCCTGTTGGAAAAGCAACGGTAAAACCTGTTCGCCGAAGCGCAGTACTTCGCTGACTGACGGTCCGCCCTCCAGGATCAGGTGATTCAAGCCCATTCCGTGCAGTTCTTGCAGGCGTGTAGCGACTTGTTGCGGGGTGCCCACCAGGATCAGCGGTTGGCCGGCTTCCCGTTGCAACAGGTTGGGATGCACTTCCCACTGGCGTAGCGGGTGGCGTGCTCGGGGCAGTGTGGCCAGGGGTTCCTCGGGCAATTGAGGGACCGATAATAAAGTGGCGGCGGCCTCCCAGGCGAGGTCTTCGCTGTCGCCGAGGATCAAGCCAAACGTGCAGGCAAACTCGAGCGTAGGTTGGATCTGCCGCCAGCGCTGTATCTCCTGGGCCAGTCGTGATGGGAGGCCAGGCGCTAACAGGCAGGTCCGCGCATGTGCCGCCACCAATGCATGGCTCTGGGTGTCGTCCAGGAGCAACAATGGGGCGGGTATTTCGCGGCGGGTGAAGCCGGCGTTCTCCAGTTGGAAATAACGGCCCTGATAGTCGAACCCTTCAGTGTTGGACGCCAGCAGTTGTTGCAGCAGTTCCAGATATTCGCCAATGCGTTCGCTGCGTTGGTCGCGGTTGAGCCACTCCCCAAAGGCACTGTGTTCGCTATTGGGTAAATGTAACCGTACACGGTGGCCGCTGATCGACTGCAGGCTTTGCAGGGTAGTGGCCAGCGCGGCTGGCAGCATCACTTGCGGCGGCACACTCACCGACAACTGCACGCTGCGTGTATGCGCACACAAGGCTGCCGCCACGACCAGGCTGTCGGCACATAACGCCCCGCCGGGAATCCAGAGGCCATCGAGCCCGGCGTATTCCACTGCCTGGGCCAATTGAACCCATTGTCCCGGCCGCGCCGCCCAGTCAGGCGTACACAGGGGCATCAACCAGCTGAATTCCAGAGGCATGCATACGCTCCATTATTCATCGTTTTTTCCAACCCAAGGCCGGGGCGATATCCTGGGCCAGGATTTCCAGGCGCTTGAGAATTTGTGCCTGGGTCGAGCTTTCGGCCTGAACCACAGCGATGATGTAATCAGCATAAGGCAGCAGCGAAGGGTCCTGTTGCAAGCTTTCGATCACTTCATCGGGATGGCCGTGGTGCACGTTCATCAAGCGCAGGTGTTCCTGCAAATCCAAGGCTTCGCCGATCAGGCCCTCACGTTGCAGGCGCGGGATATGCCGCTCGATATCCACCGACAGTTCGGCCTGGGCGCTGGTGCGGTCGATGGCGGGGAAAATGGCACGCACCACGCCGATACGCGGTGCGCGGTCAGTGCGGGACCAGGCTTGCAGATACGCGTCCGCCAAAGGTTTTTGCACGGTGAGCGGATCATGGGTGGCGGTGCCCAGCAGCAGTCCATTGCCTTGTCGAGCGGTATAGACCGCGCCTTCAGTGGTGCCGTGGGAATGCCAAAGGCGTTCGGCCAGACTGAATGCAGGCGGTTGCAACGTCAATTCGCCGGTCAGCGCTTTACCTTCCAGAAGGCGCTGCAAACGTTGCTGACGCTCGGCAAAATCCGCCTGGCGCCGACTTGGGTCGCGATCAAAGGCGCTGAAGTTATCGAGGTTGGCGCCACCACTGCCCAGGCCCAATTGCACGCGTCCGCTGCTCAAGGCGTCCAGCACACTGGCGTCCTCGGCCAGGCGGATCGGGTCTTCGAATGGCAACACAATCACTCCGGTGCCCAGTTCGATGTGCCGCGTGCGTTCGGCAACGGCCGCCAACAGCACCAAGGGTGAGGGAAGACGACCAAAGCCATTGCTCAAGTGGTGCTGGGCAATCCAGCCACCGTCGAAGCCGAGGGCTTCAGCCACCTCGAATTGTTCGATCAGGTCGAGGTAGACCTGCTGGGGGTCGTCACCAAAAGCGTGGCTGAGGAAACCCAATTTGAACGTCATGACGGGGCTCCTGTGGGTTGCCAGCCCAGTGCGGGTGCAATGTGTTCACGGATGATCTCCAGGGCACGGATCGCCTCGCGCAACGGCGTGCTGGTGGTTTGTACTTGCAGGATCAGTTGGTCGTGGGCTGTCAATGGCGGGCCTTGCTGCAATTGCTCGATGATCTGCTCCACCGGACCGTGCAACACGCCGAGGCGCTTGAGGGTGCTGTCGAAGTCAGCGTCCAGCGCGCCCTTGAGTACGCCGATGCTTTGCTGGCGTTGCACATAGGCCTGGATATCGCGGCGTGTGGCGTCGTCCGGTGCGGGGAGCAAGGCCTGCACCCGTGCTACGCGTGCGGGCGTGCCGTTGTCGCCGGTCCAGGCGTTGCGGTAGCGGTTCACCAGGTCAACACCGGCTTGGGCAGGCAAATGCGGATTGGGTGCCATGACCAGGCCGTGGCCACGTTCGGCTACAAGCTCGACCCGCGCGGTGGCTTCCCACACACGCTGGCTCAAACCGTGGGTGCGTGGCAGGAGGCGGGAACCGCTGTCGGTCAGCGGCGCGTTGCCAAATGCATTGAGCAATTGTTGAAGGTGCTGTTCGTAGTCACGATGCCGTGCTTCATGTTCGCGGCCGAAGGCGAGGAAGGTTTCAGGATCAAAACCCGCACCCAGGCCCAGTTCCAGTCGGCCGTTGCACAGCACGTCCAGCACGGCGGCGTCTTCCGCCAGGCGCAGCGGCGTCTCCTGGGGTAATACGATAATCCCGGTGCCAAGGCTGATATGCCGTGTCTGCTGGGCGACGGCCGCCAACAATACCAATGGCGACGGCAAACGCCCATTTTCACTGGCGAAGTGGTGCTGCGCTAACCAGCCACTGTCAAAGCCCAGCGCTTCGGCAACCTTGAACAGTTCCAGGGTGTCGCGGTAGACCTTTGGATCAGCACTCGGGCTATAGACCCGGCTCAGAAAGCCGAGGGAAAAGCCTGCACTCATGGTTTCACCTCATGGGCCAACTGCTTTTGCAGTGCTGGCCCTGCGCTGACGGATTCCGGCAGGCCGCTGAACGGGCTGATGGTCAGGTAGCCTTTGTTCAGCCACACCGCTTCATCGTTCTGTTGCGCAGCGCTAGCGGCGGGGCTGTATTGGAAGCCGATGCCGGGTTTGCCGGGCAGGTTGAACTGCTTGAGATCATCGGTGTACAGCGCCTCAAAACCCACATAGCTGCCGACGCGGGTCAGTTTGACGCCTTTTATCTGCGCATCCTTGGGCAGGTTGATATTCAAGCCCAGGCCCGGCGGTAGCAGCGCGCCATGGGGTTGGCGATGCTGGTCGAGGGCATGCACCAGGTTTGCTACCAGTTGGGCGGCGCGCTGCGGGTCTGTCTCCTTCAGATCAGTACTCACCGCCAACGCCGGAATGCCCGACTGCAACGCCACGCTGGCGGTATTGAAGGTGCCGGAGGCCATATTGATCGCGCCGAGGTTATTGCCAGGGTTGGGGCCGACGATCACCAGGTCGGGATGTGGCAGGACTTTTTTCAGGCCCATCAGCAGTGCCATCACCGGCGTACCGCTGATTTCGATCTGTACTGCCTTGCCGGCACACTCGGCGCTCTGGCATAGGCCTTTGTCGGTGGTGCTGATGTAGTAGCTGTCGGGGTAAGCAGGGTCGGTATCGCGCCCAACACTGACTTCGCGACCGAAAAAAAACGAACCGCCTCGCGCGCTCTGATCACTCTGGGGCGCGGCGATTTTTACGTTGTGACCTTGGGCTTTCAGCGCTGTGTAGAGTGCGCGAATGTTCGGATGCTGATAGCCGTCGTCGTTGCTCAGCAAGATGTTCAAGGCGAAGGCCTTGGGGGCGATCATGCTGGCGAAGGCGAGCATCCAGGCGCGGCGTTTCATGCCCTCCCTCCCGTAAAGCGGTTGTCCGGGCGCGGCAGGCCGAGGTTTTCGCGCAGGGTGGTGCCCTCGTATTCCTGGCGAAACAACCCACGCGCCTGCAGCAACGGAATCACCTGATCGACGAACACGTCGATGGCGCCAGGGAAGTAGGGAAAGAACACATTGAAGCCATCGCATGCCCGCGCCTGGAACCACGCCTCAAAGTGATCGGCAACGTCCTCGGCGGTACCCACTACAGGGTTGCCTCCGGCCAGGCGCAAGTACAACTGGCGGATGCTCAGGTTCTCCGTGCGCGCCAATTCCAGCACCTTATCCCGACGGCTGCCGCGTTGGCCCACGGGGGTGTCCGGCAATGGGCCGTCGAGGTCGTGGCCGGAGAGGTCGATGTCATCGCCCAAGGTGTCTGCCAGCAGGCGCAGGCCCAGCACCGGGTCGATCAGCGCCTGGAACTCTTCGAACAGCACCTTGGCTTGTTCACGGGTATCGGCAATAAACGGTGTGATGCCGGGCAGGATTTTGACGTGATCCGGGTTGCGGCCGAGGGCAGCGGCGCGTGCCTTGATGTCCTGGTAGAACGCCTGGGCGCCTTCCACGTTATGCGAGTGGGCGAAGATCAGTTCGGCAACCCGGGCGGCGAGTTGCTTGCCCGGCTCCGAGGCACCGGCCTGCACCAGTACCGGGTGGCCCTGGGGCGGGCGCGCCACGTTGAGCGGGCCGCGTACGGCAAAGTGCTTGCCGCGATGGTTGAGGATGTGCAATTTGGCCGGGTCGAAATACTCGCCACTGGCTTTGTCGCGGGTAAAGGCGTCGTCGTCCCAGCTGTCCCACAGGTCCTTGACCACGTCATGGAATTCTTCGGCACGCTGGTAGCGGTCGCCATGGTCGACGTGATTTTCGCGGCCGAAATTCCACGCTTCATCCGAGACCACCGAGGTCACCAGGTTCCAGGCGGCGCGTCCCTTGGACAGGTGGTCCAGGGACGCGAATTTGCGCGCGATATGGTATGGCTCGTTGTAGGTGGTGGTCGCCGTTGCGATCAGCCCGATGTTGTGTGTGACGGCAGCCAGGGCCGACATCAACGTCAGCGGTTCGAAGTGTTCGGCGCGGGCCGTACGGCTCAGGGCATCGTGATGGTGGCCCCATAAGGCGACCACATCGGCAATAAACAATGCATCGAACTTGCCGCGCTCGGCGGTCTGCGCAATGTGTTTGAAATGCTCGAAATCCAGGCTGGCATCGGCTTGGGCCAACGGGTGGCGCCAGGCGGCGACGTGGTGGCCGCTGTTGGCGAGGAAGGCCCCCAGTTTGAGTTTGTCGGTGCGGCGGGTCATGAACAGGCTCCCATCAGGGGCAGGTGCGGAGCGGGTGAACCGGCTCCGCAGGCTGGATTAAAAGTTGTACGTCACGCCGGTGTACCAGTAGCCGCCGGTGGTGCCGTAGGGCGAGAAGTTGCCATAGGGGAAGCCGCCCGAGCTGCTGGCCAGGTCAGTGCGTTCCGGGTACTTGTTGAACAGGTTGTTGGCACCTGCATTCAGCGTGATGGCTGGCGTCAGGTGGTAGTCGATGTTCAGGTCGGTGATCCACGCTGGCGAGAACGTGCGGTCGAAGGATTCGGCGGTGCCGTACTGGGTGTACTCGCCGTAGCGGGTCAGGTTGAGGCCGATCTCGAACTTGTCGACGGTCCAGGTGGTGCCCAGCAGCAGTTTGGATTGCGGCAAACCGTACTTGAGGTTGCCCTGGCGCTGACGGTCATAACCACCGGTTGGGCCGAGGGCTTGTTGGGCCACGCTAGAGGCGTGGATGTCGTCGATCCGCGTGGTGTTCCAGTTAAAGCCCAAGGTGTAACGCAGGTTGCCGTAGGCACCGATGCTCTGGCGGTAGTCTCCGACGAGGTCGACGCCGCGGGTGGTGGTATCGAGGGCGTTAGTGAAATAGGTCACCGCCTGGTTCGGGTTGAGGCCCGCTGCGGCGAGGATTGCGCTGATTTGCGGTGTGCCGCCCAGGTAGCCGGTTTGCGCGATGCGGTCCTTGATTTTGATCTGGTAGGCATCCAGGGTGATGCTGGTGGCGTCCGTCGGTTGCAGGGTCAGGCCCAGGCTGAAGTTGGTGGACTTCTCGGGTTTGAGCGTCTCGGCACCGAGCGCCTTGGCCACGTCGGAGTTGACCGCCACGTTACGGTAGTCGAACAGCTGGCCATTGACGCTGGTCTGCGAGGTGGAGCTGTAAATCTGCTGGGCCAGCGAAGGCGCACGGAAACCGGTGCTGAAGGTGCCGCGTACCGCCAGGATCGGTGTGAGTTGGTAGCGGGTGGAGAATTTGCCGTTGGTCGTGGTGCCCGAGCCATCGTTGTAGTGCTCGTAGCGACCGGCCAGGTCGACGTGCCATTTATCGGTGAAGTCCTGGCCGATCTCACCGTACCCGGCGAGGCTGGTGCGGCCTTTTTGCGCAGCATCCTGCGGTGTGGTGCCGGCACCCGAGATGGTGCCCGGTGCGATCAGGCCACCGCTGGCGCCGGTGGTGAAAGGGCCGCTGGCGTAGGAGGCGAGGTCACCCTTGCCGATCTTGTAATTCTCGTAGCGTTGCTCCAGGCCCCACGAAATCTGCGTGGGTTTGTGCAGGCCGAAATCAAAGGCGCGGGTCAGGTCGAGGTTGTTGGTCCATTGGCTGAAAGTTTTGACGCCGGTGTCTACCGAGGTCGGCGAGTCCGGGCCGTAGCTCAGGTTGTAGGTGTGACGCAGGGTCGCTTCGGCGTGGTCCTGGCCATAGGTGCTGGACAGGTCATAGTCCCAGCCGGCGAGTTCGCCCTTGCCGCCAAACGCTACCTGGAAGTCATTTTCGATAAAACGCAGGGTGTCTTCGATGCCTTCGGGGAAGGGTGTGCGGATGCCGTCGAAACTGGCGGGCTGGTGGAAAGCCAGTGGTTTTTCCGAGTTGCGGCGGGTGTAGGTGGAGAATGAGTAGAGCGTGAGGGCATCGTCCACCGGCAGCTCGGCGTTGTAGCCGAAACTGAAGTTGCGTGCCTCGGGCAGGCCGGTGCCGTAGTAGGTGTGTTGCAGGCTGGTGTTGCCGGCCGAGTCGGTATAGGGCGCGTTGTCGGAGCGGTCGGAGATCTTCTGTTTTTTCACATCCAGGCCGAGGTTGATAAAACCGTCGTTGGGCAGCGCCAGGCCGACATTGCCGGTTTGGCGCGCGGTTTCGCCATCGCCGTTTTCATAGTTCTGGCCGTAGCGGGTGGACAGGCTGCCGCCGTGGTCGGTCTGCTTGAGCACGATGTTGACCACGCCACCAATCGCATCCGAACCATACTGGGCGGAGGCGCCGTCACGGAGCACTTCGACATGATCCACCAGAGCGGTGGGGATCATGTCCAAGTCCACCGGTTGCGAGCCGGAGTTGAGGTAGGTGCCGTTATTGAGCAGCGCGCTGTTGTGGCGACGCTTGCCATTGACCAGTACCAGCACCTGGTCGCCATTGAGGCCACGCAGGCTGATCGGGCGCACCACCGACGTTGAGCCGAAGCCTGACGATGCTGGCTGATTGAGGGATGGCAGTACCTTGCTCAGGGCGCGGGTAAGGTCGCCTTGCCCGGTGGCCAGCAGTTGCTTGGAGGAGATCACGTCCACGGGGGACGGGCTTTCGGCCAGGGTGCGCGCCTGGCCACGGTTGCCGATCACCACAACGGTGTCCAAGGGGTTATCGCTGGCCGGCGCGTCGGCGGCGAGCGTCAGGCTGCTGTAGCTGGCGGCTTCGTACAGGGCAATAAACAACAACGTGTGGGCGAAGGCCTTACTGGGTCGGCGACCCGTGGCGCGTGATGCATTCATGATGGGACTACTCCAGTGGTTTAAGGTGTTGGGCCTTGATAGAGGACGGCTTGTTGAGTTCAAGCTCTGGTGGGAAGGCTGGAGAGCAAGGGCTGTGCCATCTGTTAAAAGTGTTTAAAAACAGAGGCTTATCGGTTGTTAAACGGGTGGGTGGTGTTTTTTTAACAGGCTCAAGGGCAGGGTGTTGGTTTTTGTGCAGGGGCTTTCATCGGCAACCGGGTATTTAGCCGTAAGGCTTGGGTGGTTGTGCTTGGCACACGACTTGCTCTGCCCACGCGACACCCTGAACCCAAGGAAGCTATTTCTGTATGCCTAGACCCGGCCCGCGCAATGCCCTCACCGATATCCCAGGCCTCACGGTCGGCCACGCCACGGACCTGCGCGTCGACACCGGCGTCACAGTGATTCGCCCCAATGGTTTCTGGACTGCCAGCATCGACATTCGCGGCGGTGGCCCTGGCGGGCGCGAAACGGCCGCGCTTGAGCCGGAAAACATGGTCGGCCAGCTCCACGCCCTGGTATTTGCCGGCGGCTCGGTCTTCGGCCTGGGGGCGGCGGATGCGGTGGCGGCGAAACTGTCCCAGGACCAAGTGGGCCTGCACCTCAAACCCGGCGCTCCGGCTATTCCCATCGTGCCCGCAGCGGTGTTGCATGACTTGGCTAACGGCGGCGACAAAGACTGGGGGTTGGAACCGCCTTACCGACGCTTGGGCTTCGAGGCGCTGGCCAATGCAGGTGAGGACTTTGAATTGGGCTCGGTGGGTGCCGGTCGTGGCGCCATGGCCGGGGTGCTCAAAGGTGGGCTGGGTACCGCTTCCCTGAATCTGGGAAATGGCTTGATCGTCGCTGCATTGGTGGTCGCCAACCCGATAGGCTCGGTGTACATGCCTGACGGCCAGACCTTCTGGGCGTGGCCCTGGGAAGTCGCGGGGGAGTTCGGTGGCCGGCGACCTGAAGCCGAGATGGACTGCAGCGACCCGATGCCGCAGCTGTCACGCCTGGATTCGATGGGCCGCCTGCAAGCCGGGGCCAACACCACACTGGTGGTGGTCGCCAGTACCGCTCGGCTCACTGTGGCTGAGTGCAAACGCGTGGCGATCATGGCTCAGGACGGGATTGCCCGTGCGGTGCGTCCGGCGCATTTGCCGTTTGATGGCGACACTATGTTTGCCTTGGCGTCGGCGGCGGTTGAGTTGACCGATGGCCCACGGCGGCAGGTGGAAATTGGCTGTATTGGCTCGGCGGCTGCGGATTGCGTGGCGCGGGCGATTGCCAGAGGGGTGTTCAGTGCCAGGGGCTAGCCGCGAGCAACTGTAGGAGCCCACAAGCCGGCTCCTGCTGTTCAGGTGAAACGTGACAGGCGCGTCTGTGCCTTCGCCGCCAGCGCCGGCAACCTCAACGCCTCATACACCCGCACCAAACGCCGATTCGTCAGCACATCCCACTCGTCATACCGGCGCCGCAATTCCAGTGTCTGCTGCGCCGCCAACCAATCCCCGGCCTTCACTCGTGCATCCAGCTCCACCAGGGCAAACAGATCGCGTTGTGCGTGGCTGCCACCAATCTCATTCAGCCGCGGAAGGGCGATCGTCAGTTGCGCCAGCGACTGTTGCCAGTCGCCACGTGCATGGGCCAATAAGCCCTGCGCCAACGGCAAGGTCACTTCGCCCCATACCGGCCGTGCGTCGAAGCTGTACTGGCGCAGCGCCGCCAGCAACCTATCCGCCTCCGGCTTGCCCGCCCGGGCCAGGCCATACAGGTACTGCACGCTCAGGAACGGCTGTACCGTATCGCAGACCCGGCGTTGCAGGTAGGGTGCCAGCGCCTGCCAGCGCTCGCCCACGTCGATTCCGGCCAGTTCCAATCGCGCGAGCAAGGACACGGCGCCGACCTGGTCCTGGGAGTATTCCGGGAGGATGCCCCATACGTGCTTGTCGTAAATCTCCAGCACGCGCTGATTCTCGCCCCGCGCCAGGTAGAACAACGCCAGGTGCCACCAGTTGTGGGTGTACATGAACGAGTTCAAACCGTCCCAGTGATGGCTCACGCTTTCCAGGAATGCCGTGCCTTCCTCGATGCGTCCCTGGGTCAACATCACATGTGCCAGGGCGTGCTGGGCCCAGGGCTCCGCGGGTTGCAGGCGTAAGGCTTGCAGCGCGCAGGCTTCGGCTTCTTCAAGCAGGTGGCATTGCTCGTAGGCGAACGCCAGCAGGCCGTGGCTGTGGGCAATATCGGGTGCGCCAGCGGTGGCCTTCAGGCCGATGCGCAACAGGGCGGGCCAGTTGCCACGATTGAATTCCAGGTACTGGTTGAGCTTGGCGGCGAACAGGTCGCGGGGGTAGCGGTCGAGCAGGTTCTCGCTCAAACGCAGGACTTGATCGAGGTCGTCCTTGATCCAGGCGTGCAGCACGCCAAGGTACAGTTGGGCGCGCGGGTGAACGGCATGCGCCGCACGTTGGCGGTATTTTTCCGCCAGCGCCGGGCCCTCGGGCGACTCGATGAACATCAGCAGCAAGCCGGCAAACGCATTGGCCAGCGCGGAGTCGGGATCGGCATCGGCGGTGGCAAGGATGCGTTCGGCACGGGGCTGGTAGCCGAGGAAGCCGCCTATGAAGTCGTCCAGCCCTTGGAGGGTGGTCGGGTCGGTGGTGTCGATGGGGTTGCCCAGGTAATCCAGTGACATGGCGGCGAGGCTCGTTGATTCAGATGACGGTTACAGGGGCAAACCTTGTGCCATCGACCAGCGGTGAACCTGTGGGAGGGGGCTTGCCCCCGATAGCGGCGTGTCAGTTGGCTCATTCATTGATGACCCACCGGTATCGGGGGCAAGCCCCCTCCCACAGTTGAAATGCCTTGCTGCTGCTTTTTGCACACTCCGGCGCAGCTCTGTGGTTTTTTCATCAGCGCGATCACCGCCAACCCCAGCAATCCCCGCCCAACCGGCCATGGCACAGCGCTTGCAAAACCCTCGTTATATTTTTCGATTCGAGAAGACTCCATGCGCTCATTCTCTTTCCGCAGTGCCCTCACGTCGGTGGCACTGTGCACCGCGTTGCTGGCCGGCCAGGCTCACGCACAACCGCAGGAGGGCGGCGTGCTCAATCTGGTGGCCCAGCCGGAGCCGCCCTCGCTGATGCACGGCGTAGTCAGCCATGTATCGACCCAATACGTGAGCGGCAAGGTGCTCCAGGGCCTGCTCACCTTCGACACACACCTTGCGCCCAAACCGGTATTGGCCAAAGCCTGGACCATCTCCCCTGACGGCCTCACCTACACGTTCGACTTGCAGGACGGCGTGCACTGGCACGACGGTCCGGCGTTCACCGCCGATGACGTGGTGTTCAGCTTTCAGACCTTCTACCCCGAGGTGGACAAACGCCTCGGGGGGATCATCACCGAGTACGTCCAGAGCATCACCGCCAAAGGCCCGCTGCAGGTGGTCTTTCACCTGAAGAAACCGTTCGCGCCGTTGCTTTCGGCCTTGGGCAGCGGCTTGCGCCCGGTGGTGCCCAAGCACCTTTACGAGAACACCGACTTTCGTAACAACCCCTACAACCTGAAACCGGTGGGTACCGGCCCGTTTGTGTTCGTCGAGTGGAAACGCGGCGCCTATATCAAGCTGGCCAAGAACCCCAACTACTGGAAAAAGGGCCTGCCGCACCTCGACAGCATCATCTTCCACGTCATTCCTGATGCCTCTTCGCGTGCCGCCGCGTTCGAGCGTAACGATGTGCAAGTATTGCGCAGCGGCGATGCGGATTACGCCGACCTCAAGCGCTTAACTGCCTTGCCCGATGTGCAGTCGTCGGAAAAAGGCTGGGAGTTGTACTCTGGGCTGGCCTTCCTGCAAATCAACACGCGCAAGCCGCCGCTGAACAACCCCAAGGTGCGCCAGGCGATCCTGTATGCGCTGAACCGCCAGTTCATCGTCGATAACATCTTCTTCGGCTCGGGCAAGGTCGCCCAGGGGCCATTTGTGTCCAGCTCGCCTTACCACGATCCCCAGTTGCCGCAGTACGCCTATGACGTGAACAAGGCCAAAGCGCTGATTGCCGAATCCGGCGTGGATGTCGGCGCGGTGCGCATTCGCCTGCTCAATGGCGAGAAGGGGGGAGCCTGGGAGCGCCTGGCCGAATACACCAAGCAGTCCTTGCAGCCCTTGGGTTTCAAGGTGCAGGTGGTGACGTCCGACGCGGCGACTTGGTTCCAGCGCGTGAGCGACTGGGACTTCGACCTGACCTACAACTTTATTTTCCAGATCGGCGACCCCTACCTGACCAGCGCCTACCTGTTCCGCTCCGACTACATCCTCAAGACCTCGCCGTTCGCCAACGTCAGCGGCTACAACAGCGCCGAGGCCGATGCCTTGTGGGCGAAAGTCGCCGATACCCCGGAAGGCCCGGAGCGCAAACAGCTCTACAGCCAGTTGGAGAACGTGCTGAACACCGACCTGCCCATCGCGCCGATCTTCGAAATGCGTTACCCGACGCTGTTTCACAAACAGGTGAAAAACCTGCTGCAGACCGCTACCAGCCTTAACGAGGACTACGAGAGTGTGTACCTCGAGGCCGTGGCGCCATGAACGGCGTGTTGTATTTTAGCGGGCGGCTCGTCAAGGCGTTGCTGATGGTGGTGGCGGTGCTGGTGCTGAGTTTCCTGCTGATTCGACTGGCGCCGGGCGATCCTGCATTGCTGTTGGCAGGAGAGGCGGGGGTGGACGATGCGCAGTTTATCGAGCAGCTGCGCCAGACCATGGGCCTGGATAAACCGCTGCTCCAGCAGTTGCTGATATACCTGGGCAATATCGCCCACCTGGACCTGGGTTATTCCTACCGAAACCAGACCTCGGTGTGGTCGCTGATCGCCGAGCGGTTGCCGGCGACGCTGGCATTGATGGGCTCGGCCTTTGTGGTGTCTTCCGTGCTCGGCGTGACCTTGGGTGTGCTGGCGGCGCGGGCACGGCGGAAGCGGCATTGGCTGGACGGCGTGATCTCCCACAGTGCGTTATTGCTGTACGCGATGCCGCCGTTCTGGCTGGCGATGCTGATGATTCTGCTGTTCTCCGTAAGTCTGGACTGGTTGCCGGCGTTCGGTATGGAGACCGTGGGCCGGGACTTCTCGCTGCTGGATCGCCTGCGGCATCTGTTGTTGCCGTGCCTATCCCTGTGCGTGCTGTTTCTGGCGCTGTATATCCACCTCACCCGAGCCGCCGTGCTCGATGCCCTTGGTCAGGAATACGTGCGCACTGCCCACGCCAAAGGCCTGTATCCACGGCGGATTCTGTATGTACATGTGTTGCGCAATGCACTGCTGCCGGTGGTGACTTTCGCTGGTTTGCAACTCGGCCAACTGGCCAGCGGCGCGTTACTGGTGGAGGTGGTGTACTCCTGGCCTGGCATTGGCCGCTTGATGTATGACTCATTGGCCCAGCGTGACTACGGTGTGTTGATGGGCGGCTTTCTGGTGATCTCGATTCTGGTGGTGGGCTTCAATGTGTTGACCGATGTGATTTGCCGTCTGCTGGATCCACGTATTGGCGCTGGAGGACAGGGCTGATGGCGGTGCTCACACGCTTTATTCACCAGCCGTCGGCGCTGGCCGGCGCGGTGTTTTTGCTGGTGCTGGCAGCACTGGCGGCTGCCGCGCCGTGGCTCACCAGTAGCTCGCCCTGGGAAATGAACACCCAGCCGATGCTCCCGCCGTTCCACGATTCGGCGCACTGGCTGGGCAGCGATATGCTTGGCCGCGACCTCGGTAGCGGCTTGCTCTACGGTGCCCGTGTGTCCCTGGCCGTGGGGACGTTGACCAGTCTGGCGACCTTGCTGGTGGGACTGCTCGTGGGCGCTGTCGCCGGTTATTTCGGTGGCTGGCTCGACGGCGTGCTGATGCGGATCGCCGAGTTCTTTCAGATCATTCCGCAGTTAGTGTTGGCGGTGATCCTGGTGGCGGTGCTGGAGCCGTCCCTGGGTTCCATCGTGCTGGCGATTTCGCTGGTGGCGTGGCCGGGCGTCGCGCGGCTGGTGCGCAGCGAATTCCTTACCCTGCGACAACGTGAGTTTGTGCAAGCGGCGCGGGTGCTGGGGCAGTCGCCCTGGGGCATCATCAGTCAACAAATTCTGCCGAATGCGCTGGCACCGTTGCTGGTGGTGATGACCTTTGTGATGGCCACGGCGATCCTCACTGAGTCGGCTTTGGCGTTTCTCGGCCTGAGCGACCCTGAGGCCATGAGCTGGGGGCACATGATCAACGCGTCCCGTGGGCTGCTGCGCGATGCCTGGTGGATGAGTTTCCTGCCGGGGTTGGCGATTGTGCTGTGCGTGCTGGCGGTGAACCGGGTGGGCGAAGGTCTGCGCGTGGCCTTTGAACCGGGGAGGCCGCTATGACGTTGCTCAGCGTGGAAAACCTGCGTATCGCCTTGCCGGCCGGTGCCGACCGCAGTCACGCGCTGTATGACCTGTCGCTGCAATTGCGCAGCGGCGAGTGCCTGTGTGTAGTGGGCGAGTCCGGCTCCGGCAAGTCGATGCTGGCCAAGGCATTGTTGCGCCAGTTACCGACGCCGCTGAGCGTGGAAAGCGGGCGCCTGCTGTTTCGTGATGAAGACCTGGCGAAGCTCAGTGAAACCGCGATGCGCCAGCTGCGCGGGCGAGATATAAGCATGGTGTTCCAGGAACCCATGAGCGCGCTGAACCCGCTGCTGCGCGTGGGTGAGCAGATCGATGAAACCCTGCGCGCCCACGGGGTGAAATCGGCCCAGGAGCGTCGCCGACGGGTTGTGGAGTTGCTGGGTTATGTCGGCCTGCCCGATCCTGAACGCCTGCGCCTGGTCTATCCCTTTGAGCTCTCCGGTGGCCAGCGTCAGCGCGTGGTCATCGCCATGGCATTGGCGTTCGATCCCTCGTTACTGATCGCCGACGAACCTACCTCGGCGCTGGACGTGACCACCCAGGCGCAGATCATCGATCTGTTACGCAAGATTCAACAGGACAAGGGCATGGCGCTGTTGTTCATCACCCATGATTTCGCCGTGGTCGAGGCCATTGCCGACCGCGTGCTGGTGCTGGAGAAAGGTCAACGGGTGGAGCAGGGCAGCGCCCATCAGGTGTTGCGCAAGCCTCAGGCGCTTTATACCCAGCAACTGTTGGCAGCGGTCTCGGCGCAACCGCGGGCCCCGCGCGCGACGGTGCACGGGAGTGTGGTGCTCAACGCCGAGCAACTTAATAAAGTGTTTCACAGCCACAGCGGTTGGTGGCGCAAGCGTGCCACCCAGGCCCTGGCGCAGGTTCAGTTGACCCTGCGCCAGGGTGAAACCCTGGGCATTGTTGGGGAGTCAGGCTCGGGGAAATCCACTCTGGGGCGTTGCCTTGTTCGGCTGCTACGTGCTGACAGTGGGCAAATTCAATGGCTGGGTCAGGATGTAACGGCGCTGTCCGAAGGGCGTTTGCGAGCATTGCGCAGCGATGTGCAGATGATTTTTCAGGACCCGTTTGCCTCGCTCAATCCGCGCCAGACCGTCGGTCGTATCGTCATGACCGGCCCGCTGGTACAGGGACACTCAAAGGCCGAGGCCGAGCGGCGCGCGCGGGCAATACTGGAGTTGGTTGGGCTGCCCGCAGCCGCGTTCGAACGCTATCCTCATGAGTTCTCCGGTGGCCAGCGCCAGCGAATCGGTGTCGCCCGTGCCTTGGCTGTGGAGCCGAAAATACTCATCGCGGACGAATGCGTTTCCGCTCTGGATGCGCTGATCCAGGTACAGATCCTCGAGTTGCTTGAAGACCTGCAACGTCGGCTCAAGCTGAGCATTGTGTTCATCACCCACGACTTGCGAGTGGCCGCCAGACTGTGTGATCGCATTGCCGTGATGCAGGGCGGGCATGTGGTGGAGCAGGGGGAAACGGCAACGCTGCTGACCCACCCGCAACATGCTTATACCCAGATCTTATTACGTGGTTTTCACCGCACAGCATCCCCTTCGACAATCATTCCTCAAAACCCTGAACCGCAGGAGGCTTGTCCCATTCATGGCTGATTTACACGCTTTTTCCGATTTACCTTTGGTGCGGGGCGAGCGGGTGGAAATCCGTCCAGGGCGCCACCTGAGCATCGCTTATCAACCAGGCACGCATCAGGCAGATACAGTCTTGTTCTTCGGGCATGGTGGTGGGGGTCACAAGGATCAATGGCGCGAGTTATGGCACGCGTTGTCGGATCAGGGATACAGCCTGGTGGCATGGGACCTGTTGGGGCATGGCGATAGCGAAAAGCCGCGCCAGCCGCAGGCCTATGCCTGGTCGGAACTGGTGGCAGATCAGTTGGAAATACTGGGTCGCTACGCTGCACGGCGCAATATCCTGGTTGCACATTCCTTTGGTACCGGACTGGGGTTGAGTGCCTTGTTGGAGCTATCACGCAGGTTGCCGCAGGTGACCATGGATGGCGCCCTGCTGCTGGGCACCCAACTGCATCGCCCGTTGAGCCGCGGCGGTCTGATGGCGCTGCCTGCCTGGGTGTTGGAACTGCTGCGGCCGTTGCTCGCCAAGGGCTTTCGTCAGCGTGCGTGGCACCCCGCAGCCGATCCTCGGCTGGTGGCCTACGAGGAAAACCTGACCCGTCGCAATCGTCTGTATGTGTTCAAGTCTCTACTGCAGAACGCCCAATGGCCCGACGCCGATGCCTTGGCCCGACTGACTTTGCCGACTTATGTGTTGGCAGGAGACAGCGACGGACTGACGCCCTCCATTGGGGGGGAAGCGCTCGCCCGACAGCTGCCGACGGGTAGCTTTGAGGTGTTGGAGCGGTGTGGTCATCAATTGATGTTGGAGCGGCCTGCGCAGGTGCTGGCGGCGTTCCAGAGGTTGCTGAAAAAACTTGATCAGCGTCCAGGTTAGTCCTGTGGCTGTGAACAACATCCTGGGCAAGTGAGCGGGCAAGTAAGCTAGGCTGTTCGCACGACAGGCCGTCGGTACTCGACGGCCTGAAAACAAAGGCGCTATCAATGTCGAAGCATTTGCTGTTGGGCTGGCCCCGTTCCTTGTGCGTGCTTGCTGTCTTGAGCGGCGCGGCCACGATGGCAGGTGCTGCCCCGCCTGAAAAAAACGCTACGGTGGCGCCGGACACGCAATCGGTGTCCCTGGCAGGCGGCAAGCTGACGTTCGTGCTCAAAGGTGTCGAGGCCCGTACCTTGAACAGCGAGAGCGGCGGCACGATGTACTTCGATCCGGAAAGCGAGCGGGCCATCATCGTTACCGAAGGTCCGGCGTCGACTGCGGGCACCACCCCGGACGCTGCGTTTGGCCGTGCCATAGATACCTTGAAGGAAAAGCAGCAGGCCGCGTCACCCAACTTTCGTATGACTGGCGAGAACACCCTTGAGGTGAACGGCTTGAAGATGTACCGCCTGGACGGCACCGACGATTTCAACGGCCTGAAACTACTGATGGCCTCGTTGATGACGATGAACGATCAGCAGATCACTATCATCGAAGTGATGTCCAGCGTAAACGACCCGGCCAGCCATACCGCTGCGTTGAAGAACATTCTGGGCCAGTAAGCCGCAGGTGTCCGGATAGTGGGCTGTCGACTCCCGTTCGCTGAGTTTTCCTCTGAAAATAGGAGCGTTGTCTGCGTGCATAAGTGGAGGCAACGTTTTTATAAATTAAAATTTTGCTCTCAATTACGCCCCCATGGGCTCTGGAATCCAGTGGAAATGGACGGACGGGACTGGACTATATTCGCCATAACCTCACGTTAATAAGAGCTTTTTTGGACCTTGGTGGAATTCCATTACAAGCTATCGGGGTCGCCAAAAAACATTTGGACAGGTCTCTAGGACGGTATTTTCAGGTCTTAAAAATTAAAATATGCCCCCAGTTTTGCCCCCGTTCGAACCGAATGCGCGAGTGATCGCCAATGGCGATCTCCGGCGGACTCCAGTATGGCAGTGGCTGGTATTCGGTGCGCCTTCGTATACTGGTTGAGCAGCCGCTATCTGGCAAATCCTTGGTCGTTCGGAAGAGGATATGCGTATTGAGTCTATATCTTTAAGAAGAGTCGTCGGGTCTGTCTCTCAGCACCTATCCTGAAATTGACTTGCGAGATGCTCGTGCTCTGCGTGATGTTGCCGGTTCTGGTCGCTAGGGAGGTCGCTGATCAGTCGTTAGGTAAGTGCAACTGCACTTCCATGGCGTCATGAAGGAGTCTGACGACCTCGATCACGTCGTCGTTTGCCACACGATAGAACACGATATGGCGTGGGCTTTTAACCGTTCCATGGGTTTGTTTGGCCTGCTGGCGTGAATAGATGAGGTGGTAGCTGCGAAGGCCCGGCGCAAGCTCATCGCGGTCGTGGCTGCCAATGCGATAAGGCGTGTCGGCAAGCGCTTGCAGCGCCGCAAGGATCAGCGCCTGGTAGCGCTGGCGTGCTTGATCGCCGAACTGCGTCTGGGAGAGCCTAAGGATGTCGACAATGTCGGTGCGCGCCGGATTGGAAATCCGATACTGCGGCATGCTCAGTGTTTCTCTCTCGCGGGGAGGGCTGCCTCCAGGCTCAAGCCCTCGAGGTAGTGCTCCAGATACCCTTCGTTCACCTGAGTAAAGCGCCCGTGCTCAAGATCCATGATGCCGATCGAGGTCGCCTGACGCAGCGCCTCAATTTTGGCGGTGTCTTCGGCGACGCGCTGCTCCAATAAACGTAAACCCTCTCGCATCACTTCGCTGGCATTCTGATAACGGCCGGACTGCACCAGGTCATGGATAACCTGATCCTGGTGAGGGGTGAGCACAACGTTTCGCGTCGCCATAACTAGCTCCAGTTTCACGTAAACAGATACTTTGGATTGGTGGCATATTATGCCATCTTCTCTCAGGAGAATAGCTTGAGGCCGACGTCCGGCGATCAGGTGATGGGTGGCTCAGAGTCAACCCCCTACATAAAGCAACCTGCTGATTGATTTGAAGATTGATATGCCTGACTGTGCATGCAGGAGGCGCGCGATGTGTGCTTCTCGATCCGCCCTGAAATCGATCGGCATGTTTGATGCCCATCAATATCTGCGTTTAGAAGCATCAAGAGAGGTTCCAATGCCCTACGAGTTAGAGAATCGCCTGGTGATCGGCGTCGCTTCCAGCGCTGTGTTTGATCTGCTGGCATCGGACGCAATGTTTCAGAGTCAGGGGGAGGAGGAATACCGCAAGTTTCAGCAAAAAAATCTTCACGTCCCGCTTCCTAAGGGGATAGCGTTCCCCTTCATCAAGCGCTTACTGTCAGTGAATGACCTGAGCGTCGATCCAACGGATCCGCTCGTCGAGGTAATACTTCTTTCGCGCAATGATCCCGACACTGGGCTGCGCGTACTGAAGACTATCGAGCACTACGGGCTTGGGATGACAAGGGCGATTTTCATGCAGGGAAAATCCCCTTATGAATACATACCAGCACTGAATATCGCTTTATTTTTGTCGGGTGACAAAAAAGACGTGGAAGCGGCTATCAAGGCCGGGTACCCGGCTGGCCAGGTGCTCGATTCAAAATTCGAAGACGACGAAACTGATAAAACCCTACGCATCGCATTCGACTTTGACGGCGTGCTCGCCGGCGATGAGTCTGAAACAATCATGCAGGCCTCTGGATTGTCTGAGTTCCATGCGCACGAAGTGAAGAACGTTATGCAGCCACATAACCCTGGGCCGCTGAAGGAGTTCATGGTGCGAATATCCAAAATCCAGTCGGTCGAGGAGAAGCACAAGAAGCTCAATCCTAAATACGAAAACCGCATACGCATCTCGATCGTCACAGCTCGCAATGCTCCGTCTCATGAGCGTGCGATGAATACACTCAAGAGTTGGGGTGTCATGGCCAATGACGCATTCTTCCTGGGTGGCATCGAGAAAGGAAAAATTTTAGGTGTATTGAAACCACACATCTTCTTCGATGACCAATCAGGGCACCTTAAGTCGACTAGCGCAGTTGCTCCATCCGTGCACATTCCTTTCGGCATCACCAACCATATCGCGACAGTGGTTGCGCTAGAGCCTGAAGCTGATCAGGTCCAGCAGGTGATGTAATCGCAGGATTGAGCGCGTAATGCTATAGGAGTTCGTATAGGTTCCTCGGGCAGTCCGAGATCGGATGGGGTAATTAGGATTGCTCGCGAACCTGCATCCAGTCGAAAAAATCTTCGGATGCAAAGCCAACGCTGCAGTTGGCGTCGAACCGCTCGTTGATTCTGATGAGCGTCATCCGCTTAGCTTCTTGTGGAGAGGTCGGGAAGAAAGCTCCACCAGGTTCGCTGTGCATGAAGAAATCGCCGAGCTTTGCTCCGCAGTTTTCGCAGTGATTCATCAGGTAGCGGCTGCTTGCCGTTTTGCTGTAGGCCTGCGTGAACTTGTTGGTGAAGTGATGGATCTGCTTCGTGACCAAGGGAGAGAGGCTGGCGACGTTGGAGACCGTTCCGCGATACCCATGGCACTTCCATTCGCCGAGGTAGCTTGTGAGCGCGAAATCTTCGTCCTCATCCTCGTAGTAATCGAACTCTTCGTGTTGCTCGGGCAGCTTGAACGAGAACACGCGGGTCAAATTAGAGCAGCCCCAGCACTCGGACACGGACTCTATGACGTAGTAATACGGTGCTCTTACACTAAATTCGGGTCCGTGCTCCAGGTCTGCATGCGCTGTTACGGACAGCCATTGAGCCAAGGGGGCGATGTCGACACCTTCCGGGATGTACCAAGTCTTCAGGCTTGGGTCCCATCTGGCACCGCGTGATTTCGCTTCATCTTTTTCTGAGAAGGGGACTTTCAGATCAATCCTTGCCATTTCTGTATCCGTACGTATTGCTCATCAGTAAGCGCAGCTTTAACCTGAAGCGACTATGGAATCTTGATACCCAAAGCATTCAGCGATGGCGTATCCATCCGGCCATTCACGGTCAGCCCACTGTCCATCTGAAAGGCCATCAACGCACCACGTGTCGTCTTGCCCATCACCCCATCAATGGTACCTTGGTAATACTGGCGCACCATCAGCGCGGTCTGCACACGGGTGACCAGGTTGCTTTTCTGCTCATTGGTCGCGCGGCTCTTAGAAGTGCTCGAACTTGTCCCGCTGGTAGTGCCAGACGACTGATAAAGGCTGTTGCTGCTTGGGGTGCTGCTCGAAGCACTCGGCGCGCTGTAGCTTCGGGTGCTGGTAGTGGGTGGGCTGTAGTAGCGAGGTGCGCTATAGCCACCCGAGCCGCTGTAGTGAGAACTGTGCGAGCTGTGGGAGCTATGTGAACTGTGCGAGCGATGTGCCGCATAGATGTTCACGGCGTCTGGCGCATTGAGCGTATCGGCAAATACCGGGGGTTGCAGCTTGTCGGCAGGCTGCCAGTTCGCATCGGCGAGCGACATATTGCCTGCCTGTGCCAGGGTGGTACCTGCCATGGGCAGCAGGGTGATCCCACTGATCAGGACTTTCCAGCGGTCAAGCAATTTCACTGTGCACTCCTTGCGTAGGCGCTAAAGGCCTCTGTCGATAGTTGTCGTACGCCGCGGCTCTGCCAGCGGTCGGTGTGGGATTTGAAGAAGCCGGAGCAATGTTTGACGGCTGCGCATTGCTGGCAGGTATCGATGAACAGGTTCTTCCAGTCCGAGATGCTCTGCCGGGCGAAACGCGAGAGGTGGGCCGGGATCAGGCACAGGGGCAGGTTGTAGATCGAAACCGGCACTCCTCGGTTGAACAGGAAATACACGGCCTGGCTCAACGACTCCTGATAGTCCAGCGGGTCAATCCACAGATCTTCGTAGTTTTTCCTGGCCAGGCCGGTGCTTTCGATACCCATCAGCGCAACATGCCGCACGAAGGATAGGTTCCTGAACACGTAGTGGGCGAGCTCCGGCAAGCGTGGCGCGGTCAGGCGATTGAGCACCACGCGTATCTCGATGATCTGGTTGGCGCGCGCCAGGTTGTAAAGGCCTTGCAGGGTTTCGCTAAACGCGCCGGGAGCCTGCACCACATGGTCATGGTCTTCGGCATTGTCGGCATACAGCGGGATGCCCCAGCTCAACTGAGGGTGGCCGATTGCAGAGAGCGCTGCGATCCAGCTCGGGTCTTGGAACAGACGCCCGTTGCTGAGTACATGAATGGATTTCTGTGGCAAAACGGCTTTGCACTTGGCCAGGATTTCCAGCAGGCCGTCGCGATAAAGCGTTGGTTCTCCACCGCTGATTCCCAGATTTTCTTCGCCCGGGTCCATCAGGTCGATCAGCCGTAGGTTCTCCTTGATGTGCCAGCTGTCATCGATATCTTTGGGCGGCTGCGAGCACATCAGGCAGAGGCTGTTGCAACGATCGGTCATGAACAGCAGGTTGCTGTCTGAGCCTCGTCGATAGAGCACTCGCACTAACGCGTTGCCTGGTGTGATGGCAATGACATCGCCGGGCTGCACGACATCCGCATCTTTGGGGGTGTGCAGGTATGGCCGCGCGCAGTCGAAGTCGCCGATCAATGGCTCCGGGATCAGGAATCCACCCACTGGTAATGAGAGCAGATGCGGGCTCCGTAGCCGTTCTTCGTTTGGCAGCCAAAGCAGCAGGTCACCGAATTCAGCGCTTCCGGCACAAACAGCCAGGCCTTGTTCGATGAATTCATCCAGAGTGATGACTTTGAGCAGTTTCGGCTCATTCAGGTGATGGATTTCGAAGCGGGTATCTTTGCGCAGCATCGCCATCAGCCTCTGTAACCCGGAAATCGAACATCGTTGTAAGAGCGCCTGTTCAACCAAGACAGCAGCACTCTCTGTACGTTGTCGTCGCCATCGCAAAGCAGACCGAAAAGATGCTTCAGCAGCCCCATGTTCTTCTTGCAGAAGCTGCTGAACACTCGGTGTCCGATCGGGTCAGATTGACGGGCGTAGTGTTCGATGGGGTCAGCACCGCAGTACGGGACAAGTGCGCAATCGGAGCAGCCCGGCAGCGCCTCTGCTACACCACTGGCGAGCAACGCATTCATAACGGGCGATGCGAGCAATTCAGACAAGGGTTGCTGCACGGTGCCGAGCCTTAAGCCGTCTTCACCCATCTCCAGCAACATTCGGGCTTCGTCCGAGGGATAGACGTAACCGTCATAGTTGTAGACCAGCGCCGCAGTGCCTGCGCCAGCGGGGGAGCGCAGGTCTACATAGCCGGAGGAGAAGGGTGTCAGGATATTCTTCAGCAACAGGCTCGTATAACTCTCTGAGAGGAATACGCCCTGTTGGTTGATATGCAGCAAATAGGTCAGTGCCTTCTTGTAGAAGGCCAGGTATCGCTCAATAGGGTAATCAAGTCGATGGGCAATCTTGGTGGCAAACCCATAAGGGCTCAGAGGCCGAAGCGAGATGCTGGAAAAGCCCTGGCTTACATACTCATCGATGATCGCTTCAGGTTGTTCGAGGCTTCTTGAAGTCAGCGTGGTCAGCGCGGAAACTGCATCATGGCCAAGGCGTTCACGGACCCACTGGATGCCTTTTACAGTGCATTCGTAGGAGTCTCGTGACGGGGTAGGGCGGTTGGCATTGTGCAAGGGCGCCGGCCCATCGAGCGAGGTCGAAAACTGGATGCGATTTTGTTCTGCGAAGTCGAGTATTTCCTCCGTCAGGTGGTGCAGCGTGGTGGTGATGACGAACTGGATATCCCGTTGTTCGACCACGTTTCGTTCAACGATCCATTCGACAATCTGGCGGACGCGCTCGAAGGCCAGAAGCGGCTCGCCACCCTGAAATTCCACAGTCAGGGCGGGAGCGTTCGATTCGAACAGGCGATCGACCGCCGCCTGTGCATCCGCTTCCGACAGGTCGTGGCCGGATCCTCCCAGAGGGGCACGCGACACCTGGCAGTACTGGCAGGTGTGGTTGCAGCGCAATGTCACTACGAACAAGTGCAGTGCTGGGCCCTGGAAGAGGAAGTCCTTGCGGCTGCGATACTGCGCGGCCATTTCTGGGAATGGGTCGTGGCGGCCTGGTTCGTAGATGAAGTGGCGGGCCAGCAAGTCCTTGTAAAAAGGCGTACTTGCTTGAACGTCGAAGTAACTGAGGGCTCGTAATTGCGCGTCGTTCACGTGCATGTACTCACCGGTATCGGAGGTGAGTAGGATGTCACGGTCATGTCCCGTGTTCATGCGCATGAATCGAAAAGGCAGCAAGCGGTAGTGCTTGGCGTCTGTCGCTATCAGTGTCACTGCGAAACCCCACATCCAGCGAGCGCGGCTCGGGCCAGGACTTCGCGCAACCCTGCTGTTTCGCGGTTGATATGGTCGCGTAGGGCAAAGTCGTTCAGATGCTGGAGGATCAGCGAGTGAGCCTGCTCCGGGGAAAGCGTTAGCCTTGCTTCAGCGGGGTGGGCCGTGAGGCTTATCTGATTGGTTTCAATACCGACCTGGATCGCGACAGTGTCGGCCAGGGAATAAGCGGCGCGTTGCACCACGCTGAGCGGGTAGGCTGCGCTGTCGAGTTTCAGCGTGACTGGCCATGTCATCGGAACCGCTCCTTAAAATCCGTTGGAAACGTGTGGATTTTGCAGGTTGCCGAGGCATTATGCCATCATAATTTTTTACATTTGCACGCATTTGTCCAGCGTGGTTGGTGGTGCGCTCACTACGGCTCGGCCATTGATACGAGGTAGGGCCGAGGGTTCATATCTCCCTCAGTCCACCCATCCTCATCAATAGCCTGCTTGGCCTCAGGCTGGGGGCATCCTTTTCAAACCATCCAAAGCATGCCCTCAGATATGCCCCCAATGTAGCAATCCACTGGAAGTGAATAGATCTCCATGGTTTGTGGAAAGGCAGAAATGATCAGCTAAACAGCCTGCCCGACGACGCCTAAAGACTCTCAGGGTCGCCAAAAAACATCTGAATCCGCGACCTCAACCACCGCTCCCCCGGGTCATTGTCCTGCGACCCACGCCACGCCATATGCAATTCAAACGAACGCACCGGCAGCGGTGGGTCTTCCGCTCGCAAGCCACCCGCTGATGTCAGCGCCTCAGCCGCGTAGTCCGGCACGGTGGCGAGGATGTCGGTGCCGGCCAGCAGCGTCCCCAGCCCATTGAACTGCGGCACGGCCAGCACCACGTGGCGTTTGCGGTCGAGTTTTTCCAGCTCTTCATCGATAAACCCGCTCAGGTCACCGGCAAAGGACACCAGGGCGTGCGGTCGGGCGCAGAAGTCGTCCAGGCTCAATGAGCCCGGCACGCTGTCGGCGCGCAGCAGTTTCGGCAGGCTGCGGCGCAGTACCTTGCGCTTGGCGTTGGCCGGCAGATCGGCGGTGTAGCTGACGCCGATGGAGATTTCGCCTGAGGCGAGCAAGCCGGGCATCAGGATGTAGTTGACGCGACGCACCACCAGCACGATGCCGGGGGCTTCGGCGCGCAGGCGTTTGAGCAATTGCGGCAGCAGGGCGAATTCCACGTCATCGGACAGGCCGATGCGGAACACTGCGGTGCTGGTGGCGGGATCGAACTCGGCGGCGCGGCTGACGGCGGTGGAGATCGAGTCCAGGGCCGGGGAGAGCAGGGCGAAGATTTCGACGGCGCGGGCCGACGGTTCCATGCTGCGTCCGGTGCGTACGAACAGGGGGTCGTCGAACAGCCCCCGCAGGCGTGACAAGGCGGCGCTGATGGCCGGCTGGCCGAGAAAAAGCTTCTCGGCGGCGCGGGTCACGCTGCGCTCGTGCATCAGGGTTTCGAATACGATCAAGAGGTTCAGGTCGACACGACGCAGGTCGTTACGGTTCATCTTGTGTCCTGGAAGAGTCAGCGAACTTGACGAAAGCGGTCATATCAAGAACCTCCAAGGCTCCCTTCGTAAGCATGACCGGCATGAATCTTACGGGGAAAGGCTGGTACTCTGCACCGGATAATTGAGTTTTCCTACGCAAGCTGAGGTCTATGCCTCAGAAGCGGAATCAATGACAGGCATGTCGACTATTAATGGCGACCGGTGGTCTTGGCGGGAAAGCCCAGATAGAGTTCATGGCATTAGAGGTTACTTTGACGAGGTTTGCGATGTCCCGCACGATTCGTTTTCACAAGTTTGGTCCGGCCGAGGTGCTCAAATGCGAAGAGCATGCAGCCGCACAGCCCGCACCGGGCGAAGTGCAGGTGCGTGTCGACGCAATTGGTATCAGCTGGTACGACATCCTGTGGCGCCAGAACCTGGCGTCCTCCCATGCACGCCTGCCGTCGGGCCTTGGTCATGAAATGGCCGGTGTCGTGGTCGCCCTGGGCGATGGCGTGGACGACTTGGCGGTGGGCGATAAAGTCGCCAGTTTTCCCGCCGAAAGCCCCAATGACTACCCGGTGTATGGCGAACAGATCGTCCTGCCCCGTTCGGCCCTGACCCGTTACCCGGATGTCTTGAGCCCGATTGAAGCCAGCGTGCATTACACGCCGCTGTTGATTGCCTACTTTGCCTACATGGACCTGGCGCGCGTCAAACCTGGGCAGTTTGCCCTGGTGACCGATGCCAGCCACTGTGCCGGGCCGTCGTTCGTGCAGTTGGGCAAAGCCCTGGGTGTGCGGGTGATCGCGGCGACCAAGGACAGTGCGGAGCGTGATTACCTGCTGTCCCTCGGGGCGGAAAAAGTCATCGTCACCGAAGAGCAGGACCTGCTCATGCAAATCAACAAAATCACCGATAACCGCGGCGTCGATGTGGTGTTCGACGGCCTGGGCGGACCGCAGATGTCATTGCTCGGGGACGTGCTGGCGCCACGCGGCAGCCTGGTGCTGTACGGTCTGCAAGGCGGTAACCAGACACCGTTCCCGGCGTGTGCTGCGTTCCAGAAGAATATTCAGTTTTTCGTGCATTGCATCGGCAACTTCACCGGTAAGCCGGAGTTGGGCATCATCCAGGACCAGGTAGCGTTGCAGCGCGCCTTGCGTGATATCAACCAACTGACTGCCGACCGGGTACTGGTGCCGCTGAAAACCACGGTGTTTCCATTCAGTCAGTTCGTCGAAGCGCACCGCTACATGGACGAATGCCCTTGCCGCGAACGAGTTGCGTTGCAGGTTGAGGCTGTTTGAGCTGTAGGAGTATTCGCAAATGAATACTCCAGCGTCTGCACGTATGCAGCAGATGCGCCATTTGTAAGGGCTTAACCCACGCCAGGGTTGAGCCGCCCCGAGGGCGTTGCGCCCCGCAAACAATACCTTTGACCCTTACGCCGCCCTGAAATCCAGTGCGGCGCTGTTGTGTGGGCGCGACTGAAGTTCGCGCCGGGGATCATCTGAACTGCTTTCCTGCGCTGTTCTGTATCTATTAATCATTATTTGAGTGCCGATAATTGTGGCTTAACCATCATCTCAGGGATTGAGCAATGATTAGCCGTCCGACATTACTGTCTCGCATCAGCAAACTTACAAGGCGAGCGCCTGGCCGTCGAAAAGATAATCAGGATATTGGGTCTTTCTGCAGGAGGTCCGGATTAAATGGGCGATTTAATATTTGTCGGAATTTTCGCTAATTAATCCATTAATGCGCTGTAGGAGGTTGTCGGAATATTCCTAGGGTATGCGATCTGGCTACAGGCGACCGCGCATTGGCGCGTCTGGACGGCTGCTGGGTCGCAAGGCACCTGGATCTGCGCTCCGGTAATTTTATTGCAAGGTGCTAATGTTTAATCATCCTTGTGCGCTACGGCGGAAAACAAATCCATCAATGTAATGGATCAAGCAATGACCTCAACGAGTTGCTTGAAACAGATATTTCAACTCAGGTAGTAGAACAATGAGCGCAATTCACGAACAAGCCATGAACTATGTTTATCAGCAAGTTCTGCAACGTTTGATGGGGCACTTCACTCGCGCCGAACGGACTGCACTTCAATTGTTGATCCAGCGAATAGTGGTGGCCGCAGGTGGCATGGAACAGGTGGGTAACTATAAGGTGCTGATCGCCCACGGTGGCGGCGAGGTCAGCAGTTATACCCTGGCGCTGCTGCGGGCGGCGCAACTGAGCATCGCAGGCCGTGCGCCCAAGACCTTTCACCTGAGGGTAGCGACTCTGCGGCATGCCGGGATGACCCAGGCGACACTCACCAGCCTGAACGAGGGCTACAACGCGCTGTTTTTTCACGATGACCCCCGCGTGGAACTGCTGATGGTGGAAAACCAGGAGGTGCAGCCTTTCAACCATCAGCGGCCTGCCTCCAGCGTCGGCCGTGAGGTGAGCCAGCGCAATATGCTGATGATCGGGCACCTGACGTCCGGCGATGTCCGTGCAACGCTGTGCAGCGACACTTACCTGGCCCTGGGGGACTTCTACCAGCGCGTGAGCACCTGGAACGGCGGCGTACACGCCGTGGTCAGCGGTGACTCCGCGCGCAAGCAAAGCCAGTACCTGGCCTGGCTCAAGCGCTCGGCCCTGGACGCCGGCGTGATTGTTCCGCCGCGCCGGCCAGCCTCGCTCAATATCCTGTTTGCGCGCCTGGAAGAGTGGAGCGCCGGTTGCTACCGCGACCTTTATGGTGAGCAGTACGTGGAGGCCGAGCGTCCCAGCCGTGGCGGGCATCGCCATCTGGCTTACATCGGGGTTGCCGACTTGCTCGACGAGGTCGACGTCGCCTCGGCACCGCTGCTTACCGAGTTTCTAGCGCACAAGCCGGACCCGTTTGACTTCCACTTCAGTCACCCGGACTACCCCAACCCGTTGCTCATGGCGCACTTGCACGGGTTGCAAGCCCAATGCCTGCGTGAATTGTCTTACGAGGAGGGCGTCCAGGCGTTCGTGCGCCAAGCGCGGGATGCGATGCTGCGCCGACACATCCCCGGCACGTTGATCGATGAGCTGGGCAGTGACGACGGGCGCGTATTGTCCACGTCATACGCCCAGGAGTTCTTCGGCCTGGACGAAGGCCAACTGACTTGCCTGCTGTTTTCACCCTTCATCCACCATGGCGAGCGTCTGGAGGGTTATCTGCGTCAGTGCCACCCCGGCATGCTGGTGGGCCTTCCCGAATTGCACAAGGCGCTGCAGGGCAAACCCGCCGCAGACATGCTGCAGCAGTGGCTGATCGACACCAGTGGCTTGCCCTTGCCGCTGTTGCAGCACCTGTACCGCAAGCGCACTCAGCAGACGCGCCGGGGCATCGACCCGCGCAAACAGCGCGGGGTGCATGTGCATGCGCAGACTGCGCAATTGTCGGGGCGTTAGCAGCGTGCCTGTGCGTGCAAACCCGGGTGGCCGCTGATGAAACTGCGAGGGGAGCGGCAAGCGGATTTTGCCTATCAGGCGGTGTACCGCTACATGATCAACCTGATCAACGAAGTCAGCCTTGAAAAGCCGGTAAAGCTGCCTTCCCTGCGACAGCTGTCGACTCGCTTGAAGGTGTCGATCTCGACGATTCAATACGCTTACTCGATATTGGAAAAGGAAGGGCGGATCTACTCGGTGGCCAAGTCTGGCTACTTTGCCTGGCCGGTGGCTGCCAACGCGCAAGTGACAGCGAGCGGGGACTTGCTTGAGCGCCTTTACGCGGCGGCGCGGCGGCCGGCCATGGTGGTGCTCAGTGGCGATGAACCGGCACTGCTCGGCTCCCTGGATGGCGCATTGCTTACGCTGGAGCGCCAACTGATCCGCCGGCACCCCCATCACTTGCAAACTCACTCCCAGCCTGCCGGCGTGTGGGAGCTGCGCGCGGCGTTGGCGGCACGCTACACCTCGTCACCCACGCGCTGCTGGCAGGCGGATGAGGTGTATATCGGCGCCGACGTGCGCGGCGTCCTTGAGATCCTGATTGACGTTCTGGGCCTCAAGGACAGCGTGGTGGTGGCTGAATCACCCTGCGATTATCTGGTCCTGCGCCTGTTGCAGAGCGCCGGCGTGCGGGTTATCGAGTTGCCCTGGGACACCGATGGCCGATTCGACCTGGCCACCTTTGAACACCTGCTCAGCCATGAGCCGGTGCATCTGGTGCTGCTGTCATCGGTGGCGAGCATGCCATCGGGCAACGTATTGTCGGTTCAGGAGCGACTGCAGGTGGCGCATCTGCTGGACCGATTCGGCTGCTGGCTGCTGGAGAACGACACCTATGGCGAACTGAGCTTCGTCCCATCCCCTGCGGCGCTGCGACACCTGGTCAACCCTGAGCGCCTGATCGTGTTTTCCTCGTTCGAGAAGACTCTGGGCCCGGAAGCGCCCTTTGGCTTTGTACTGTCGCGCCAACTGAGCCTTGAGTTGCAACGCCAGTTTGCGCTGCGCGCATTCCGGTTATCGTCGATTCGTCAGCGCGCCATTGCTCGCTTGTACGAAAACGGGCGGATTGACCAGCACGTGCAGACACTCCAGCAACGGCTGCGCGAACAAGCGCAGGCCATGAGCCGGCGCCTGGACGCCCACCTGGAGGGGCAGGTGAGCTACCGCATGCCGGTCGCCGGCGCCAGTTTCTGGTTACAGTCGATGGCGGCGGTAGATATGCGCCACGTGTTCCAGCGCATGGTCACTCAGCATGTGGTGATCGCCCCTGGTGAGCTGTTCAGCCTCAGCGGTCTGCATCACCAGCATATGCGCCTCGGTCATGCGTTCAGTGGTCATCCGAACCTGCACGTTGCTCTGGATGCATTGGCCGAGGCGCTGCAGCAGTCGCAGATCTGACGTGTAAGAAATTTCTGTATCGGTTGTTGGATCGATACCGTCGCGCGGTAGTCCAAGTCACCGTAAACTGTCATTTTTCCGAATCCTTATTTTTCGAGGTTTATGCATGACTATCAGTCCTTTTGCGGGCAAGCCGGCACCAGCCCAGTTGCTGGTGGATATCCCGCGACTGGTCACGGCCTATTACACTGGCCAGCCTGATGCAGCGATCTCCACCCAGCGCGTGGCGTTTGGTACCTCCGGGCACCGTGGCAGCTCGTTCGAACTGAGCTTCAACGAGTGGCACGTGCTCGCAATCAGCCAGGCTATCTGCCTGTACCGCGAAGCCCAAGGCATCGATGGCCCGTTGTTCGTAGGCCTGGACACCCACGCGCTGTCGACGCCGGCCGGCGCCAGTGCGTTGGAAGTGCTCGCTGCCAACGGTGTGCATGTGATGCTCGCCGAAGGCGATGAATACACCCCGACGCCGGCGATTTCCCACGCGATCATCTGCTACAACCGTGGCCGCACCAGCGGGCTGGCCGACGGTATCGTCATCACGCCATCCCACAACCCGCCGCAAAGTGGCGGCTACAAGTACAACCCGCCCAACGGCGGCCCGGCCGACACCCATGTCACCAAGTGGATCGAAGCCAAGGCCAACGAGCTGCTGGCCAACAAGCTCGCCGGGGTCAAGCGCATCACGCATGCCCAGGCGCTCAAGGCCGATACCACCCATCGCCATGACTACCTCAACAGCTACGTGGCCGACCTGATCAATGTGATCGACATGGACGCCATCCGCAGCGCCGGCCTGCGCCTGGGCGTGGACCCGCTGGGCGGAGCAGGGGTGCGCTACTGGTCGGCGATTGCCGAGCACTACCGCTTGAACCTGGACGTGGTCAACACCGACGTCGACGCAACCTTCCGCTTCATGAGCGTCGACTGGGACGGCCAGATCCGCATGGACCCGTCATCCAGCTACGCCATGCAAGGCCTGATCGGCCTCAAGGAGCGCTTTGATGTGGCGTTTGCCTGCGACCCGGACCACGACCGTCACGGCATCGTGACGCCGTCCGGCGGGCTGTTGGCGCCGAACAACTACCTGGCGGTGTCCATCGACTACCTGTTCCAGAACCGTCCCGACTGGCGCGCCGATGCGGCGGTGGGCAAGACCGTGGTCAGCAGCGGCTTGATCGACCGCGTTGCCGCGCGCATCGGGCGTCGTTTGTACGAAGTGCCGGTGGGCTTCAAATGGTTTGCTGATGGTTTGTTCGAAGGTTCGCTGGGCTTTGGTGGCGAAGAAAGCGCCGGTGCCTCGTTCCTGCGCAAGGACGGCACGGTCTGGAGCACCGACAAGGACGGTCTGATCCCGGCCTTGCTCGCCGCCGAGATGACCTCGCGCACAGGCCAGGACCCAAGCCAGATCTACCGCGGCCTGACCGATGCGTTGGGCGAGCCCTTTGCCACCCGCGTTGATGCCAGGGCCACGCCCGCGCAGAAAGCCCTGCTGGGCAAACTGTCGCCGGAGCAGGTCACGTCCACGCAGCTGGCCGGGGAAAGCATCCAGCAGATCCTCAGCCATGCGCCAGGCAACAACCAGGCCATTGGCGGCTTGAAGGTCATGACCGAAAACGGCTGGTTCGCCGCGCGCCCATCGGGTACCGAGGACATCTACAAGATCTACGCCGAAAGCTTTGTGGGCGAAGACCACCTCAAGCAGCTGGTAGAAGAAGCCCAGGTGCTGGTCGACCGCTCCATCTCCGAGTAACAACGCAAAACCCAATGTGGGAGCAACTGTCTTATTGGATTCAATTCAGAAGTCATTTTCATAGGCAGCAAAGCTCCCACAGCTTAGGCCGTGCAATGCTGAAGGAAATTGCTGCTACCGAGCTAATCGGTGCGCTCTTTCCATTCAGTGCGGTCACGCAGCATCGCGTTCAGACGTACCAACAAAACGCGCATACAGGCGATCAACGCGACTTTGGCGCATTTCCCTTTATCACGTAGCGCCTTATATCGAGTCCCGAATTCTGGCTGGTCACGGATAACCACCCAACAGGCCATGTAAAGTGAGCGACGGGCTGAAAACCTTCCGCCACTAATATGGCGTGCACCTTTATGCCTTCCGCTGTCGTTGTTGTACGGAGCGAGGCCCGCTAGTGCCGCGATAGGGCGTCCTCCAATCTCTCCCAGCTCAGGCAGGTAAGCCATAAGACTGGTGGCAGTAACCAGCCCGATTCCTTTGACTGAACACAGTCGAGCCACCTTTTCGCTATCTAACTCGTTCGCACTTTGACGAATCAGTTGATCTATCGCCTCCACTGCCATGGTCAAATAGTCGATATGGTTCTGTAATGCAGGCTTTACCGCATCGCAGGAAGCTGTTTTCAGGCGTCGTCTGTCGTCATCTCTTTGCTGAACAAAATGCTCCCGCTGCTGGACCAACGCGCGCAGCTTATCGTGCTCCGGGCTTGTAACTCGGGCGCTTGGCGAGTCTAGAACAGCTGCATAGTGCGCAAGAGACTTTGCGTCTATCGGGTCGGTTTTGGCTTGTTTGCCCATCGCCCTGGAAAAACTCTTGGCTCGGTGCGGATTGATGCAGATGACATCAAGGCCCGCAGCCTGAAGCGCCTTCATGACTTTGCGCTCATAACCGCCAGTAGCCTCCAATACCACGCGACCAACCTGGTGAAGCAATAGCCACCCAATCAACCCAGGGAAATCTTCTTCGGCGTTAGCGCAATTTACCCCAACGTCAACCTGATTAACTCGAGCCTCAAGGCTGTCCTTGGAAACATCAATACCTGCTGGATAGGAAAACATAGCCAAATCCTCTTACACTTAATGTGAGAGCGCTCTGGCTTGGCCCACGCTTGTAACTGTTCGAGGTGGGCTCGTTCAACTGTTCGGGCTCATGTCCAGAGCGGAGAGGTGAGTAGCAGCGTGGGCTCCCACACGTGCTTTAAGCACTCGGGGCATTCAGCTTGCTACTCACCGCTCTCACCCTCAGTCTAATCCTGGCTCAAGACACAAGGGGGCTTGCCCCCGATATCGGTGGGTCAGTTCAACGATCGTCCCCACGCTCCCGCGTGGGAACGCAGCCTGTGACGCTCCGCGTCACCAATGCGCAGTCGCTCAAAGGTACGCCGGTTGGCGGGACGCGGAGCGTCCCAGGAGGCATTCCCACGCAGAGCGTGGGGACGATCAGTACAGTCAGATCTGCATTTCAATGCAACGAATCGCTTCGCTCGTCGCTCCTATGCTTACGAGTAACCTCTCACGACCACAGGTATCAGGCTTATGACGGCGGCGGACAACGATCATGTGAATTGGCTGGTGCAGCGCTCCATGCTGCACGCGGCGCGCCAGCGGGCCAAGCTCTATTCGGGGCAGGGACGGATGTGGCAACAGCCCTTTGCGCAAACCAGGCCGCGTGATGCGTCAGCCTTGTCCTCGGTTTGGTTCACCGCCTATCCGGCATCAATCGTCACCCGCGAAGACGGCACCGTGCTCGAAGCGCTGGGGGACGAAGCCTTGTGGCATGCGTTGTCGAAGATCGGCATCCAGGGTATTCACAATGGGCCGTTGAAGAAGTCCGGCGGTCTGTCCGGCACTGACTACACGCCGACCATCGACGGCAACTTCGACCGCATCAGCTTCGACATCGACCCGCTACTGGGTACCGAGGCGCAGCTGCAGGCGCTGACGCGCATGGCCGCCGCGCATAATGCGGTGGTCATCGACGACGTGATCCCATCGCACACCGGCAAGGGCGCGGATTTTCGTCTGGCGGAAATGGCCTATGAAGACTACCCCGGCCTGTACCACATGGTCGAAATCCGCGATGAAGACTGGGCGTTGCTGCCAGAGGTCGCCGAGGGCCGCGACGCGCAGAACCTCAGCCCGCAGCAGGTGGATGCGCTGCGCGACAAGCACTACATCGTCGGCCAGTTGCAGCGGGTGATTTTCTTCGAGCCCGGCGTGAAGGAAACCGATTGGAGCGCCACGCCGGTCGTCGTAGGCGTGGATGGCAAGCCGCGTCGCTGGGTTTACCTGCATTACTTCAAGGAAGGCCAGCCGTCGCTGAACTGGCTCGATCCGTCATTTGCCGCCCAGCAGATGATCATCGGTGATGCGCTGCATGCCATTGATGTGATGGGCGCGAAGATCCTGCGCCTGGACGCCAACGGCTTCCTCGGCGTAGAGCGCAAGCTCGACGGCAGCGCCTGGTCGGAAAGCCATCCGCTGTCGATCACCGGCAACCAGTTACTGGGCGGGGCGATTCGCAAGGCGGGCGGTTTCAGTTTCCAGGAACTCAACCTCACCGTGGACGACATCGCCTCCATGTCCCACGGCGGCGCCGACCTGTCCTATGACTTCATCACCCGTCCCGCCTACCAGCACGCGTTATTGATGGGCGACGCTGAATTCCTGCGCCTGATGCTGCGCCAGATGCACAGCCTGGGCATCGACCCTGGCTCGCTGATCCATGCCCTGCAAAACCACGACGAACTGACCCTGGAGCTGGTGCACTTCTGGACGCTGCATGCCCATGACAGCTTCCTGTTCCAGGGCCAGACCTTCCCCGGCAACATCCTGCGCGAGCACATCCGCGAGCAGATGTACGAACGCCTGACCGGTGAACACGCGCCGTACAACCTGAAATTCGTCACCAACGGCGTATCGTGCACCACCGCCAGCATCATCACCGCAGCCCTGGGCATTCGCGACCTGGACGCGATCACTGCGGCCGATATCCAGCAGATTCGCCAGATCCACTTGCTGCTGGTGATGTACAACGCCATGCAGCCTGGGGTGTTTGCGCTGTCCGGCTGGGACCTGGTGGGCGCGCTGCCATTGGCGGCCGACGAGGTCGCGCACCTGATGGCCGATGGCGACACCCGCTGGGTCCATCGTGGCGCCTACGACCTGGTGGACCTCAACCCCGACGCGGAGCTGTCGGCCGGGCAGATGCCGCGTTCCAGAAGCCTGTACGGCAGCTTGAACAGCCAATTGCAGGACCCGGACTCATTCGCTTCGCAACTGCAGAAAATCCTCGGCGTGCGCCGCGCCTACGACATCGCCGCCAGTCGTCAGATCCTGATCCCGGACGTCGAGCATCCAGGGCTGCTGGTCATGGTGCATGAGTTGCCGGCCGGCAAGGGCACGCAGATCACCGCGCTGAACTTCGGCGCCACGCCGATCACCGAATCCCTGAACCTGCCCAACATTGCACCGGGGCCGGTGGTGGATATCATCAATGAGCGCGTGGAAGGGGATCTGACGGAGGAGGGGACGTTTACGATTACCCTGGATGCCTACGAGGGGCTGGCGTTGCGGGTGGTGAGCAGTACGCCGATGTAAGGCTGGCAAGCCGGGATGAACGGCGTTCTGCGTCGTTCATCCCGGTGCGTTGCAATCAACGCCGTGTCAGGTCATCAGTGGCGCTTGTTCTTGTGTTTATGCTTGTTGCCTTTGTGTTTGCCGTCGGAACGGTGGCCGCTTTCGTCGTCCGCCAGGTTGTTACCCAGCGCGCCGCCGGCTGCACCACCCAGGCCTGCGCCGATGGTTGAACCGGTGCTGCCACCCAAGTGATTACCGATGACTGAACCACCCGCAGCGCCGACCCCGCCACCCAGCGCCGCTTCGGTTCGATTGCCTTTCTGCGCACCCACCGCACCGCCGGCCGCGCCACCTACACCCGCGCCGATGGCCGCACCGGTCGAGCCACCGAGCTGCTGGCCGACCACATTGCCCAACACACCACCCACACCGCCACCCAGCGCGGAGGTGCCATCGCCGGCGGCCAGCGCCGACTGAGAAATCAGGACGCCCAATGCCAGGGCCGGGAGTGTCATTTTCATTTTGTGTACCTCTAGGGGCTGCGCACAGGCGTTTAAGGGGGTTAACGCACGCCTGGCACTGGATTAGAGCACACCCCAGGTATTTCGGTTCTCGCGGCAGCGTTTTGAGGGCGATAAATTTTTTTTTGCAGGTCTCTTGAAATCCTTTTGCACGTCCCTAGATTTTTGATCACGCGATGCCGCATACGGGTCGCGGACTAAATCACTTGGAGAAACTCAGGAGATTTTAAAATGGCTACTACCCTTTCGTTGGCCCCACTGTTCCGTCAATCGGTGGGCTTTGACCGCTTCAATGACCTGTTCGAGTCGGCGCTGCGCAGCGAGGCTCCGAACTCCTATCCACCTCACAACGTGGAAAAGCACGGTGACGACGCGTACCGCATTGTCATCGCCGTGGCTGGCCTGACCGAGGAGGATCTGGATATCCAGGTCGAACGAGGCGTGCTGACGGTTTCCGGCGGAAAACGCGAAACCGACGAGAAGGTCGCTTACCTGCACCAGGGCATTGCCCAGCGTGCTTTCCGGCTGTCGTTCCGCCTGGCGGACCACATCGAAGTACGCGGCGCATCGCTGACCAACGGGTTGCTGAGCATCGACCTGCTGCGTGAGGTGCCTGAAGAGGCCAAACCCAAACGCATCACGATTGGTGGCGAGGCCAAGCCTGAGCTGCGTCAGGTAAGTTTACAGTGAGGTAATCGGCGGTAAGAAGGCGCTCTGCGGAGCGCCTTTTTTGTATGGCAGCGAGTATTTTGGTTTCAGGAGCTTCTTACACTCACTTACCACCGAGACTTTTCCAAGCCCATAGTTGCGCAGTGGTAACCTGAATCGACTGCTTGCCTCCTGCGAATACCGCGCGGTATTTTTTGATGTGCAGTGGTTGGCGATGTTCAGGCTGACATTCGATTTGACCGTACAGCGCACGACCCTCCAAGAGGATCAGTTGAATGGCATTTACCACCCTGATACTGGATGCCCCCGGCCCGCCGTTGCTGTTTGAGGAAGTCGATCACTTTCTTGAACTGGGCCTGGACGTGACCCTCAACCTGCATTATTTCGCGGACAAGGACCGCATCCGGCAGCACTACTCCACGCGCATTCAATATGCCGAGATCAACTGCCATGACGAGCCTGCCTTCATTGCCGCTGTAACGCGGGCAGGGGGTTACAGCGTGTTCAAGACGCGCCTGAACATCCCCCTTGGCGCCAGCCTGATCCGCGCCGCCACCTCTCCCGCGTTGACCACGCCGCTGCGTGCCATCGCTCAGGCCGGCGCAGGGGTTAATCATATCGATCGGCATGAGTGCGAGCAGCATGGCGTGGCGATACTCAACACGCCGGGCTCCAACGCGGCCGCCGTTGCCGAATACGTCGTGGCCCAGGCGCTGTTTCTGTCTCGCGACCTGGATTACTACAACGCCGAAACGCACAGGGGGCATTGGGCAAAAGGCACCTTGGCACCCACCCCCGAATACGCCGAACTGACGCTTGGGCTGGTGGGCACTGGCAGCATTGCCCGACAGGTAGCGCGCAAGGCTGCGGCGTTGGGCATCAAGGTGATCGCCACCGGATCCGAACGTTTTACCGAAGCAGTGGCGCGCAGCCTTGAGCTTGAACGACGGGCAAGCCTTGAGCAGCTACTGGCCGAGGCGGACATCGTTTCGATTCACGTACCGCTCACCGCGTTGACCCGAGGCTTGTTCGGCACTGACGAGTTCCGGCAGATGCGCCAAGGTTCAATCCTCATCAATACCGCTCGCGGCGGGATCGTCGACGAGCACCAGCTGGCAGCCTTCATGAGCCGGTTTCCCAGACATATCAAAGCGGTCGCCATCGATACCTTTGCCCTGGAAAAAGACCGCTTCGACTCGCCGTTGACCGCTATACCCAACGCGCAACTGACGCCGCACATCGCCGGCAATACCACCACGGCAATAAGGACGGCGTCACGCCAGATCGTCGACAAGATCCACGCACTCAGTGCCGCCGCAATCGCGGGTTAACCTGCAGGACACAAGGAAAACCACATTACGCAAACCGCTATGGCTACCGCGCTTTGCAGATTTCGCGCCGATACATGGCAAACAACAGAAGCCGCAACAGATGCGGCTTCAGTTGGTGCTGCCGGGGGCGCCACCGACCTTCAATTGCCGAGCTTTTTACGCACGTCGTCGACCATTGGGCCAACCGCCTTCACCGCATCTTTAAGCTGTTGTTCAGTTACGCCGAATTCCTTCGTCCAATGCTTCACTTCCCAAGCTTCTGAAGTGTTCACTCGAGCACGGTCTTGAGGGCCACGGTTGTTCAGATCGTCAGACATATTCAGCTCCATGCGGGTTGGCCTGGAAATGTCCAGGCTTCTCCTGATAGAGCCTTGGGATGGGGCGTAGTTCGGTTGATTTTTGGTAAGGGTCATTCGATCAGCAGGACGCTGGAGGATGGTAATTGCGCAGCAGAAAAGATAAGGGCCTGCCCAGGTTTCCCCGGCAAGCCCTTCATATCTGTGGTGCCCGAACCCGGAATCGAACCGGGACGCCCTTACGAGCGGGGGATTTTAAGTCCACGCACAAAGACGTAAAAAACAGTAGGTTAGCGATATTTACGTTCCGCAATTGTAGGTGGATGCGTCGCTTGTAGCCCTTTGCTTTCAAGGGCTCATATTTTATTGCGGAACGGATTTTCACTTAGTGGGAAGCACCTTTAGGCCTTTGCGGCGCCGGATATACTGCTCTGTCATGCCGACAGTTGTGTGCCCCAATTGATCTCTCGCGTCGCGAATACTGCCTGTCGACTCCTCCTTGTCTGTTGCTGCTTTTGCGCGCAGGTCGCGCATCTGAAATGCAGACTTTTCAATTCCGGCCTTCATCCTGGCCGCGTCAAATCTTCCCCTGAGCATGCTCGCTGTCATCGCCTGGCCGTTATCCATTACGACGAGTCTGGTTGATCGAATCTTGTGCCCCTTTTTTCTTTCCAGAATGCGGTCAATAACTACCTTGAGCTCTCCTACAACCTCAATTCGGCGTTTGGCGCTCGTTTTCCCCTGTTTGATTAACAACTGGTTATCCAGCAAGTCACGTTCGTCCATCTTCAGCGTGTCGCCTATGCGCTGAGCTGTGAGATAGAACAGATCTAACGCGTCCTTGAGTGGCTGATCAGCGTGCAGGTAAACCGCCGCAAACATTTCGTCTTCTACATAGGTGTCCCGGCCCGTCTCCTTGTTTCCTTTGATGCCGGCGCACGGATTGGCCAGCGACGTATAGCCGCTCTGACGCGCGAAATTCCAGATAGCGCTGAGCAGGGCCTTTTCTCTGTTGGCACGCACCTTCGCAGTCTTCGACCGATAACGCAGGTATTGAACGACGTGCTTCGGCTCGATCGCCTCAAGCGGGCCGGGCGGATCATTGAAGAAAATCAACAGTTGTTTTAGCTCGCGGATGTTGTCTTTTTGTGTGTTCAGCGACTTCGTAGGCACCACCTCGTCCATATACTTGTTTGCGACGCACTCGAAGGTGAGCACCTGTGCGACGATTGCATTGGCTGCCCGGCTCTTTTCAAGTCGAGCATATTCAACGATTGCGGCTCCGTAGTCGGAACCAAGTGCGATTTCCTTCCTAGGTTTATCGCCAGCGTCGTAGTAGTAATAAACCCTTCCCCCTGGCCGTAGGCGCTTTCTCAGCCGAGGGATGCTGCCAGGGTTAGTTGGTCGTCTTGCCATCTACTGAATTCCCATCCTTGGTTGCCATTCAGCCTTTTCGGGCTGCCGATCTTTTTTCCCGGCCAGCAGTGAAGCAGAGATCACGCAGGGCCAGCCGTTGCGCTTTATAGTGTGGCGGATGCCATTGCGGGACAGGACCATGATTTGGCCAGCTTTCGTCTTGGCGCCGGTCAATTCGCAAACATCCTCATGCGACAGGAATTGAATTCCATCCATAACTACCTCCCGCCGGCCGTGGGCCGCGCTGTCTTGATGATGTGAACGGCCAGGCCGAAGGTGATCAGCAGCCAGGCGCAGGTACCGGCGAAGGCGTAGATCAGTGCCTCGGTGGTGCCGGTTTCCAACAGGTCCAGCGCGATCCAGGTGAACCAGCAGCCGCTGGCGACCGGGTACAGCAAAGCGCCCAGCAGTATCGAGGTGAGTTTCATAGCGAACATGGGGTGTCCTTGCCGCGCTGGGCGGCAGAAGGTGGCCCGCCGTTGACCGGCAGGCATTTAGGGGGATTGGGTTAGGCTGTTGCGGAGTGGAAGCCGCGAATGATCAAGTTTTCGTCAACCTCCTTCACGACTTTGTACTGAAGGGTCAACGACCACTGGGTGGCCAGGTTGAAATAGTCCCAGTACCTCACAACCCACCCGACCATCTCCTTGTGTCGTGGGCCAGCTGTTGTTCCGTAAATTCCACAGGCGCCCAGGTAGGCTACGAACTCATCAATGTTTGTGTACGGGAGAACGTCGCGGTCTTCGATATCAAGCATTCGCTCAAACAGTTCTGCCATCGCGATCAGGTTTTCCCGGAAGTATTGGCAGGTGATGAAGTGCTTCTTGTAGAGAGCCCAAACCTTTAACGTGACGCCGCCGGCCTGGAAAGCGGGATAGGCTTCATCGTCTGGTTTCAGGTTGCCTGGGTCAAAAGCAATCTTGATGATCATGGCCTTGACCCCTTGTAGATGAAGACGTAGGCGAACCAGAGGGTGGCGATCATGGCGTCACCCGTGCAGCCGCGACTTCATCAAGGAGAGATTGCGGCAGAGAAGCGGCGACCTTGCCCTCAGTCCACGAAAGGGGCTCGGACTGGCGAATCATTTCGTTCAGCAGTTCGAACGCTGCGACAAGTTGCTGATCACGGATCTCACCGTCTTCAGGTAGATCATCGCTGAAGACGTCCGAAGGATCGATTTCGCGAGGCATTTTCGGCTCACAGATGCAAAGCTGCAGGTCTGCCAGGTCGATATCGCTGTCGATGAGGAAGTCACGTAGGCTGTCTTCGTCAAAGAAGTACTGGTCGCTATCGAATATTACCAGCGGTTCGCCGGACCACTCCTTGACGGGCATCGCTGCGAACTTCGCCTGTCGGCTCTCCTGGTAACAAGGCTGGCAGTAGCTCCGAATCTCGTGGATCGGATGATCTGGATTCTTCTCGCACTGGCGATGGGTGGCGCCACACCAGCGCGCCATATGCTCATCTTTGCCCCAGAAGCGGCCATCAGCGCCTACCCAGCCTGTGACGGTTTGGATGCTGGCAGCTTGTGGGGATTCGTACATCACGACTTTTTCTTCAGGCATGACTTCGTCCTTGCCGCTATAGCGGCTGACTTTGAAGGGGGAGGGGGGAAGTGGAGATGTTATGCTTGAGCGCATCTCAATGGGGGCGCTCATGGAATTTCAGCTCAAAGACTTTATAACGATTGGTGTTTCTGTAGTCGCACTGCTCATTGCAGCGGCGAGTTTTTACTTTGCTAATGTTCATAAGCCAGCGGATTTAACGCTAACTATGTTAGAGCGCTCGCAAAGTGGTGAGGTGGTGTCGGTGAAAACTGATGAGCGTAATATTTATATTCAGCATCGTCAGGTCGTTAGCAGAGCTAAAACGAATTTGAGCTACAGTGTTAGTAATACTGGAAAGCAAGCTCTTTGTGTTAAAAGTGTAGATATTCTTCGTGGTCCAAGCTGTCATGGGAATCTGAGAGACCCTAGACCTTTTACCGTTGTGTCAGGTGGTCAAGTAACTAGTTTTGTAATTGAGCCGGGCGACATTAAGATACTCGAAGTTAGTTACGATATTGACAATAATAAGTCGGAGGGCACTAATGATAAATATCTTTTGTTTAGCTTGGAAGTAGTGTCTGCGTTCGGCTCTCGATATCAAGTTTGCCACGATATTACTAGTGTTATGGCTGTGACCTCACTGCATGATCCGTTGTGGGATGGTGTTTCGCTCGGCAGCCCAGTCCGTTCTGATGGGTATGTTTAAAAACATTTGAGGCAAGTCAGGTGGTCGATGTCCGCTGTTCCTGGCGGAGGGCTGACTGGACTGCCTCGACCACTCGGCGAAGGTAGGTGAACTTGTGGTTTTCTTCGACAGCCTTACCGTCGAGCGGGTAATGCCACTCATCCCCGAACAGCTCAGTCAGCAGCTCGCTCTGATGCCAGCACTCGTTCGGGCTCTCGATGCTGCGTAATGAGTCGATGTCGTGCCAAAGATCGCGGGCTTCATCTTTGCTCAACTCGCCAAGCTCCCACTCGTGTCGCCCGGTCTGTTGCCGGCGGCGCTGGACGATGCACTTCTTGGCCAGGGTGTGAAGCGCATCTCCGCTGAATACAGTTGGGCTGATCCCACGATCCAGGCAGTTCAGGACATAGTCCCAGCCGCAGTCGGCGACGAACTCGGCGACAGTGCGCGGGCCCATCCCACCCCAGTAGGCGTTCCAACTGTTGTCCCAGCAGTTGATGGTGATCTTGCCCTGGGCGGTCTGGTAGTTCGGGTTCGAGTAAATCGGGGAGTCGCGCCGGCCGAAGTCCTCGAGGAACACGGTTATTGCATCGAGCCGCGGTGCGCCGGTGATCACCAGCTTCGTTACTGTTGAGCGCTCGACCTTCAGCGGCTCGGCCGTTTTGTTTTCTGTGGGCATAGGGATACCTCCAGGCTATAGTTCGCCGAGAAATCTAAGGAGTTGATTTGGTGAAAGTGTCTGATGGAATTCTTGTTGCTGTGATCAGCCTTGCTTCTGCCTCTGCAGCATCTTGGCTGACTGGTAAAGCAGCTGTGGATGCAGCGCGGGCTCAGGCCGACGCATCGCTATCTGCTACGCAGGCGCAACTGAGAAATTCAGCAGCGCTGAAACTTTTTGAGCTTCGATCCAAACCGCTTGCTGAAATCTATACAGCTCAAAGCAAGCTTAAGACCGCTGCCTACGGTAAGGAGATGAGTACCGCTGCGCAGCAGTTGGCCGTGGCCGCTGCATCAGCTGCTGCTCGGCTTGATGGCAAAGCAGCTATCCTCAGCTTACAAATATCGGAACGTGCCGCGGCACTATCTAATTTGCCAGAGTCTATGTTCCCAGAGATCGTGAAAACCAGTGGAGATTTGGCGGTCGACATCACCAACTTGACATTTGAGTATCAGCAATCTCAAAAAAACTCGCTGAAAGTAATCCTCGGCGAAAAGGCGGATATCGAGATGCTTGAAAAATGACACTTTCAAAAAGCAACGTGGATCCTCGCCGGCTGGCGTGATTCGTTGATATGGGGTATTACGGGTGACCGGCATGGAGCCGGTTTGGAGAATTTATGCGTAACTCTTTGTTTTGGCCTGGGCTCGCTATAAGCGCAGCTTATTTAATTGCTATGCATTTAATAATAGGTGATCGTTATTCAAAGTTCGGTACGATGGGCTTGAATGAGCTTGGTGACTTTTTAGCTGGTGGGTTTAGTCCATTGGCATTTTTTTGGTTGGTTCTCGGATTCTTGCAACAGGGGCGTGAGTTAAGTATTAGTTCGGCTGCGCTTAAATCCCAAGCCGAAGAGCTGAAACACTCAGTGGATCAGCATAAGGATATGGTTGAGTTAGCACGTACCCAGCTAGATTTGGAGCAAGTTAATATAAGGTCGCGCGAGCTTCAGCGCTCTAGATCGATAAGCCCATTTTTTGATGCGGAGTTCACTGCGCATCAGCTTGATAACACATTCATGATAGTCCTGAGTATTACTAACAAAGGGGCGAGAGTGACCAAGGTGCGATTAGATTTTACTGGGCAGCTCGCTCACTTGAAAAATGTTAGGGCCGTATGGGAAGAATTATTTACTTGTAACTTTAATATCTCTTGTCAAGCTGGCGAGCCTCAATACTCAGAATCCCTTTGTATAAACTATTTTGATATTGACCAAGGCGAAGGCGAGGCGATATTTGATATTTCAATTACGCCTCCTTCGGCCAAGAACGTTTCTAACCCTGTGCTAATTGTGAGCCAAAGGCTTTAGTACAGGAGTTGAAATCGCAACATGAAGCATATCAAGTGCGGTAGAGGTACTTTAACGCTCGACTACGGCGGGTTTTCGATCTCGTCTTCAGGCTCTGGCGGTTCGTCGGCGAGCGATTTCAGCCCTGCCGCACGGATTAGGCTCGACACCTTTTCAGTAACTACATAAGGTGTCGTGACACACATCAGCATCTGCGCCGCCGTTTCGAAGTCGGCGGCGATCGCGTTGCGCAGCAGGGTCTGGTACACCTCCTGCTGGTTGTTAAAGCCGTGCTGCTTCATCAGGCGCTTGAGGTCTTTCTTGAAGATACCCGCCACCTCAATCGTAAATTTCTCGACGCCCAATGCAGCGTCCTTCGCTGCTGCCTTCTCGCGCTTGCGGCGCTGCTTCAGTGCTTCCGCCGTCGGCTGCTGTTCTTCCTCGGCCATGGCGTACCTTTTTCTATTTCGTGTGCTGGCCCCTATCTGCCGCCGGCGCTGTCGCGCTGGTTGTTGATGTGCTTCACGTGGGTCACAGCCGGGCCATGCCCAGGCGGTGGAGCTGATTGATTTGAACTGCTGATTCCACGAGGTGCCGAAACAGCAACCACCCAGAGGACATAGCAATGACTGAAGAAAAGAAGAAAAAGCCAGAGCAGGAAACTCCAGCTCACTCCACTGAGGAAGAGCGTGAGCGCTTGAAGGACTTCAACAAAGACGGCATTCCGCCTGGCGCTTGCTGATCAGTTCGCCAGTTGACGCAATAGCCGTCGGCCGATCCAGCGAACCACGGTGACGGCCTTGCTGTTGCCGATCGCCTTGTAGCGGGGGCCGTCCGGGCACAAACCCAAAACCCTTCCGCGCCAAGGGATGCGCGTGTAATCATCGGGGAAGCCTTGGAGGCGTTCGCACTCGCGGGGAGTGAGTCGACGGACAGCACTGGTGGAAGACACAACGTTGGGGCCCAGGGATGAGTCTGTGTTGTCGACTTGCTTACCGTAGTTGCTGGTCAATGTCTGGGCTACGTCGCGGCATTCGACTATCGGCTGCCCCCGACCTGTTCCGTCTTCACTTCCGTCGAAAACTTCGGGCTTCAGCGTGTGCGTGATGTCGCCGGTGATACAGACGGCGACCTGACCGCCTGCATTGGCGTGGCTGCCTGAGTGGCCCATGGCGCGGAGCGTGGGAGCGATAAACCCGGCGTCAGCGCCATGATCCTTGCAGGAGAACGCTAGCACCGCGTTTTCCGCTCCGTTGTTTCGACCCAAGGCAAAGGCAAGACTGTCACTGACACCAGGGTCTTGCGTGCCATGTACCACCAGTAGACCCGATTCAGCATCCTGCTGAGTGGCGCTGCCGGCCGCCTTGCCGCTGGCCTGCAGTGTGCCAGCCACGATGAATGCTTCAGAGTCGGCTCGGTGGCTGCTTTGTGCTTGTGCACGAAGTGCTGGAGCCGTGAGCGGGATGTCGTCGAGCGAGTACCCTCCGGACTTTCGGCCCCCGCCAGCCAGGGTGGGCGCGACGAAGAACGTTTCGCTTTCCACGTCCAGGCGGGTGTCCTTCGCGGTAAGCGTGGCGGATCGCTCAACTGATCCTTCCAGACCATGACCGCCGAACGCCGGAATCCCGCCGAACATTGACACCGCCGGGCCTTCATCGCCTTCGCAGTTCGGGCAGCCGTATTGGCCTAGCGATTCAGCGAAGACGGATCCACATCCGCACTGGAGTGCAGGGCCGAAAGGAGCTGTTCCGGTAACGTCTTGCCCCTCGCCTCGGCGCGGCGCAGTATCCCGGCGCACGCCTTCGCGCTCAAAAAGTACCTCGGTGGGATCGAATCCGTCTCGAGCACTTGCGACAACGAACACACGACGGCGTCGTTGGGCCAGGCCGAAATATTGGGCGTCCAGGACCCTCCACGCGATTGTTCTTTTGGGTCCATACACACAACCAGCGTCCTGCCATTTTTTCCCTGGAGGCTGCAGCTCGCAGTCTTCCCCAGCAAGCGCGCCAAGAAAGCATCCGAAGGCGTTCCCTTTGTCGCTGAGGACGCCGGGGACGTTCTCCCAGACGATGACGCTGGCGGGCTTTCGCTGGCCGGCGCGAACATAGTCAACTGCATCTGCAAGCTCCACGTATTTGATGGTGAGGGCGCCGCGCGGGTCAGTGAGGCCTTCGCGCATACCGGCGACCGAGAAGGCCTGGCATGGGGTGCCGCCGACCAGCACGTCCGGCGCCGGGATCTTGCCGGCCAGCACCAGGGCGGCCAGCTTGATCATGTCGCCGTGGTTCGGCACGTTGGGGTAGTGGTGGGCCAGGACCGCCGAGGGGAACGGCTCAATCTCTGCGAACCAGGCGGCGCGCATGCCCTGCGGGTGCCAGGCCTGGGTGGCGGCTTCGATGCCGCTGCACACGCTTCCGTAAATGATAGGCATACTTAAGCTCCGCTGGTATATTTCGCCGATTATTAATAGTTGGTGATCTGCATGGAACGCTTGAAAAGAACAGTTTTTAGCTTTTGGTTTTTATTGGTTTGCATAGTGTTTGTAAGCGCTTTTTTTGCCTCTTATTATTATTGGGAAACATTCGGTGGCCAACGCTCTTCAAACTCTTCAGATTGGTCAGCATTTGGTAGTTATTTTGGTGGTGTATTCGGCCCGCTAATATCCTTTTGCACTCTTCTCGCTGTTCTTAAAACGGTTTACTTGCAGAGGGAGTTGCTTGATGCGCAAAAGGAAGAGTTTGGCTTTATTAATAATATTCAAGCTAAGACTCTTGCTTCCCAGTCGGAACAGTTAGTCTTGGCAAAGACAGAGTCTCAGCAGTCGGAAATTCAGGCCTATCAGACATCTCAAATTAATTTGGTCGAGATGTTTATGGAGCACCAACGGCGAATAGCTGACAACTTAGAAGTGCATATATCTTCAACTAAAGTCGCTACCATTCCCTATGACCAAAAAAGTGCTGCATTGAAGAATCTTCAACAAAGGAAGATTAAGGCGAATGACGCGGCAAATGCTCTACTAGTTTTGGCGCTTGAAATTTCAGTAACACAGTTTACTGATGTAGTAAAAATCAAGGGGCTTCTTGCTCAAAAACTGCCTAACATTCTGGATTTAGAAATGCCCTCATCCGATGAGTAGGATCTTAGCGGTGCAACGCTTGCCGGCTGGCGTGATTCGTTGATATGGGGTATTACGGGTGACCGGCATGGAGCCGGATCAAGGAGCAGTTATGAGCAAAGAGCGTGAGATCGCATTGGAACAAGCACTGATCGCGGTGATTGGTGCTGCTGAAAGCAAGGGGATCAACACCAAGGATCTTTTGGACCATGCCACTGCGCTTATCCTGGGGCATAGCCCATACCGCCGAGTCGACCACCCCTACGTGGACATGGCATGCAAGGAGATCAGTGACGCGCATGCGACGGCTCTCACGCTCAAGCCGTAATCGATGAGGTTTAGGCGCTGGCGCGCTTGAGCTGCTCGGTCAGTTGCGTTGGAAGGCCGCGCAACGTCAGCGTGCCGCCGGCTTCGTCGAACTCGATCTTGTCGCCCAGCAGGTGCGCCTCGAAGCTGATCGACATGCCCTCGGCCCGTCCGGTGAAACGCCGGAATTTGTTGAGCGTCTTCTTGTCCGGGGGCAGGGTCTCGGAAAGCCTGTAGTCTTTCGCCTTGATGAAGTCGTAGAAGTTCTTTGGCCGGTCTTCGTCGATCAGGCCAGACAGCTCGTCGAGGGTGATGGGCTCGCCCATTTTGGCCTGGGCCATTGAGTAGCTGACCAGGGTGTGCGTCTTCTCCCGGGCTGACTCTTCTGGCAGATCCTCGCTTTCAACAAAGTCACTGAACGCCTTGAGCAGGGTCCTGGTTTCGCCTGGGCCGTCGACACCCTCCTGGCAGCCGATGAAGTCGCGGAAGTAATCGTTCAGCCGCCGGCCCTGCTTGCCCTTCAGGTACGAGATGTACTGCTTCGACTGCTTGTTGTTCTGCCATTCGCTGATGTTGATGCGTGCAGCCAGACGGATATGGTCCAGGTCCAGGCGCTTCACCGTCATCAGTGCGAGCTCTTCGGTCATCGTCACCGCTTCGGTTTCCTGCACCAGGGCGATGACCAAGTAATCGGTCAGGCCTTGCTGGTAGTGGCAGAAGAGGGCGTGCCCGCCGGTGGTGAGGTTCGACTCTTCCATAAGCTTGGTCAGGTGCTCGACGGCCGTGGCGCTGAATGCCAGGAAGTCGGTGACGCCGGCCAAGTACTTGCCCAGCCAGCCGCTGAAGGGGTAGGCGCCTGACTCCTGATGAAAGAAGCCCCAGCCCTTGCCGGTGGTGGCGTTGTAGCTTTCGTTGAGCTGGCTCATCAGGTCGTCGCGGGCTTGGCTCTCGACCTGCTCGGAAGCGCCCAGAAACAGGACAGCCGGGCTGCCGTCGGGCTTCTTGTCGATCTTGTGGATGACGCTATGGCGTACAGGCATTTCGTTTACCTCAGGTAAGCGCCGCCCTCCGGTGTCCGGTGGTGGCAATTTGGTTAGGGTTGGGGTATGACGTGTTACCGGCACGGTGCCGGATTAAGGAGAATCTCAATGGAAAGAAGCGAAGCTGTTCTCATCATTCGAACTCTGGTCGAGAGCATTTCGGCACAACCAAAACAGTTCACTATCAACGTTCAGGCAACAGCTGTTGGTCAGAGTATTTCGACCAGTGGCGGTATCGGCATGGTGGTCAATGCTACTGGTGGAGGGCCTGGGTCTTCGGTGATAGGTAATCAAGTGAGAGTCGGCAGCGCTGACATCAAGATTGCTTATGAAGCCGCAGATACCGCTATAACTCAGCAAGTGCAGGGCCTTATTGACTCGCTTTCAGAACTCGCAAAGCAGCTTGAATCAGAAAAGCCCGACGAGGGCCTTATTCATAAAGTCATAAGCTCGTTGAAAGACTCCTGGGTTCCGCCGTTGATCATCGCTGTAGTAAATACAGTTGCTGGGCTTGCTCTTGCCTGATTGAAACGAGCTCAATGCCCGATCATCTGGTACTGAATGCAGCGAGCAGGGTAGGTTGTCAGCCGTTTTCGCCGTCGTCTTCGGCGTTCATTTGGAGCGATTCGGCGAAACCTGCTTGCCGTAATTTGAGCGCCACGTTTTCCGATACGGTCAAACCGTGGCGCTTAATTTCGAAGAGTGCCGCGGACTTCTCGGCGCCGAGCGAGTGGGCGTATGCGATCAGGCGCCAGATGGTCGCCCGACCCTTTGTCTCGCCCAGCTCTGCGGTGACTGCCGCCAGCCGGTCACGCATTCCCTGGCGGAAGTAGTGACGGATTTTGTCGGACGGCCCTTTGACTCTCGGCGGCGCCGGAGGCAGATCCACGGCCCGGGCGTTCAGCACCAGCAGTTGCACCGCCTCGCTGACTTCCTCGATCTCATGCCAGAGCATCAGCTCGTCGAGCATCTGCCTGGTGCCGTACGGGACCGTGTGCCGCATTTCCTGCTCGCCCAGTTCCTGCCGCTTCTCGGCAAGCTTGGCTGTTCGTTCTTCCTGTGTCACAGCCATAGCCTACCTCTTCTATTCCGCTGGCCGGCAGTGCGAGCCAGGTTTGTCGTTTGCGTTGCTGGGTGCGGGCTATGCGGCGCATGAATCGACCTTCACCTGATGCCAGGCGCCGACGGCTTCGAAGATCCGCGCGGCGTGTTCCTCGTCCAGCGACATGACTTCAGGAATGGCGATCCAGCCAGAAGCCACCATCTGGCTCTGGTTGGCTTCGTCGCGCAGCTGTTTGTAGCAATGCTCGATCACGTCTTCCAGGTGGTCGGAGAGGTAGACGCCGTCGGGCGCTACCTCCACCGATTTGCTGTACCGGTCTCCGCGGGCGTCGATGCAGAGGGCGCTGAGGTAGATCGTCCAGCGGTGGGGAATGCCACAGACGGCCTGACCGATCTTCCCGGGCGCGATGTTCTTCAGCGACTTGTAGTTGATCATGCCCTGTCGGCCACTGGGGTCGATGTTGACCACCGCGACGTGGTTGGCGGCCAGCAGCGACCGGCAGGACCGGTCAATGCGGGCTTTGAGGTTGTGCGGCTTGCGCTTGCTCATAAAGCCTCCGCGAGTTTGCGCAGCGCTTCACGCTCGGCCCGGGTGATGAGCGGCTTGCGGCGCTTGAGGATGGTTGTCGGATCGACGAATTCCGAACGCTTCGCCGGCGCTGGATTGATCGCCGGGCTATCGCCGATGGTGAGCTGGCCGCCGGCGGCCAGGTGCCGCCGGACCTGACTGGAAAGCTCCAGCGCTTTTTCGCGCCGGAACTCGATATCAGATCTGAGGTTGCTGATCATGCTGCCGCCTTGCCGAGTGTCACCCCGGCCATGCTGAAGTTTGCACCCTGCGCTGCGACCATCGCGTCGAGCGCTTCCCAGTTGACCAAAAGCAGCGTGATCGGCGCCTGACCATATGCCACTGCTTTGATCAGTGCCTCGAAGTCCGTTACGTTGGCCTGCAGCGCTACCTGCTCCACCGTGTGGCTCGGCACAGGCTTTGTGGCCTGGCCGACGGGCGCCGCCTTGACCGGAGCGGTGCGGACAGGCTCTGGTGTCGCCACCTTCTCCACGACAGGCTCTGGCTTGATGGTTGCCAGCTGCTGGGCTTCCTGCTCTTCGGCGATGCGCTTCGCTTCGGCCTTTACCTTCTCCGCCTTCTGGTGTTCGGAGATTCGGAATTTGATCAGCGTCACCAGGTCATCATTGGCCTTGGTCACCAGCTGCTGCACGTCGTTGAACAGGAAGGCGTAATCAACGGCGAGCTCCGCCAGGCTGGTCAGGTTCAAGCGAATACTGTCCGCTGCCTGACTGGCGTCGATCTTCGCCCGGGCAAGCTCGGTATCTACCGCGTCCTGGAGGCTGGCGATGGTGCGCTTGTTCTTCATGGCGCCGGCGAAGTCCGAAACGACATGAGGCAGCGTGACCTTGCCAAGCGTCTTGTTGATTGCGGCGATGTGATCCGCCAGCGCCAGCTCGGCTTTTTGCTTGATGTTGGTCTTCACCAGCAGCTCTTGAGCCTTCACCAGCTTGTCGACTTTCAGGCGTGTCTCGCGAGCATGGGCACTGATGCGATCCAACGACGAAAACAGCTCGTCGATGCTTTGGGTCTGCGACAGGGCCTGCTTTTTGGCGACGGCGACAGCCTCTTCAACGTCGCCGCACCATTTGACCGCCTTCTTGGCGTCGGCGAAGTCTTGGTCGGTAGAGAGCGTGGTTTTCACCGAGTCGATGACAGCCAGGGCCGAGTCTTCAAACACCTTCAGGTTGCTGGCGGTGACCATGCCGGTCAGCTCGATGCGCAGCGCTGGCAGCTCATCGGGTGCCTTGCCGACGACGATTGAAGGAGCGTCAGCCATCTCGAAATTGGCCAGGTCTGCCTCGAACTGTTTCCAGCCCTCGATCAACTGGGCCGCGCGCCCGGCGACAGGGCGGTATTCCATGTGCACGAAGTTCTCCGGCGTGCCGTCCGAACAAACAAAGATCACTCGCTCGGCGCCGCTGACCAGCAACTGCTGCTCAAGCTGCCAGTAGTAGTGCGGAGCTAGTTCTCCGGCTTTCACCTGGGCCACGACCGACTCATTCCAGAGTTTGTGCTCGAACAGTGTCTCGCCGAGCATGGTAGCGCCGTCCATGGAGGCCAGCAGGTTGCCCTCGGTGGCAACGATCGGATACAGCTCTTCGCCGATCAACGCCTCAGCCAGTGGACGGGCCAGCGCTTCAGTGGCGTGGCCTTTGTCGAAGATGAACTGCTGCGACGGCGTGACATCGGGCGTGATGCCGGTCTTCTTGGCCGCCAGCAGATCGCTCCGGGTTTGGTACTTCGAAGCCCCCATCATCGCCGGGGCCTCAGAGGCGGTACGGAACTTGGCGCGAAGGGCAAGCCACTCGGCGGAGCCTTGAGCTACGTTGTGAATTTTCATGCTGAATCTCCATCGAGGGCTTTGAGGTTGGTGATTTTTTCAATCTGCGCCGAGCTCAGCATGTACTTGCTGCTGATGGTCGCAATGAGGTGTTCAGGACTGGTGCGGTTCGAGTCAATTAGTGGCTGCCACTTCACGATGTTCTCGGTCAGCAGTTCGTCGGAGTAGGCGGGCAGCGCTTCCGGTTCAGGCTGGGCTTGCTGTCGCGGGCTGACATCGCGCGCCGGCTCCTCGAACGCCTTGCCTTCCATCTCGTCGGCCGTTGGCGCTGAGCCGACTTCAGGAAAAGCTTTGCGCAGGGCCTGGGCCTCGGCGCATTTGGCGAGCTGGGCAAATGCTCGGCGCTTCCACATGGCGTTGACGGGATCTTCTTCGCGCTGAGCAAGGCCAAGATCATCGAGGAGCTGCCGCTGCTCACTGATAAGCCGGACACTGCTTATCGCATGCTGAAGGCCCTGGAAGAGGCCGGCTTGATTGAGCTTTCCAGTACTTCGAACATCACGCTTTTCCGCCTCACAGAGAAGGCCGTCGAGTGGAACCAGAAGCTGGATGGGTCGGAAAAATATCCGACCCCACCAAAAGCCAAGGGTCGGAAAAATATCCGATCTACCTCGGAAAAATCTCCGAGCAAGGTCGGAAAAAAATCCGAACAAGGGTCGGAAAAATCTCCGACAAATCAGGATACCAATCATCAGGGTACCAATCAGGACACCAGTCAGGACTTGCAGGACGCCACCGGCAAGCCGGCTCAGTCCCGCGGTCTGGTGCTGGTGGTTGATCGCACCGAAACCCCACGGGTCGAGATCCCCGCCGACATGCCTGGCCCCAAAGACCAGACCTGCAAAACCTTCAAGGTCTGGGCGAACTACGCCATGGCTTACCGCAAGCGCTACAGCGCCTGGCCTGTGTGGAATGCCAAGGTCGGCGGCCAGCTCGGACAGTTGGTAGACCGTCTCGGCGCCGACGTCGCCCACCACGTCGCTGCCCACTTCTTGAAAACCAGCGATGCCGCTGTGCTGCGCAAGTGCCACAGCCTCAACGAGCTGCTGGCCAACGCCGAGAGCTATCACACCCAGTGGGTGACCGGGCAGCGCATCAACGGCACAACCGCCCGCCAGATGGAACGGACAGAGGCGAACCACTCCGCAGCGGAGCAGGCCGCCCAGATGGTTCTGGCCAAACGCCAAGCAGGTGACCGTAATGAATACCTTTGAAATGAATGACCAGCAGGTTGCCGGGCTGGCCGCCGCCATCTGCGCCACCGCGGAGGCCATGGGCCAGGAAATGAACCCGGGCACTGCCGCGATGATGGCTGAAGACCTCTGTGCGTATCCGGTGCCTGTCGTGAAAGCCGCACTGAAGGCTTGTCGCTTCGAGGTGAAGGGCAAGCTGGCGATGGCCGACATCCTGCAACGCGTCCAGTCCTCCGACGGGCGCCCGGGCAAGGACGAGGCCTGGGCCATCGCCATGACCACCAACGACGAATTTGAAACCGTGGTGCTGACCGACGAGATCCAACTGGCACTGGCTGCCGCGAAACCCATCCTTGATGGCGGCGACAGAATCGGTGCGCGCATGGCGTTCATCGACGCCTACCAGAGGTTCGTGAGCCAGGCCCGCGAGGATGCTAAGGCCGTCAACTGGCACGTTTCGGTCGGCTTTGACGCCAACCGCCGAATCCAGGCTGTCACCAAGGCGATGGAGCTGAAGCGCATCCCACGCGAGCACGCCCAGAAGTACCTCGCGGACCTGAGTATCGAGCCCGTCACGGAAGATGGCCGCGCGATTGCGGGTTTGCTTACTGGCACCGTTACGCGGCCAGCGCCGGCGCTTCGCCAGAAGCTTGAGTTGGTGAAGTCATCGATGCTGGAGATGCGCACCGCCAGCGCCGAGAAAAAAGACGAGATGCGCATTGAAGCAGCCAATGAGTTGGCAGATCGCCGGGCGTTCCTTATCAAGCAGGCCCGAGAGCTGGAAGAGAAGAGGGCGGTGCAATGACCGACAAGATCAGCGTCAACTGCCAAGCCAAGCTCTCTGAGGCGATCACTAAGTTGAGCGCTATGTACCGGGACAAGAAGTTTGTGGTGGTCTCTCTGCGCCCAGGCAAGGATCGTACGCTCGACCAGAACCGGCTGTGGTTCGGGATGTACAAGCGCATCGCCGAGATGACCCAGATCGGTGACGCGGCCGACGCCCGCCGGTACTGCAAGCTTCACTTCGGTGTGCAGATCCTGCTGAACGAGGACGCTGGGTTCCAGGCCGAGTGGTACCGGGTCATGCGCCATCTGCCATACGAGACGAAGCTGGCAATGATGGGCGAATGCCATTTGTTCGGCCCTGACGGCTTCCCTGTGACCAGCCTGTTCAACCGCGCCCAAGGCATCAATTACACCGACCGCATCACTGCCTATTTCACAGGCCAAGGTGTGGTTTTCACTGATCTACTCAGCAAGGAGGCTGCATGATCGCCAAGCAACCCAGACCGAAGAAGTGCAAGAACCCCGCATGCGGCATCAGCTTCCCGCCGCAGCGCCTGGGCCAAGCTGTTTGCAGCCCGAAGTGCGGCCTGGCCATCAAGGACGTGAACCAGGCGAAGGCGCGTAAGTCGCTGGCCCAGGTTGAGCGCCGCGAGATCAAAGTCCGCAAAGAGAAGCTGAAGAGCAGGGCGGATCACCTGCGCGAAGCCCAGGCCGCGGTTAACGAGTACGTGCGTCTGCGTGACGCGCACCTGCCCTGCATCAGTTGCGACTCGAGGCCGAACGACAATGACCTCATGACCGGCAGCCGTTGGGATGCCGGGCACTACCGATCCGTTGGCGCATGCCCAGAGCTGCGTTTCGAGCCGCTGAACATCCACCGACAATGCGTGAAATGCAACCGCAACCTGTCCGGCAACGCCGTGGAGTACCGGATTCGTCTGGTGTCGCGCATTGGCGCCGAGAAGGTCGCCTGGCTGGAAGGTCTGCACCTAGCCTGCAAGTACACCGAGGAAGAGATCAAGGCCATCAAGGCCAAGTAACAGCCCGGAAAAGACCGCTGTATATGAGTCGGGCATCGTGACTCGCTCGCCAGTGCTGGATGCGATCGCCTCCGGCAGCCAGGGCACCGCCGAGATCAGCTACTGGCAGGATCTGAACGCTGATGAAGCTCCGAACATCAGCAACGACGACCCGAACGACCAGGGCGAAGTCGGCAAGGTCACCCAGGACAGCATGCGTGCCCGCGTCCTGTACCTCAACAAAGGCTATGGCGTTGCCGACCTGACCGCTGAGCTGGCGAACAGCGAGCCTCAGCAGCAGATCCGCAACCGTTTCGGCACTTACTGGACCCGCCAGTGGCAGCGTTACACCTTGGGCGCGGCTCGCGGCATCATCGCCTCGAACATCGCGAACAACGGCGGTGACATGGTCATCGACGCGGGCGCGACCATCAGTGCGAACGCCTTTCAGGATGCAGCCTTCACCGCCGGTGACGCGGCCGACCAGTTCGGTGCGATCGGCGTGCACTCGGTGGTGATGAACCAGATGGTCAAGCAGGACCTCATCGAGTACCTGCGCGACTCCGACGGCAAGATCATCCTGGCCACCTACCTCGGCAAGCCGGTGTTCATGGACGATGCCCTGGTGTATGGCGCGGGCAAGTATCTGTCCGTGTTCTTCGGCCAGGGCGCTTTCGGCTACGGCGAAGGCACTCCCAAGGTGCCGGTAGAGCTGGAGCGTAAACCAGGCGGCGGTAACGGCGGTGGTGCCGAGGTGCTGTGGGAGCGGAAGACCTACATCCTCCAGCCCGCCGGCTTCAGCTGGAAGGGTTCTGAGGCTCAGAACCTCAGCCCAACCGCGACTCAGTACGCAGCCGCTGCGAACTGGCAGCGCGTATTCAGCCGTAAGCAGGTCCCGTTCGCCGCTGTCATCAGCGGCACCACCACGCCGTAATCCGGCCCACACACCCTGGCGTCTTTACGGGCGCCGGGATGCTTTTGAGGTGACAAATGAAAGTGATCTACACGGACAAGCCGGGCAAAGAGCGCGGCGTGTGCTACCGCCTGTTGGGCGAGTTCTTCGGCGTTATCGGCACTGCCACTGAAGTGGTCGTCGATGGCGATGCCCCGAACATCTTCGACGCCTACCAGGCGGCCGGGATCAAGGTGTCCGACGGCAAGGAGTCGGAGAGCAAAGAAACCGACCCTCTGAAAATGAAGGTCCCCGAACTGAAAGAATGGCTGACCGAGAAGGGCATTGCGTTCGACCCGTCCGCCAAGAAAGAAGACCTGCAGGCCCTGGTGCCAGCGGAATAAGGACAAGCACATGACCGATTACATTACCGTTGCCGATGTTGACGCCTCGCTGGGTCCTGGTTGGGCCGGCACCGGTGATCCGGTCCTTGCTGTGACCATGGCCAATGCCTGGCTCACGGCCAAGATTAAGCGGGTTGTTCCTGATCCGGTCCCGGCCGAGATCAAAACAGCCGGCGCCCAGGTTGCCAAAGAGGCAGCAGCGGGCAAGCTGTACACAGCAACGCAGAAGGAAGTGCAGAGCAAGACGGTCTCGGCTCAATCCGGCACGTCCGTGAGCAAGACCTACGTGGCAGGCTCTACCGACCAGTCGGCGGGCGTCAACTTCGCCCTGGCGCTGCTAGAGCCGTGGATCAAGCGTTCCGGCGTGATGATGCTGAAAAGGATCTGATCATGGGCATGCGCGAAGAGATCCAGGCCGAACTGGCGGAAGCGTTCGACGATCCCGATGGCCTGGCCGATGCTGTCAAGCCGGTGACAGGCGTGCGCAAGGTCGCTGGCGAGTATGACTCCGATCTGGGCGGCGAAACGCCGGAGACCACCGTGACGTACTCGGGGCGCGGCGTCCTCGGGGGCTACCTGTCCAAGGAAATCGACGGCTCCCTCATCCAGACCACCGACAAGAAGTTGCTGGTGCTGCAAAACGAGCTTTTCGTGTCGGAGGCCGGGGTTCCGACGGCGGTACCGGCTGCCCCGACCATTGGCGATATCGTCAACGGGCTGCGGGTGATGGACGTGTCTGCGGACCCTGCTTATGCAACGTGGACAGCGCAACTGAGGAAATGACATGGCGACCCAATCCGGCAGCTTCGCCCTGAGCCTAGCCGAGTTCGCCGCCCAGACCAGCGAAGCCATTGACGCCAGTGTGCGCGAAATCATCATCGAAGTCGGCAGCAGCTTGATTCGCATGTCTCCAGTGGGTAACCCGGAGATCTGGGCACAGAACGCTGTGGCGACCCAGTACAACAAGGCCGTCGACGATCACAACAGCGCACTGCGCAGTGATCCGGCCAACCTCACGAAGGCCGGAAGGCTCAAGAAAGGCCGCAAGCTCAACGACGGCATGGACATCAAGGCGCCCGAAGGCTACGTCGGCGGCCGGTTCCGCGCGAACTGGCACATCTCGCTGGGCGTGGTCGAGAGCGTTACCTTCGACGAGGTGGATCCGAGCGGTGCCGAGACTACCGCGGCGCTGGTCGCAGCAATGAGCGACTTCACCGCCGGCCAGATGGCCTACATCGTCAACAACTTGCCCTACGCGATCCCGCTGGAGTTCGGCCATTCCACCCAGGCCCCCGGCGGCATGGTCCGGGTAACCGTGGCTCGCTTCCAGCAGATCGTGCTGGAGGCCATCAGGAACAACCAGGTATGAGTCACGCAATCATCGCCTCGATCTACGAGGCCAAGCTCATCGCCTGGAACGCTGCTAGGTCGGAGAAGCTGAAGATCGTTTTCGAGAACACGGCCTACACGCCGGCGGCGGGCGAGACCTACCTGCGAGCCTTCACTATCCCGGGCGACACTGCGAGCAACACGCTCGGCGGTGATCACCGGCTGTTCACTGGACTGTTTCAAGTCAGCATCATCGCACCGGCGGGCACCGGCAAGGCGAAGACGAATCCAATAGCCGCTGAAATGACCGACCTGTTCCCTCTCTACGCGCGGGACACGAAGGGCGCGGTCACCGTGGTGACCATGTCGCCAGTTGACCCAGGGCCAGGCATCACCGGCGATTCCACCTACACCGTCTCGGTCTCGTTCTCGTATCGAGCCGACACCAATTGAGCGGCATCGCGCTAGAATCGATGCACGCATATGGGTAGGTAGAGGCGACACCATGGATGAAGATACAAAGGCACGATTACAGTGGCTGGATGAATCTGCCGACGATCACGGCTGGAACAACCGCGACGAGATTAGTGCCAGCGAAAGGTGCATCTGCACTGCCTGCGGGCAATGGTCTACGCCGAGTCAAATTACGAAGTGGTATCTGGAAAAGCATGCCTGCTGCCCTTCCTGCGGTCTTACCGGCGTAGTTGTTGGCTCTAAGTCTGGGCTGCCGCTTGAGGCTTACGAAAACTGTCGTATTCCTGAGTAACTAACAGCCAAATAATTCGCCCATTGGGCAACCCCAGATACCCGCCATCGAGCGGGTTTTTTCATATCTGCAATGAGGAAATACCCATGGGCTACAAACTCCCGAACGGCGGCACCTTCCAGCACGCCGCTACCTACGGCGCGGCACTGGCGTTCGCTGCCATCAGCAATGCGAGCGAGGCTGTGGCTACTGTTGTAGGTGGCACCATTGCTGAAGGCTGACGCCGGCAAGCAGGTCGAAGCCGCACGCCTCAACCTGCCCGGCAACGACACTCTGCTGTACGGCACCTACACGTCGTTCTCCAAGCAGCCAGCGGTGTCCCGCAACAACCTGCTGACCCGTACCGTCAACTTGGCCCTTCAGTCGGAGCCGACCCGTTACCTGACTACGGCGGTGTAACCCATGGCCAAAATTCGTATTGCGCAAAGCGCTACGTTCAATGCGCCGGTGCTGATTCCAATCGTCGGCAGCGCGCCTGAGAAGGTAGAGTTCACCTTCAAGTACCGGGATCGTGCTGAGCTTGCCGCTCTGTTCGATGAATGGAACGACAAGCGGAAGAAGGCACAGGCCGCGCTGGGCGATAAGCCGTCATGGTCGGAAATTGTTGCCGTGGATACCGAGCAGCAAACTCAGCAGATCAAGGACCTGGTGGTCGGCTGGGGCTTCGATGACGAATACGACGACGACAACATCGTCGCATTCGTGAAGTCCTGCCAGGGTGCTGCCGAGGCTGTCGTCAAGGCTCACGAGGGTGCATACAGTCAAGCCCGCCTGGGAAACTGACCGACGCCGCCCGCGCCATGTACTCGCCAAGCGTGCCCGACGCAATTATCGGCATGTTCGGCCTTGCCCCTGGTGATCTGGTTGAGGAAGTGGAAGTCTGGCCATGCAACTGGCCAGCCTTCCTCCTTTTCAACCGCATGTCCACCCAGTGGCGAGCAGGCGCAGGCGGCGCGATCGGTCTCGACTACAACTGCATCCGGGACGTGGCAGGGTTGCTCGGCATCAAGAAAAAGAAACTCGCTGAAATCTTCCCTGACCTTCAGGTGCTGGAAGGCGAAGCCCTGCGCGTTATGGCGGAGGAAAGGGAAAACAGCCCGTAACCACGGGCACTTATTCAAGGTGAGTCGATGAACATTGCAGAACTCGGCGTCAAGATCGACTCGGCCGATGCAATCCAGGCCAAAACGAGCCTTGATGAAATGGCGAAGGCCGGCGGCCGGGCCGAGCAGTCCGCCGTTTCGCTGATGAACGAAATGCAGGCGCTGGAAAAATCGCTTTCCGTCAGTGCCAAAACCACCCAGGACCTGGCAAAGCAGCGTGATGCTCTCGCCAAGCTGACCAAGACCGGTGCCTACGGTGAAGCCGAGGCCGCGAAGATCTCTGCTCAGCTCGATAAGCAGCAGATCGCCCTGGCCAAGTCTGCGATGGACGAGCAGAAGGCGCTGAACAGCCTGCTGGGGGCGATTGACCCGGCCCGCGCTGCATTGGCAAAGCTGGACAACCAGGTCGAGCAGCTCGGCAAGCACCTCGACGAGGGGAGAATCAGCCAGGACCAGTACAACAGCGCCCTGAGTAAGATCGATAAGGATTACGGAAAGCTCGAAAAGACCGCCACCGGTTTCGACAAGCTGCGCCTCGGTACCCGCCAGGCCCAGGAAAACGTCGTGCAACTGGGTAACGCGCTGTCTTCGGGTGACTGGGGTAGCGGCGTTCGCGCCGTTGCTCAGTTGGGCGCAGGTGCAGGCGCTGGTGCTGCTGGCCTGCTCGCCATCCTGGCGCCGCTGGCGTTGGCCACTGCCGCTGTGGGCGGCCTTGCCGTTGCGTACTACAAGGGCAGCGAAGAGCAGGACCGCTACAACAAATCACTGATCCTGACTGGTAACTACGCCGGCGTGAGCGCTGGTCAACTGGGCGACATGGCGCGGCAGGTGAGTGCGACCGTGGGCTCCACAGGCCAAGCTGCTGCAGTTCTGGCCATGCTTGCAGACAATGGCAAGATTGCTGGCGAGAGCTTCGAAGGCATCACCCAGGCCGCCGTATCGATGCAGGAAGCGACGGGCAAGGCTGTCAGCGAGACAGTTGCCGAATTCGTGAAGCTGGCCGACGACCCGGTCAAGGCATGCGCACGATCACGCCTACGGGCAGCACCTCGCTGCTCAAGCGACCGTTTGTGCATGGCGCCTGGGACTGCTGGCAGATCTGCGCTGACTGGTATCAACGTGAGTGGGGCCTTGAGTTCGAAGCATTCCAGCGCACCGATGGTTGGTGGGAGAATGCGGAGAACGCCAGCCTGTACGAGGCGAACTACGAGGCTGCAGGTTTCGTGCGTGTCGACCGCCCACAGCGTGGCGACATGATCGTCATGCAGGTTGGCCGCACCGTTTACCCGAACCATGCCGGGATCTACCTGGGCACTGATCCGGCGCTACCTGGCGAAGAGTCGGGCGCGTTCGGCCCTGGCCCGTTCCTACTGCACCACCTGTACGGCAGGCCTTCCGAGATCATCGTCTACGGCGGGCCCTGGCACGATCGAACGCGCCTGATCCTCAGGCACAAAGACGCAAACCAACCAACATGACGCGGCACGGCCGCAGGAGCGAGGTATGCAAGCAGATAGGCCGGCTCCACCGCATTTACCTTTGCGGGCAGAAGACATCCCCGTTTCACCCTCTATGGTGGAAGCCGGGCTGGCAGTTCTTGAGGAGACCGATGATCGGCCGCTCTCGAGATTTACGGTCGAAAGAGCTTTTCAGGCGATGTGCCTGTGCGGATTTCTAGAATCTGTGCGCGCGTCTTAATGCCCCTAAGGATCTCAGCATTCAACGAAATCGCCTGCAAGATTCTCATGAGCTTATGACACTGATCCCTTAGCTCGCTTATTTTGAGAATCGCGTTTGATTTATTGGCATTCTTTGGCTTGATCAGGTCGGTTAATGAGGCGGTTGCTCCTTCATTTAGGCCCCATTGCCAATGTACGATTTTATGCCTGAGGCTGCTTACAGCGTCGAAAGCTTTTAGCGTGTATAGCAGATCGTCTGTTGCCTGCTGATCGTGGGTTTTTAAATCAGATATTCGCCTCTGAACGTACCGGACCATCCCCGCCATTGAGATGTTGGCTTCAACTGAAAGCTTTTGAGCATCCGCCACTGGCATTTTGAGGAAAAAGGCGAAGAGGTTAGATATTTGCCATTCGACCGCTGAATAATTAACGATGAACTGCCCCATCGCATGCAGATGCTCGTCTGAAGGGCCCACATTGTATTGTCGTTCCCAATCGATGCTAAAGGGATCTCTCGGCTTGAAACCACTATCGCTCACATTGACCTCCAAGTCATAAACGCGCCGTTATTGGCGCAACCCCAGTCCTTGGGCTTGCAGACGAAGGACTGAAGAATCCTAGTTTCCACTAGCGGTTTATTACTTTGTCGTAACTCAATTCCCACGTATCACAAACGTCTGACAATGCAGCACATTTTGAATCGCCAATCAGATATGCCATATCCTCCAGCAGATCTTTGGAGGTATTTGATTTTGATCCACACGACTGATTATAGAATTTTGAGCCGACCATCTTTGAACGGAACATCGCCAATACAAGCAACGCCCATATGAAAGCATCCGATTTGGGCACCCACTTTTTTAAGACCCTGGCGAACCTGATTAATCGCGCTCTAATTTTGTTGATTTGTGGGACTCGATCTTTATTCGCTGGTTTCATCGACTCACTCCTTGACGGCATAACGCTACTACGGCGCAGCTCCACCCAGTTACTGGCATTCCATCCACACTGGATGCCTGGACAGGCTAGCCGGTATTGGTGGCTCATTGCTATCCTCGTATTTTGAAAACCGAGGGAATAGAGCGCAATGCAAGGATACGATCGAGAGTCCAGCTTTTACAAAGTGACATTTCACTGGGTTGATACAGCTACCGGCCAACCTGTCATTCATAAAGCTTCGGAATTTCACCCTGGGCAGAACATTGGGATAGTAAGGCAGTATTTTGCTGAAAATACTGGAGTTATGATCGAGACCGAACCTTTTTGGTATGATCTGTTAGAGATCGTGGATGCGGATGTTGGAATCGGATTCCAATTCGCGATCGGGACCTATGATTCGTCCAGGCCAGGATTTGTATACCTTCAAGCGCGCTATGAAGATTTCGTAATAGAGCGTGAAAGAGCATACCGAGGGAGCTTTGATTAGAATTGTCTTCACTAAGCCCGGCCCTGCGCTGGGCTTTTTTGTATTTGGCCGCCTCAGTGCTACAGTCCCGCCAAACCAAAGAGGGAACGACATGCGGATTTTTATAGCTGCGGTAGCGGTGGCGATGCTGGTGGGGTGTGCCTCATCGGCGATCTCGGTGCGGGATGCGAAGCCTGTCCCGTCGGACGAGGTCTATGCCTTCCAGACTAAACCAGTTGGCGAGAGCGGAAAAGTCACCGTGGTGCGCGACTCCGGCGCGGTCGGTTCTGGCTGCGACATCGTTGTTTATGTCGACGGCCGCCGGGCTGCAAAAATCGGGACTGGTCAGCGGGCCACATTCTACCTTCCGCCGGGGTCGCCCAATCTCGGCGCAGGCCTGGCTGGCTCCGGCTTGTGCGCAGGCGCTGCAATTCGAACCATCGCAGCAACGGTGCAGCCAGGCAAGGAAAGCCTGTACCGTATCAGCGGAGACATGTCCGGGTTCTACATCGGTCCCTATGTTGACTACAACTGAACAACGAGAACCACAAGCCGCCTTCGGGCGGTTTTTTATTGCCCGGAGAATTTGATGCAGACATCAGCGATCAACTACCAACCGATGACAACGGTTCGCCTACACGGGCAGCTACGGCAATTTGGGACGACTTTCAGGCTGGCCGTGAAATCTCCGGCGGAGGCGATCAAGGCTCTTTGCGTACAGATCCCCGGCTTTGAGCGATTCCTATCAAATGCCAAATCACGAGGGTTGGAGTTCGCGGTCTTTCGAGACAAGCGCAATATTGGCGAGAAGGAGTTGACCTACAACGGTGCCGGTGACATTCGTATCGCGCCAGTAATAGTGGGCAGCAAGCGTGGGGGCATACTCCAAACAATCGTCGGGGCGATCCTGATTGTGGTCGGGGTGATCTTCTCAGCTACACCGTTCGGTACTCCGCTCATAGGCGCAGGCATCGGCCTTGTCGCCGGCGGCGTGATCCAGATGCTCAGCCCCCAGGCCGGCGGCCTCAAGACCAGCGCGGCGCCCGAGAACACACCGGGCTATGCCTTCGGCAGCGCGAAGAACACCACCGCGTCAGGCAACCCGGTACCGCTCTGCTACGGAGAGCGGCGGGTGGGTGGCGCGATCATCAGTGCCGCCATTTATGCCGAAGACCAGATGTAGGAAGGTCACGGAGGATTGGCTGTGGTGGGCCTTGTCTGTTTCCTAAAGTTAGATGTTCGAATGTATCTAGCGAGCTTCCATAGTCCGTTACCGATAGCCGCCAATACGACAACCACCAAGAAGTCGACAATTCGTGCTCCGATGAGCTCAGGCGTCATAAATGCGGAAAGCATTTTCACTGTGGTTACGAACATATATACGGTGAAAATCCAAAAACCGACTGACACTGCGTAAACCGGCATCGAAAGAGTTGTGCGTAGCCAGGTGGGGGCTTTATTCATCAGCAGTTACTTCCTTGAAGGCTGAGTGGAGCGCCCCATGGTAAGGGCTTCTCGCGCCAAGTCCAGTACCGTTACCGTCATACAAAATGCCACCACACCGCCCACGAGGCGGTTTTTTATTGCCTGGAGAAAAGCATGGGCGCAGCACTCAAGATTGACATCCACGGCGCCAAGGGCGGCGAAGACAAACCAAAAACGCCGACGGAAGCACCGGATAGTCTGCGCTCGGTCGCTATCGCCAAAATGCTTATCGGCGTAGGGGAGGGAGAGTTCGAAGGTACGCCGACGGCCCGCGACATCTACCTTGACAACACTCCGCTGCAAGACCCCCAGGGCAACATGAACTTCCCAAACGTGAGGTGGGAGTGGGGCACCGGGGCCGTGGACCAGACCTATATCCAGGGCATCCCGTCTGTCGAGAACGAGACCACCATCAGCACCGAGCTGCGCAGCGGCACGCCTTGGGTGCGGGCGATCAGTAACAACCAGCTTTCCGCCATTCGCGTGCGTTTCGCCTGGCCTGCGCTCCAGTCCGTGGATACCGCAGGAAATATCAACGGCTACAGGATCGAATACAAGGTTGAGCTGGCCACTGATGGGGGCGCCTATCAGCAGGTGCTGAGCGAGGCTGTCGATGGCAAAACCACCAGCGTGTACGAGCGCACGCGCCGTATTGATTTGCCCAAGGCCGCTGCCGGTTGGCTGCTGCGCATCACCCGGATCACTCCAAACCAGAACAACAACAAAATCTCGGACACCATGCAGATCGCCGGCTTCACCGAGGTGATCGACGCGAAGATCCGCTACCCGAACACCGCGCTACTTTACATCGAGTTCTCCGCCGAGCAGTTCCGCAGCATTCCGGCCGTAACAGTCGAGACCAAGCTGAAGAAGGTGCAGGTGCCGAGCAATTACGACCCCGTGGCGCGCTCGTACAGCGGAGTGTGGGACGGCACCTTCAAGCAGGCCTGGACCGACAACGCGGTCTGGATGACCTACGACATCACTACCGCTGACCGCTTCGGCCTTGGCCGCCGCATCAAGCCTTGGATGGTCGACAAGTGGGAGCTGTATCGGATATCGCACTACTGCGACCAACTGGTGCCGGACGGGAAGGGGGGCCAGGAGCCGCGCTTCATCTGCAATTTGAACCTGCAGAGCAAGGCTGACGCCTGGTCGCTGCTACGTGACATCTCGGCGATCTACCGGGGCATGACCTACTGGGCCCAGGGTCAGGTCTTCACCCTTTCGGATATGCCGCGCGCCACGGACTTTGACTTCGCCTACACCCGTGCGAACGTCATCGATGGCAAGTTCACCTATTCCAGCGCATCGGAACGCACCCGCTACACTCGGGCGCTGGTCAGTTACGACAACCCGTTGAACAACTATGACACCGATGTCACGGCGGTGACCGATCAGAAGCTGCAGCGGCGCTACGGCGACAATCCGCTGGAGATCAGCGCCATCGGCTGCACTCGCGAATCCGAGGCCCAGCGCCGCGGCAAGTGGGCGCTGCTGACCAACTCCAAGGATCGGGCCGTAACCTTCAAGGTTGGTTTGGACGGGCGTATCCCGTTGCCTGGGTATGTGATCCCGATCGCTGATGAGCTGCTTGCAGGCCGACCCGTGGGTGGGCGCATCTCGGCGGTGAACGGCAAGGTCATCAAGCTGGACCGCGACACCCAGGCTAAACCTGGTGATCGACTGATCCTCAACCTGCCGGACGGCAAGTGCGAGGGGCGCACCGTGCAACTGGTCAGCGGCCGGCAGGTTACCGTCACTGTCGCCTATTCGGTTACGCCTGAACCTGAGCTGGTGTGGGCGCTGGATGCCGATGACCTGGCCATCCCGCTGTACCGCGTGGTGAGCGTGGCCCGGCCAGAGCCTGGTGTGTTCGAGATATCGGCGGTTCAGTACGACCCGAGCAAGTTTGCGCACATCGATATCGGCACCATCCTTGAGACCACTGATGCACTGGTATCCCAGGTCCAGATCATCGAAACCAAGATCGAAGAGATCGACGGCAAGGTGTTGGCCACCGCGACCTCGGTTGAGGCGCTGCGGTCTGCCGCTCGAGGCGATGATGGCGCCGGCGATCTGGCTGACGCGATCAAGGGCTGGACGTCCACGGCGGATCTGGCGGTCGAGCGCAAAACGCGAGCCAGCGAAAACGATGCGATGGCCCAGCAACTGCTCACCCTCAGCGCTCAGGTTGGCGACAACAGGTCGTCGCTGACCGTTCTGGAACAAGTGGTGGCCAGCAACCGCGAGGCTTCAGCAGCGCAGATCACCCAACTGAAGAGCGATCTCTCTGCGGTCGATCAGAGGGCAACCGGTAACGCCCAGGCCATCACAAGCCTGGACACCAAAGTAACCAACCTCGACGGGAGAATCACATCCCAGGCTTCGAGCAACGAGGCGCTGCGTGCTTCGGTGCGTGGTGACAACGGCTCTGGAGATCTGGCAGGCGCTATCAAGGCTTGGGAATCTACCGCCGCCATCAGCACAGAGAAGAAGGTGCGAGCGTCTGAGATCGAGGCGCAGGCCAAGGTTTCTGAGACGCTGCAGTCGAGCATCGGCCAGACAAGTGCATCGGTGCAGTCGGTGAGCGAGACGGTCGTTCAACTCAACGGGAAGGTACTTGCACAGACGACCATGAAGGCCCAGACAATTGTCGATGGCCGAAGGGTTGTATCTGGCCTGGCCTTTGGTGCGAACGGGGATCAGTCGGAGTTTTTGATCTTCGCTCAGCGGTTCGCCGTCGTGAACGAGATTAGCGGAAAAGTTGATCCGATGTTTGTAATTGAGAACGGCCAAGCCATCTTCAATACCGCAATCATCAGCAAGGCGTTTATCGAGCAGATAATTCTCGGAATGAGCCTTAGGTCTGCGGCTGTAGACGCCTACGGAAATCCATTGATTGAGTTGAATATGGCAACAGGCTCGTTCGCCCTGCGCGGAGTCAAGGATGGCAATACATCGGTTCTGAATAGTAGCGGTATAAAATTCACTTATGCCAACGGTATTGACGGTATTGACTTGAGTCTTTGATATGGTCGGATTGGTAATTAGGGATAAGAACACCGGCGTTGTCAAAATTGATATGACAACTTTGATAAGCCAGACAACGGGTTTTGTGGAGACAAATGGTCAGAATGGTGAAATACAAGTTCCTGCACCACCAGCCGGCCGCTCTCTCTTCTTTACGGTGTCCCCACTCGTGGACTTACAAATGGATAAGGGCAAGCGGCCGGGCGTGGTCTTGAGTGGAACGTCTCTATCTTGGGTGTATTCATACAACACGGCGGGTTGGGGTTTTTTCTCCGCGAATTGCCGAATTTACTATGGGTATTTCTGATGTCGAACGCCAAACTTGTGGTGAAAAAACCAGACGGCTCATTGCTGTACGATACAAGCAATATTAGCTACGGACTGGTAAAGAGTGGTTTTCTAGCTTTCAATTCGAACTGGAGGAGATGGGTCTTACGAGGAATTAACGTAGATCCGAATTTGGCAAGTAGTTGGCAGGAGTCTGGCTTGCCAGGGGATGATCAGTTCGGTTTTACAATTGAAAGCCCGCAGTCCCCCATTGTTTTCCTTGTGGGAAGAGGGACCGCTACCGGTGTGGGAGTGTCCGGAAGCGCGAAAACATATTTGTATGCTGGAGCGAGTGCCGCAACCAAGTATTACTGTTTTGATTTGATGAGGAACGATAGCTTGCCGAGCCCTTGGCTCAAAACTAGATTACAAATCTCCGGCCAAATTACGTTCAACTCCAATCAAAATCCAATGAACGTTGTTGCTTCAATACGCGCACCTGACCCTGGCCCGCTGGATAGGTTTGGAAGACCGGCTTACACATACGTTGGAGGACGAAACGAAAGGATTGCATTTCAATCTCAATCCGGTTCCGCAATTGCCCACAGTTTGGTTGATATTAACTTAGATGCAGGTACGGAATATGCCGCTTTTCTGCAATGGAGCAGGTCGTGCGGCATTATCGACGCGAGCCCGCAGGCGGGTGGAGGGGGGCCGTTAGTATACGGTGTGACTGAAGGCGCATTCGGAAGAGTAGGCGGAATCAGTTTCTTTTTTGCCCCGCCAGGTAGGACCACTCAGGATAGTTGGCCAACAACGAACACTGGCGTTGGTTACTCATATCTAAATCTACCAACAACCAGATATCCATCAGCCTTGGTAATCAAAACAGCAGGGCTTCCATTTCCTTTTAATTGAATCAGCAGATTTCCTGCACCTACTGCTTTGGGAGTAACTATGGCTTCTTGGTTTTCAGAAGGTACCGTTACCATTACTAATGGCAACGCCACTGTAACTGGTGCTGGTACGAAGTTTTCCAATTGCCGATCGGGCGATATGTTTGTGGGCCCGGACAACGGTATCTATCAAGTGATCAATCCGTCGAGCGACACCTCTGTGTCGATTTCGCCGGCTTATCGCGGAGCGACTACTGCTGGCGCGTCATACGGTATCGTGCCGGTAAACGGTTACCCAAAGGCTTTGGCCGATGCGGTCAACCTTCTCGTTCAGCAGTGGGGAGCGACTCTCGCCGGCCTGGGTACCGTGTCTACCGAAAACGTAGTGCCAGTGACCAAGGGCGGTACGGGCGGCACCAGCCAGGCAGCCGCTCGGTCAGGACTCGGTCTAGGATCGGCCGCCACGCTCACGGCTGGATCAGCACCGGGTAACGTAATGCTGGTTGGTGACGTCGCATCTCCGGCGGCCAGCACTATCAACACATACGGGAACTCATTTCAGACCTGGTCGTCGGCCACCGCCGGAGCTCCTGAAACCTCGACTCAGGGCACAATGATCAACGCTGGCTACAACAGCGCCACATATGGGTCGCAGATCCTAATGTCATTTTCCGGACGGATGTACTTTCGTTCCGGCACGTACCAGAGCGCGATAATGCGCGAGGTCTACCACACCGGTAACACCACCAAATCCGCTGACGGCACACTCAAGGCGATCTAAATGACAACTCGCGCAGCAGTAAACATCCTCGGCGCTACTGGCGCTGTCATCGATATCACTTCCCTGGGCGTGGATACGATCACCACTGAACACCCGGGTCCCGGCCAATACCTTGTCTACGGCACGCTCGGTATGGCTCCGCCGCCAGAAGGATGGGGCTACGTGCTAAATCAGGCGGACGCCGGTTGCTCAGTGGCGATCAGCTACAACGATACGGTGCTTGCGGTGAGCATCGCCAAGGAAGGTGAGCCCGCGGATCTGGCTCACAGCATCACCCTGCACGTGGCGGTCGATGCCTTGCCGCCCCAGGAGGCACCACAATTGCCGCCGCCAGTAGTAGATCCACTGGAAGCCGCCCAGTCGGAAATCACCCGGTTGCGCTCGGCAGCTGACTACGCGATCGCTCCGCTTCAGGACGCTGTCGATGTCGATGAAGCAACCGATGCAGATCTTGCCGAGCTAAAGGCGTGGAAGAAGTATCGCGTAGCGCTCAGCCGAGTGATCGACCAGGCGAATTATCCGCAAACAGTCGATTGGCCCGTGGTCCCCACGTAACCGTCGCAGCACAAAGCCACCCGCCCTGAGCGGGTTTTTTATTGCCTGGAGAAAAGTATGCCGATCACAGAAACCCGCGGGGTGCGCAACAACAACCCCGGCAACATTGATTACAACTCGGCCAACCAGTGGCAGGGCCAACTCAAGCCAGACCCGGCAATCGAGAAGCGCTTTGCCAGGTTCGATACTCCAGAGAATGGCATTCGCGCCCTGGGCAAGCTGCTGCTGACCTACCAGCGCAAACATGGCCTGAAGACTGTGAAGGCGATTATCAGTCGGTGGGCGCCGTCGGTAGAGAACGACACTGCCGCGTATGTGCGCGCCGTCGAAGCCAATACCGGCACCCGGCCTGGCGCCGAGATCGACCTGGGCCAGCCGGCGGTGATGACCGGCTTCGTAAAAGCGATCATTCATCACGAGAACGCAGGGTACGCGTACCCAGACGCGGTGGTGGTGGAAGGCGTGCGGCGGGCGCTGGCATGACGCCGCTGCAGAAGGTGGCCGGCTTGGCGGTGCTGACGCTGGTGCTAATGGTCGGCGCCGCGGGCGTGACCTGGCAGGTGCAGGACTGGCGAATGGGAAAGAAGCTCGCAGAGCAGGCCGGCCTGCACAAGGACGATTTGTCGAGGATAACCCTGGCCGCCGCCGCACAGGCCCGCACCGAGCAGAACAAGCGCCTGGCCACCGAGCAGCAGCTCGCCACCCAGGACCAACAACACACCAAGGAATTGTCCGATGCCCAACGTACCCAGGCTGCTCTGCGCGATCGCCTTGCCACTGCTGATGTCCGGCTGTCAGTCCTACTTGCCGAGGATCCAGCCGGTGGCTGCAACGTGCCTTCCACCTCCGGCGCCGTCGGCGTGGTTCATGCAGCCCGTCGAGCCCAACTTGACCCAGCGCATGCTCAACGAATTATCGCCATCACCGACGCCGGCGACCAGGGACTGATCGCGCTACGAGCCTGCCAGGCCTATGTCAAAACCATAGCGAAATAGTGGCAATACGGCATCGTTGAAAGCGGGATGGGTTAGGACGATCATTCAAGCCCCACAATTGATTGCGCCACATGAATAAGCCACTGGCAGGCCTCTCAATTCTTCTCACTATCGTCTGGATATCTGCAGTCGGTTGCTGCATGTGGTTTTTTAGCTGAAAGTCAGATCGGCTTTATCAGTTCAGCCTGTTGATTCCTTACGTTGCCCACCGCAGGGTCGACCTTGAACCACTCGAAGACTTCAGACGGTTCCCCCTGGTGCAACGCCATCTGCTCGGCGCGCTCCATGGGCGTGGCAGGGTCAAGCCATTCCCGGGCCAATTCTGGCCTCAGCACCACGGGCCGCCGATCGTGAACATCCACTATGCCACCGGCACTGTCTGCCGTGATGATCACAAAACCGTCGTGCTCGCCTGGGCCTTCATCGGCATCCGGTAGCTGGCCGATGGCCGCGCAGAATATCGGTGCGCCGTCCCGCCGGCGGATCAAGTAGGGCTGCTTCTTGGGCCCGCCTTCATCGACCCATTCAAACCAATTGTCTATCGGCGTGATGGCGCGGTGCGGCCAGATGGCCCTGAAAAACGGGCCGTGGGCTACCTTCTCGACGCGGGCATTGATCGGCGCCGCGCGGTCCTTGGCCCAGTGTGGTCGCCATCCCCAGCGCACTGGATCGGCGTGCAAGAGATCACCTTGCAGGTGCAGCAACCCAACCGCGGTAGTGGGTGCGACGTTGTACCGCTCAATGGGGTGATCGCCCACGGTGGTCACCAGGGCGTTGGGCATGCTCAAGGCTGCAACGAAGTCGTGAATGCCGCTGTACTGCGAAAGCCTTCCGCACATAGCCACCTCTCCGTCTGTCGAAATCCCCTACAGACAAATTGACCGCAAGCCGCCTGCAAAGTTAACTGTACATTCGTACAGTGCATGTAGAAGGCTGCATCATGAGCTTTACCATTTTAGGCCCTATATCCGAAGGCGGCACGAAGCTGCCTTTCTGCTCGTTTCGTGTCCCTGCAGGGTTTCCATCACCGGCAGCCGATCACATCGAGCAGCACATCTCATTGGATGAGGTCTTAAATATCAGGGCGCCGCATGTCTATTTGATCGCTATTACTGGCGAAAGCATGCAGGGCGCCGGCATTTTCGAGGGCGACCTGGCTGTCGTGGACCGTTCTATTGAGCCAGCTCACGGTCATATAGTGGTGGCTTTGCTCAATAACGATCCCATGTGCAAGCGCCTCTGTAAGCGTGGGGCCGAGGTAATTTTGCTGTCAGAAAACCCGAAATACCCAGCGCGGTACGTATTGGAAGGCGACGAACTGTCGATTTGGGGCGTGATCACCAGCACGGTGCGTAGTCATGTCTAATACGCCTGTCTTCGCGCTGATCGACTGCAACAGCTTTTACGCGAGCTGTGAGCGGGTGTTTCGTCCCGACCTGGCCAAAACCCCAATCGTCGTGCTGAGCAACAACGATGGCTGCGTGATCGCCAGGAGTTATGACGCCAAGCCATTTATCAAAATGGGCGAGCCGTATTTCCAGATCAAGCACAAGCTCAAGCAGCACGAAATCGTCCCGTTCTCGTCGAACTACGCGCTTTACGGCGACATGAGCGAGCGGGTGATGACGCTGATTGAATCCATGGTGCCTGCCGTCGAGATTTACAGCATTGATGAAGCCTTCGCCGACCTCACGGGAATACCCGGGCTGGATGCCCTTGGGCGCCAGATCAGGGCTCAAGTACTTCGCTGTACTGGCATCCCCGTCGGGGTTGGAATAGCAAGCACCAAGACCCTTGCCAAGCTGGCAAATCACACCGCAAAGCGCCTCCAGGCTCAGACCGGCGGTGTGGTGAACATCACCGATCCGGTCAAGCGCGATTGGGTGTTGCGCAATACCGACGTCGCAGAAGTGTGGGGCGTGGGCCGGAAGATGAAACTTCACCTCGACGCCATGGGCATCAAGTCTGCGATGGACCTGGCCAAGGCCGATCCCTGGACGCTGCGCAAGAAATTCAGCGTAGTGATCGAGAAGACAGCGCGGGAGCTGGCCGGCACGTCGTGCCTGGAGCTGGACGAGCCCGATCCGCCGAAACAGGAAATATGCTGCAGCCGAATGTTCGGCAAGCGCCTAACCGAGTTGCCCCCGATCAAGGAAGCGGTGGCCACCTACATGATGCGGGCCTCCGAAAAGCTCCGTGCGCAAAACTCGCTGTGCAAGAAGGTCCGCGTTTGCATCCGCACCGGGATGTTCAACCCGGAGGAGGCGAAGTATGCCAACGGCGTTGTGGTCGATATGCCGTATCCCACCGACGACGTGCGCTTGCTCACCAAGGCGGCGGTTGATGCGCTCGATAGGATCTTCCGGCCCGGGTTCAATTACAGCAAAGCCGAAGTGATGCTGCTCAACCTGTGCCAGCCAGGCGAATACACCGACGATCTTTTCGCAGTTTCACAGCCGGCCGAGTCAACCCGGGTTATGACGGTGCTGGACCAGATCAATGACCGGTGGGGAAGGGGTACGCTTCGATCTGCCAGCGTGCCCACCAATCCTGACTGGGGTATGCGCCGGGAGATGATGAGTCAAAGCTATACCACCAAGCTGGACCAGTTATGGACCGTTGCCTGCAAGTAGAGCTCATTCTGGAGTCTGCAAAACTGCCAGGGTCATTTTTATGAATTCTTCGTTGTGGCCGATGGTGAAAAGCGCGCCGCGGACGTTATCAGCCACCTCGGCAGAACCGTGCTGACCCACCCAATTCGACAGTTCTAAAATGGCGGCTTCGAGGGCGAGTTGGTTCTCGTAGAGTTTGGAAAGCAGGGAAGGGAGTAAATCTGTGTTCGGCATCGCTTTTCCTCCGTGGAGTGAATAGCGTAGCAGCTTAAATGGATTTTTTGAGGTCGGCAGAACGCCAGGAAGGGGTTGGGTTAATCGCCCTGCAGCAGCGCAGGGCGATACCACGTTTCACTTACCGAGTTTTTTACGAACGTCGTCGACCATGGGGCCGACAGCTTTCACCGCGTCTTTGAGCTGCTGTTCAGTTACGCCGAATTCCTTCGTCCAATGCTTCACTTCCCAGGCTTCTGAAGTGTTCACTCGAGCACGGTCTTGAGGGCCGCGGTTGTTCAGATCGTCAGACATATTCAGCTCCATGCGGTTTGGCCTGGAAATGCCCAGGCTTCTCCTGATAGAGCCTTAGGATGCGCGCGTAGTTCGCTTGATTTTTGGTAGTGGTAATTCGGTCAGCAGGACGCCGGAGAGGGGGAATTGCGGAACAGTTTGTGAAATTGCGGAACAGAAAAGATAAGGGCCTGCCCAGGTTTCCCCGGCAAGCCCTTGATATCTATGGTGCCCGAACCCGGAATCGAACCGGGACGCCCTTACGAGCGGGGGATTTTAAGTCCCATGCGTCTACCAGTTTCGCCATTCGGGCGGTAGCGCGGTGCAGCAGGGGTGCGAATATATAGATCAAGGCGCTTCGGTGCAACCTCGACGCACGCTTTCCTGCACAAAGATTCATCTGAAAAAACCTGTCAGATCAGTGGTCTACGCGGCCTTCTCGTGTGTTCAAACGATAGAGGCCCAGCCCCGGAACAAGTCCTCCAAATGACAGTCATAGCGATATGCCATCCCGGCAGTTCGCTAAGGAGTCAGTTGATGCGCAAGGTCCGTATGCAGTCTTGGATGATCGCTGCAGGCATGGTGGGGCTGTTGGGCGCTGCGATAATCGCTCCGGCGCAGGCGGGGGTTGCGGTGAAGTGGGGGCAGTTCGAGGCGTCGACGGGGGACGTGTTGACCGGTGCCTCGACGGATGGGGACGATAGATATGTGTTGAGACCGTCGAGTATTAAAGTCAGGGATATCGAGGCGTTGCAGGAGGCCCAGAAGGTTGGCCTCAGCGAATTGCAGAGCCTCAAGAGCAAAGTAGAGGGCCAAGACCGCGCTTTCGAGGAATTCAAACGCAAGGATGGCTCCAGCACCAGCAGCAATGACAGCCAGGTTGCCAGCCTCAAGCGTGCGTTGGACGAGCAGAAAAGCACCATCGATCGTCAGAAAAGCGAGATCGAGGGGCTCAAGCGCAGCCTGGATGATTTGAAGCGCAATGTGGACACGTTGAGCAGCAAGGTGAAGTGATGAATCGCTGCGACGCACGGTCGTCACTGCGCTGACAGCGGGTGTAAGGTGGGGCGTGTAACGCTTGGAAATCTCAGGAAACGGAGGTGACTATGAGCGCTCCACTGCTGAAAAAACTGCACCTGAATGGGTACGAAGTCGTGCAGGTCAATTACGGTCCGTGGCGGGTGTGCACCCATAAGGACCGGTTGGCGTCGTTCAGTTCCCGCGAGCAGGCACTGGCCTATGCCGCTACGCTGCCGACGCATAAGGTACGCGCCAGGCCGGTGTCCAATGACGATTGAGTAAAAGTGAACGTGGGAGGGCGCAAGCGTCCTCCCACACTTTTTTGCGGCAGTTGCAAACGGATGCCGCGTTCAGTCAATCAACGCGAGCAAGTCGGTATCGCCCACGTCCACGCCTGTCTGACTCAACAGCGTGGTCACCTGGCCGCGATGGTGGGTCTGGTGATTGAAAAAATGCAGCAGCAGGGCGAAGAACGGTTTCTCTTGAGCTGCGCCGCGCATGTTGTGGTAGCGCAAGGGCTGGTCCAGATCGGTTTCCTGCAGGTCGTGGGTCCAATTGAGGATCAGTTGATCCAGCCAGGTGCGATGGGCCGAGAGTTCACGGATGTCGGCGAACGCCAACTGCCTCAGGTCGGTGGGTGTGGCGATGGCGCTCAGGGGTAGCAGCGCGGGAAAAGCGGTCGGATGCTCGGCAAAGCGCTTGAGCCAGACTGTGTCGCCCAGCATCAGGTGATTCAGGGTGCCGAGGATCGAGCCGAAAAACGCCTGTCGGTCAGCGGCCAGCGCCCCGTCGGTCAGCGTGCCAGCGGCTTCGTAGACCTTGCGATTCATCCACTGGTTGTAGTTGGCCATCAACGCAATGTGCTCGATGCGGTTCACCGGTATGTCCTTAAGTGGCAGGGTGGGGCCATCATAAAGCTTGCCCGCCCGGCGGTCATGGTGTTCCATCAAGGGCGGACTAAGGTTGATTAACGCCACTATGCGCCCAGGAGGGCGACACCCATGAATACCAGCGATCTACTGGAACAACTGTTGCGCGGCGCAGGCCAGGGCGGCGCTTCTTCGGGCGGCGGCCTGGGCGGTCTGCTGGGCGGGCTGCTCAAAGGTACCAGTGGCGGTACGGCTGCTGGCGGCGGTCTGGGGGGGTTATTGGGTGGGCTCGGCGGCATGTTGGGCGGTGGCGCGGCGACGCGCCCGGCGCAAGGGCGCGCAGGCGGTATGAACTACGCCGCGTTGGCGTCCCTCGGGATGATGGCTTTCAAGGCGTACCAGGCCTGGCAGAGCCAGCAGGCGAGTCAGCCCCAGCCAGCCTTCCAGACGGCCGACCAGCTTTCAGGCACGCAAATCGAAGCCCACAGCCATGCGGTGCTGCGTGCACTGATCGCTGCCGCCAAGGCCGACGGCCGGATCGATGAGAAAGAGCAGCAGCTGATTTCCAATGAACTGGGCAAGCACACTGACGACCCGCAATTGCAGCAGTGGCTTGACGCTGAGGTCGCCAAGCCACTGGATGCTGCGGATTTCGCCGAGTTTGCCGGCGACCCGGCGGTGGCGGCCGAGGTGTATCTGGCCAGTGTCATGCTGGTGGATGATCAGCAGGATGCGGAGCGCAATTACCTCGACGACCTAGCCGCCCAGCTGCAGATCGATCCGCAGTTGCAACTGCACCTGGAGCAGCAGACCAAGGCCTAGAACCTCAGCGTCGCACCTGTGGTCAGCCACTGGTCACGTTCACCGATCAGGCTGCGCCCGACCACAAGGTCCACGTCGACAAGCTTGCCCACATGGAACCGCGGCCCAGCCTGCCATGCCTGATCGCCGCCTTCCTGGCCATAGCGCTCGGCGATCAGCGTAAGTACCCCTGCAAGCTGATACTCAACCCCCGCGCCCCACGTCAGAAGGTGCTTCTGGTCGCCGTCGTTGTAGGCATGACTCCAGCCCGCATTCAGGTTCACACGTAAAGCGTCCAGGGCTTGCCACGTCAGCGGCATGTTGAAATCAGCGCCATCGAACGCATGCTGCCTCTCCAGGGCAAAGTGCGCCCCGGCGGCAATTGCCAGTTCAAGCCCCAGGTCTTGCCGTGACAGCACCTGCAGCTTCAATTGCGGGCTGACCTGAGTCTCGCCTTTTCCTTCGGCAGTTGCGCGCGACAACGCTGTTCCCCACTGCACGGATGGCAAGCCGTCAAACGTACAGGCCGGTGAAAGCACCTCGTTATGTGTACCGCCATCGTGCCGATTGGCGGTATACCAGGCGTCGACGTTACATTCTCCAGGAGCGTTGATAGCACCATCGTCGACTACATAAGCGCCCCCCGCTGCGTGAGCTTTGGCGAAGAACGCGAGCGCCAGGACAACGCCCAGGCTCACCCCGATAAACATCAGGTTACGGCGTAAGGCTCGGCGCTTGGCCGGCGGCAGTAGCAGCAGGGTAGGGCGCGCGTTGCGCGAATGACGCGCGCGATAGTTGGCGAACCCGTTCGCCTGCTTTGGGTTGCGTTGCTTGTGCATGATGCACCTCGCTTGAATTCAGCTTTCTACGGTCAGCACCGAAATGCCGGTGGCTTTGGCCTGACAGACCAGTTCCGAGGTGTCGTCACCGCCCGGCAGGGCGATGATCACGTCGGGGCGGCTGTCGGCCAGCATGAAATGGTTGCGCTGGCGCTCCGCCTGCTTGCCGTGGCGTTGCCAGTTCGGCGGATACCGCACCACGTCGATCCCGATTTCGCGGGCCCATTCCTCGATGTCGCTGCCCAGGAACTGGTTGCCGCCATGGATCAGCACCTGCACAGGGCGCAGGCGGTGGTAAGCGTCCAGCACTTGGCGGGACTTTTTTGTGTCGGCGTAATGACGACCTGCACAGATCAGCACGCGCATGAGTAAATCCTTGTGTTGCGCGGTGAAGGCCGGGCGGCCCCCACCGTTTGAACGGGGAGATCAGTACCACTGCTTGAAGCGGCGGATGTAGATCGTCTTCATCAGTTGGGCGACGCAGCAGTAAGCCAGGAGCGTGCCCACCAACCATGGGAAGTACGCCAGCGGCAGCGGCTGCAGGCCCACCAGGGTGCCCAGCGGCGAGAACGGTACGTAGATGCCCAGGGCAATGACGATGCAGGTCATCATCAACACCGGCCACGCGGCCGTGCTCTGGAAGAACGGGATCTTGCGGGTGCGCAACATATGCACCACCAGGGTTTGCGAGAGCAGGCCCTCGATAAACCAGCCGGACTGGAACAGGGTCTGCATTTCCACGCTGTTGGCCGAGAACACGTACCACATCAGGGCAAAGGTGGTGATGTCGAAGATCGACGAGGTCGGCCCGATCCAGATCATGAAGCGACCGATGTTTTTCGCATCCCACTTGCGCGGTTTGGCCAGGTATTCCTTGTCCATCTTGTCCCACGGCAGCGCCAGTTGGGAGATGTCGTACATCAGGTTTTGCAGCAACAGGTGAATGGCCAGCATTGGCATGAACGGAATGAATGCACTGGCCACCAGCACCGAGAACACGTTGCCAAAGTTGGAGCTGGCGGTCATGTTCAGGTACTTCATGATATTGCCGAAGGTTTCGCGGCCCTTGAGCACGCCTTCTTCCAGCACCATCAGGCTCTTTTCCAGCAGGATGATGTCGGCCGACTCCTTGGCGATGTCCGTGCCGCTGTCCACCGAAATACCCACGTCGGCATCGCGCAGCGCAGGCGCATCGTTGATCCCGTCGCCGAGGAAACCGACCGTGTGGCCGTTGGCTTGCAGCGCCTTGAGCACCCGCGATTTCTGCAGCGGCGTCAGCTTGGCGAACACCGTGCGCTCCTCCACCCGGCGCAGCAGGGTGGCGTCGTCCATCGCTTCGATTTCCACCCCCAGCAACGGTTGGCCTGGCTCGAGGCCCACCTGGCGGCAGATCTTGCTGGTGACCACCGCGTTGTCGCCGGTCAAGACTTTGACTGCCACGCCGATTTGCTGCAGTGCGGCAATCGCCGGGCCGGCGCTTTCCTTTGGTGGATCGAGGAAGGTCAGGAAGCCATGGATCACCAGGTTACGTTCGTCGGCGGTGGTGTACTGCTCACGTGCCAGCGCTTTCGGAATGGTGCGGGTGGCTACTACCAGTACGCGGAAACCGTCCTCGTTGTAGTCATTGGCGATCGCCAGCAACTGCTCGCGGCGGCGCTCATCCAGAGGCACGGCGGCGCCGTCTTCCATGGTGTGGGTGCAAATGCCCAGCATCTCTTCCACGGCGCCCTTGCACACCAGCAAATGATCGCCGGCAGCGTCCTTGACCATGATCGACAGGCGCCGACGCACGAAATCGAACGGCAACTCATCGACCTTGCTGTAGGCAAACGGCACCTGGAACTTGGGGTTGCGTTCGGCGAACTGCACCACGGCCTGGTCCATCAGGTTTTTCATGCCGCTCTGGTGAAAGCTGTTGAGCCAGGCCAGGGACAGCACCGCATCATCACGCTGACCGCAGGCGTTGACGTGGTGTTCGAGGATAATCTTGTCCTGGGTCAGAGTGCCGGTCTTGTCGGTGCACAGCACGTCCATGGAGCCGAAGTTCTGGATCGCATTGAGGCGCTTGACCACCACTTTGCGCTTGGCCATGGCCGTGGCGCCCTTGGCCAGGTTGGCGCTGACGATCATCGGCAGCATTTCCGGGGTCAGGCCAACGGCGACCGCAAGGGCGAACAGGAAGGCATCGCCCCAGTCTCCTTTGGAGAAGCCATTGAGGAAGAACACGATCGGCACCATCACCAGCATGAAGCGGATCAGCAGCCAGCTGACGCTGTTCACGCCGCGATCGAACGCGGTTTGCACCCGTGAGCCGACAATCGCCTTGGCCAGCGAGCCGAAATACGTGCGCGGCCCGGTGGCAACCACCACGGCGGTCGCCCGGCCGCTGACCACGTTGGTGCCCATAAAGCAGATGTTGGGCAGGTCCAGCAGGTTGCCCTGGCCGGCAGGCAGGGGCGATGCGGACTTTTGCGTGACATCGCCCAAGGTGTCGTATTTCTCCACCGGCAGGGCTTCGCCGGTCAGCACCGCCTGGCTGATAAACAGATCGCGCGATTCGATCAGGCGGATGTCGGCGGGGATCATGTCGCCAGCCGACAGCTGCACGATGTCACCGGCTACCAGGTCGCGCATCGGCACTTCGCGCAGGGCCGGCCCGGCGCCAACCTGCTCGCGGCGCAGCACGGTGGCGGTGGTGCGCACCATGGCTTTAAGCGCCTCGGCGGACTTGGCCGAGCGGTGTTCCTGCCAGAAACGCAGCAGGCTGCTCAGCAGTACCATGGTCATGATAATGATGACCTTGGTGGGGTCGGCCTCTTCGCCGTCCTGCATGGGCAGCCAGCAGTCGGTGATAAAGCTGATTACGCCCAGGGTCAGCAAGACATAGATGAAGGGATTGTTCAGTGCCTGCAGGAACTGCACGATGGCGTGAGGCGGCTTGTCATGTGCCACCTCGTTGTAGCCTTCCCGTTGCAGGCGCGCCGAGGCGTCCAGTTCGGTCAGGCCGTCCCGGGTGGCGCGTACGTTGGCCAAGGTGGCCGACAGGCCATTCTGGGCTTCGCGGGCGGCGCGCATCGACAGCCTGGTGCCGTCGTCGGTGGTTTTTTTGTTGTGCAGTGGCGTGTTTTTTACGGCGCTCATGTCTGTACTCCTGTCGCCAACTCTCGACAAAACATACCCGATACTTACCTGAAGACAGGCGAGCGAAAGCATGCCGAGCCGCGAACTTCGCGATCGGTTTAAATAGAAGTCTGTGTAACTTTTACAGTGCCCGCTGGCGGTGAGTTAATTAACTTTCGCGCAGCGAGCTACGACTGGATAGGTTCATAAGGAACTCCAGAACATCAATAAGAAAGTTGCTGTTTCCAGTCAGGTCAGGCGGCGCGAACGCTCATATAAAAGGCGAGCATCACGCCAGCTTGCGCCAGGCTGGAAACCTTGGGTCTCTGCGGGTCTTGAGGGTCGGCATGATCCCAATGCTGCACCAGCTGGCCGCTTTCAGGGCAGACACGCCAGTGCGCCAGCGGGCGAGCCGGGCGTACTTGAAGGGAAGATAAGGCAAAGCCCGCACGGGCTTGCGAAAAGCCTGCGGGCGCACGGCACAGCTTGGCTCGCAGGGCTGCGGCCAGCGTAGGTACATCAGGTAAAACAAGGGTTTTGAAGGTCATAACACACCTCGGGACCGGACAAGCGACCGGCGAGGCAGTTACGGTGGAGCATCAAGCTCTAGCGCAGCTTACCGGACCTGGAAGGCGAGTCCCGTCATGTTCTGGGTTTGGCGCCCGACGCCCGCGGAGGCGGTGCTCGGACAGCGACTAGATACTGTGTCCATTGGCTTCTTTTGTGAGGTTTAAAAAAGGCCCCAGTTGCGGGCAGGGGGAATTTACTCAGGCAATTACAGAATGTCAACGCATGGTTAATTAAATTAGCGGATGTTCAGAGTTCATTCAGTTAAGTGACTGCCTATATAACTTCAAATACCTTGCGCTGCGAGAATGGCCAGGTAGAGCAATATCACGCCGCAGGCGCCATAGCTGACGCGCTGCCAAGTCGGCGAAGCGTTCTTGCGCAATACGTTGACCAGGGCGGCGGTCAAAAAGCATGACACCACCGATGCCAGCATGAAGCCTGCAAAAAACATCAGCGTTTGCCCATGGCTCGGGGTGGTGCCGACGATGCCTGACAACGCGCTGCCCAAGGCGCCCCAGTAAACGATGTTCTTCGGATTGGCCAGGGAGATCGCCGCGCCCACGGCCAGGGCGTTTTTTGCGGAGCTTGCGGGCGCATCCTCGACTTGCGGTAACTGCCAGGCATCAATCAGGCTGCGCAGGCCCAGCCAGGCCAGGTACAGCGCACAGATCACCGTCAGCGGCACGCGCACCGCGTCATGCTGGATCAACAGCGCGATGCCAGTCAGGCCGATGACCGCCCACACCGCGTCGCCCACCAGCGAGCCAATCTGTACCAGCAGTGCCGGGGTGAAGCCTTGGAGCAAGCCACGGCGCAGGGTCTCAGCGAGCACCGCGCCGGGGGAGAGACAAAACACAAAACCGAAAACCAGCGCAGAGAAGAAGATGGTCAGCATGCTCGCGTCCTTCCGAGAAAGTGCGCGAGCATACGTCAGTGTGCAGAGGGATTTCCATCGGCTGCGCAGCGTTCCCTAGACACTCAGGCGCAAGGCGAGGGCAGCGAGGGTAATCAACAGCACCGGCACGGTCAGCACAATCCCGACCTTGAAGTAGTAACCCCAGGTGATGGTGATGCCTTTGCGCGCCAGGATATGCAGCCACAGCAACGTCGCCAGGCTGCCGATAGGGGTGATTTTCGGGCCCAGGTCGCTGCCGATTACGTTGGCGTAGATCATCGCGTCCTTGACCACGCCCACGGCATGGCTGGATTCGATGGACAGTGCGCCGATCAACACCGTCGGCAGGTTGTTCATCGCCGAAGACAACAGCGCCGTCAGCACGCCAGTACCCATCGCCGCGCCCCACACGCCGAAGCCTGCGAAGGTGTCGAGCCAGGTGGCCAGGTAGTCAGTCAGGCCGGCGTTACGCAAGCCGTACACCACCAGGTACATACCCAGGGAAAAGATCACGATCTGCCACGGCGCGTCCTTGAGAACTTTGCGCGTGGAAATCTGGTGCCCCTTGGCGGCGATCACCAGGAGCAGCACGGCGCATACCGCCGAAATCGCACTGATGGGAATGCCCAGCGGTTCCAGCGCGAAGCAGCCCACCAGCAATATACCCAGCACCCACCAGCCGGCGCGAAAGGTCGCACGGTCGTGGATGGCACTGGCGGGCTCTTCCAGTTCGGCCGGGTCGTAGGTGTGCGGGATGTCGCGACGGAAAAACCACATCAGTACCGCCAGGGTCGCGGCCACGCTGATCAGATTCACCGGCACCATGACGGCGGCGTATTCGTTGAAGCCAATCTTGAAGTAATCCGCCGAGACGATGTTGACCAGGTTCGACACCACCAAGGGCAGGCTCGCTGTGTCGGCAATGAAGCCGGCGCCCATGACGAATGCCAGCGTCGCCGCCGGGGAAAAGCGCAGGGCCAGCAGCATCGACATCACAATCGGGGTGAGGATCAGCGCCGCGCCGTCATTGGCGAACAGTGCGGACACCAGCGCGCCCAACAGCACCATATAGGCAAACAGTCGACGGCCGCGGCCACGCCCCCAGCGCGCCACATGCAGCGCAGTCCAGGCAAAGAATCCGGCTTCATCAAGCAACAGGCTGATGATGATCAGCGCGACAAAGGTGCCGGTGGCGTTCCAGATGATGTGCCACACCACCGGAATATCCGCCAGGCTGATCACTCCGCACGCCAGGGCCAGGATCGCACCCAGGCTGGCGCTCCAGCCAACGCCCAGGCCTTTGGGCTGCCAGATGACCAGCACGATGGTGAGGATGAAAATTGCAATTGCGACAAGCATGAATTAACGCTCCGATGGCACAGCAGCAGGGGCTGGCCCGTTGTGGTCTGTCGCCCATTGCATGCCGACGCAGTGCGTCGTTTTGCAACCCTGGCTGGCTGTGATCCAAGGCATGGATCAGTTCGTACACGTAAAGTTCGCCGTTGCGCAGAATCAAAAGCAGCTGCCGCGCTCCAGGGGTATCGGCCAGCTATTTGAACAGTGTGGAAGCAGAGCAGGGGGCCTACAGGTATGCGGCCTACCTGTAAGGCAAATCCTGATTTCGGTTGACCTGGATCAACGACCCGATGATCAACCACAAGTGGTTGAAATTAAACTGAAACATGAATGTCCTAAAGTGCCTGCCCATTGCTGATGAAGGAAAATTTCGCGTGACCCGAGCCACCCGCAACCTGCGCAAGACCCTGGATTCCGTCGCGGATAATAACGAAACCGCGGCGTTCGACCTGATGCGTGCCGTCGAAAAACTCGGCGATGAGGTGCTGCGCCAGCGCCTGCTCAACACCATTCACCGGCTGAATCAGGACGCCTATGAATTGCGCGAAGCGCGCGACTCGGTGGAACTGGTTTCGGTAAAACTCGCCTGAGCAAGATCGTTCAAGACAAGCGCCTTGGTGCGCTGGCATGCTTGTCGACTGTTTGTCGATGAGCCCAGTTCATGCCTACTGCCCTACCTCACAGCGCATTCGCGCGTGGCGCAATCGCTGTCATTCCATTGTCCCTGGCTTGTGCCCCTTGGGGGTTGCTCGCGGGCTCGATGGCCATTGATGCACAATTCACCCCGCTGCAAGCCCAAGGGTTGTCCGCCATCGTGTTCGCCGGCGCGGCTCAGTTGGTGGCGATCGGCATGGTCAAAAGTGGCGCCAGCCTGATCTCTATTGTGCTGACCACCTTGCTGCTGACCTCCCAACATCTGCTCTACGGCATGCACATGCGCCCCACGCTGTCCTCGCTCAACGTCCGCTGGCGCATGAGCCTGGGGTTCCTGTTGACCGACGAGTTCTTTGCCCTGGTCAACCACTATGACCGCCAGACCTTCAATCGCTGGTATGCCCTGGGCGTCGGCCTGACGTTCTACATCATTTGGAACCTGTTCACGCTGGCCGGCATTGTGCTGGGCAAGAGCATTCCCGGCCTGGACCAGTTGGGGCTGGAGTTTTCGATTGCCGCGACCTTTATCGCCCTGATCACACCGGTGGTGCGCGACGTGCCGACGGTGGTGTGCGTCGCCGTTGCGCTGTTGTGCTCGGTGTGGCTCAGTTACCTGCAGTGGGAATCAGCGGTGGTGGTCTCCGGGGTGCTGGGCATGAGTGCCGGGTTCGCCTGCAAACGTCTGGGAGTAGGGCAGCGATGATTTACCTGATGATTGTGGGCATGGGGCTGGTGGTGTTTTTCAATCGCTACCTGTTTCTCGAACCGCGCCTGCCGGTGCGGCTCAATCGGGGCGCGCGAGAGTTCCTGGGGTTCGCCGTGCCCGGCATGCTCACCGCTATTTGCGGGCCGATTATTTTCATCAAAGACCACCAACTCAACCTGAGCCCGAGCAACCCCTACTTGCTGGCCGGAATCAGCGCTGTGGCGCTGATGGTGTGGACGCGCAGCGTGCTGATCACCGTGCTGTCGAGCATGGCGCTGTTTTACCTGTTGCGCTGGTGGCTCTGAACCGCAGGCGAAAAAAAGCCCGCGGGAGGGCGGGCAGAAGGAAGACTTCTTGAAAATGAGCTTGGCCACTATAGGCCGCCGGTTTTCCTTTCACAGTGAAACAAAGTTCATCGGCGCGCCAGTTGGCGGTGGCGCAATGGTAGAGTCACGGTTTTTCCAAGGAAGCATGGGCATGCATAAAGTGGTTATAGGCGCATTGATGCTGGCGACGCTGGCCGGTTGCGCGGGTTCGAAGATGAAAGAGGCGCGCACGGGCAACCCCTATAAGAGCATGACGTCAGACAAGGCCACCCTGGTGGTTGCCCAATGCATCCAGTACGGCTGGCAGGACGAAAGCGTGTTTGGCGTCGACGCCGGCGGGTTCAAGGAAGCCACCGAGGCAGGCGGCTTTACGGTGTACACCACCGGCGGTGACTACTTTGTGGATGTGCTGAGCACGGGTGCAGGTTCTACCGTCAAGTACTACGCCGCAGAAGACACGATGCCGGCCAAGCGCCGCCTGGCTGCTCTTGCCACTTGTCTGTAATACGTTGCCCTCGTCAACTTAGTCAACGCCTGACGGGACAGCCGTCGGGGGTTGGCTTATTATTCACCCGCTCGCCCGACGTGATGGCTCTTTACCGGTACACGGATGTCGAGGCTTAAACGTCGGGCGGGCACCTTGTTTACCTGCCCCTGTTCAGCGTGGCATGTAGCCCAGCTGCCAGCGCCGGGGAATCGCCAGGGTCGCCAGCCCCAATAGCCCAGCCAGGCCACCGCTGACCCAGAGTGCGCGCAGGCCGATTCGCTGCTCCAGCAACGCTCCGAACACGGCGCCGACAAACATTCCCGCCCAGGGTATCAGCTGCATGCGCCAGCCATTGCGGCGTTCGCCCAGCAGCCAGCGGCCCAGCCCGCGCCCGAAACGCGAAAGCGCCCCCGTCACATACGTAAGCCCCACGGGCACGCCGTTCACTTGCTCGACGGCCGCGTTGAGCATGCCCATGGCGATGATTGCCGCCAACAGCGCCGGCAATGTATCGGCCCCGGGCAGCAGCGCCGCGCCGCAGAGCAGCGCGCCGATGCTCAGCAACAAGGGCAGCGCATGCCGCTTGCTGAGGCGGCTGACCACCACGCCCAAGGCGTTGCCAGCGATGAAGGTCGCGACCAGCAGCAGCAAGCGTCCGGTCAGGCCGAGGTCACCGGCACTGATGGCTACCGCCAGGCGCGTGGTGTTGCCGCTCATGAACGAGACAAAATCGCCGCTGGCCATGAAACCAATCGCATCGGTCATGCCCGCCAGCACCGACAAACCGGCCACCAGCGCCAGGCCCACACGCCCGCGCCAGCGCTGTCGATGGGCGAGCGCGGCATTGGCGTAAGGCTTGGAGGGCGAAGGCAGCATAGGGCCGGTTTCCAGTGAGGTTATCCGGCCACTACCCTAGGGCGCTTTGCCTGGGCGCGCAATCACCTCACACAGGCTCCAGGCGCCAACCGCTGCTGTACCAGCTCAAGTAATGGCTGGGCTCGATCGCCCGCAGGAACGCCTCATCGTGTGACACCGCCACCACCGCTCCCGTAAAACCCTTCAAGGCTTGCTCAAAGGCAATCACTGTCTCCAGGTCCAGGTGGTTGGTCGGCTCGTCCAACAGCAGCAGTTGCGCCGGTACCCCGCGCCACGCCGCGATCGCCATGGCCGCTTTCAACCGTTCGCCACCACTGAGTTGATCTGCCCGCCGGGTCACCCGTGAGGCATCCAGTTGCAGCAAGGCCAGGCGCGTGCGCAGTTCGGCTTCGACCAGCGGCGTGTCGAGCAGGTTGAGCTGTTCGACAACGCTGCGCTGATCGTCCAGCAGGGTCAGTTGCTGGTCGATATACGCGCACGGCAGCGCTACCGTGCAGTTGCCACTGACCGCTTGCCATTGGCCGGCAAGCAGCTTGAGCAAGGTGGATTTACCGCAACCGTTCGGCCCGCGCACCGCCACGCGCACGGGGCCGGCCAGCTCAAGGGTCACATAGGTTGAAGGTGCCAGCGGGTCCAGCCAGGGCAGCTGCGCGTGTTGCAGGCTCAGCACCTGGCGACCGTTGGCCACTGCCGAACCGGCTAAGGCCAGCAGGGTGGGCGTCTCGTCTACCACACGCTCGTAAGCCTGGCGCACCTGCGCATCGAGTGTGTTTTTCTGATCCTGATGGGCGCTGCCCCATTGTGCTTACTATTTGCGTGGCTGCGCTTTTCCATCGCGACTTGGTGAACCGGTCGACGTTGGCGGTCTCTGCCTGTTTGCGTGAGCGCGCCGCGTTGCGCTGCAGGCTGTCATGCTCCTTTTGCAAGCGTCGACGTTCGCGGCTGCGCTGCTCGCGGGCGTACTCCCACGTTGCGACGGCCGCCTGCTGTTGGGCGTCGCGTTGCTTAAGATAGGCATCGAAGTTGCCGCCGTATACCTGCACGCCCAGGGGCGAAAGCTCGATGATCCGGCCCATCGTGTTAAGCAACTGCCGATCATGACTGACCACCACCAGGCCGCCGCGCCAATCCTGCACTTGCTGCAGCAGCCAGGCACGCCCGAGACGGTCCAGGTGGTTACTGGGCTCATCGAGGATCAGCAGCTGCGGCGCCGCCAGCCATGCACCGATCAGCGCGACCCTGGCCAATTGACCACCGCTGAGCTGATCGGCGCAAGAAGCCGCGCTCAGCGCGGTCAGTCCCGCTGCATCCAGGGCCAGGCGCAGGCGTTCGGCAAGGTCCCAGCGATCATCGATCAGTTCCAGGTCACCGTTCAGGCCTTCGCCCCGAGCCATGCGCTCAAGCGCGGCCAGGCACGGGGCAGTGCCGGTGATGTCCGCTACCGTTGCACCCGCAGGAACCACCACATTCTGCGCAACGTAGGCCACGTCGGCGGGCGCCTTCAGCGTACCAGAGGAGGGCTGCAGGATGCCGGCCATCAATTGCGCCAGAATACTTTTGCCGCGGCCGTTGCGGCCGACGATCCCGGTGGGCGTCTGGTCGATGGACAAATTAAGGTCTTCCAGCAAGGTTTCGCCATTGGCGAACTGGAAAGACAGGTGTTGCAGGGAAACCAATGCGGGCGGCCGGTTGACGTGAGTCATCAGCACCTCCATGAAAATGTCGAACAGGCCAACAAGTGCGCCAGGCGGCTCGTTGCATATACATTTTGGAAGGCTTAGTTGTTCACGTCGGCAATCGTCCCGTGAGTCAGAAGGGAGGCAGAGGCTAACCCACCTTGGCTTGCGCGGGCAAGTCTGCGACCAGTTGTTCAAGGAAAATGGCCAGGGCGACTTCTTCGGCTTTCAGACCCTTGCGCACCCGTGGCTTGGGCAGCTTGGACAACTCACCCAGGGTAAAATGTTCGAGCACCGCCGGGTGGATATAGCACTTGCGGCACACGGCGGGGGTATTGCCCAACTGCCGGGCGACGTCCTTGACCATGGCGACCACATGCCGCTTGGCGTCGGACTCCGGCTGCCACGCCAGCTCGCGTAACACCGCCAGCGCCATGGCCGTGCCGGCCCAGGTGCGGTAGTCCTTGGCGGTGAAGTCTTCGCCGGTGAGGCTGTGCAGGTAGGCGTTGACGTCCTGGGAGCTGACGGTATGGCGCTCGCCGTCTTCGTCCAGGTACTGGAACAGGTTCTGCCCCGGCAGTTCCATGCAACGCTTGACCACATTCGCCAGGCGCCGGTCCTTGACGCTGATTTGATGCTCCACGCCGCTCTTGCCGCGAAACTGGAACTTGATCTCGCTGCCCTTGATGTCCACGTGGCGGTTGCGCAGGGTGGTCAGGCCGAAGGATTTGTTCTCTCGGGCATACTGGACGTTGCCGACACGAATCAGTGTGGCATCGAGCAGCATCACCACCGTGGCCAGCACTTTTTCGCGGGTGAACCCAGGCTCGGCGATCTGTGCCTCCAGCTGCTTGCGCAACTTGGGCAAGGCGTTGCCGAACGCCTGTAACCGCGCGTACTTGTCACTGTCACGCACTTCGCGCCAGCGCGTATGGTAGCGGTACTGCTTGCGGCCACGGGCGTCGCGGCCGGTGGCTTGCAGGTGCCCGCGCGGGTCGGCGCAGATCCACACATCGGTATAAGCAGGCGGTACCGCCAGGGCATTGAGGCGCTTGATCTCATCGGCATCGGTGATGCGCTCGCCGTCGGGGCCGAAATACTGGAATTTGCCGCGCAGTTTCTTGCGGCGGATTCCGGGTTGGGTGTCGTCAACGTAGTGCAAGTCGCGAGGCAGATCGACGGGCAGCGAAGAGTCGGGCATGTGCGGGTTCCTTGGCAACGGATCAGGCCGGTATGTCTGATTGACCGCAGCGCCCTGCGGTCGTGCCAAATGGTTTAGGCCAGCACCGCCACCGCCTTGATCTGCGCCCACAGCACCTGGCCTGGCTGCACCTGCAGCTGGTCTCGGGAAAACCGCGTGATGCGCGCTAGCAGCGGCGTGCCAGCGGCCTCCAGGCGCACCAGCACATGGGCGTTGTTATCCGCTGCGACGTCCTGGATCACCGTGACCGGCAGGCGGTTGAGGATGCTGCTGTGTGCCTGCGCCTGGTGGCTGAGGCTCACGTCCCGCGCCTGGATCTTGACCCGCAGCTGTTGGCCCAGGGCCATCGGCGTGTGGGCCACGCGTATCTGCAAGGGGCAACCGGGCAGTTGGAGGGTGAGTAGCTGATAGTGATCGTCGTAACCGATCACGCTGCCAGTGACGATCACACCGGCATCGTCGCCCCGCGCCAGGGGTAGATCGAGCCGCGCCAGTGTTTCGCCGATTGGCCCGCTGGCCAATACCTTGCCTTCGCTGAGCACGACCAGGTGATCCGCCAGCCGCGCCACTTCGTCCTGGGCATGGCTGACATACAGCACCGGGATATCGAGCTCGTCGTGCAGGCGTTCGAGGTAAGGCAGGATTTCGTTTTTACGCTGGCTGTCGAGCGCTGCCAGGGGTTCATCCATCAGCAACAGTTGGGGGCTGGTGAGCAACGCACGGGCGATGCCGACGCGCTGGCGTTCGCCGCCAGAGAGGTGTTGCGGGTTGCGCTCAAGCAACTGAGCGATACCCAGCAACTCGGTGGCGTGGGCCATCTCCACGCGCCGCTGCGCGCGTGGGATGCGCTTGAAGCCAAATTCCAGATTGGCCCGCACCGAGAGATGGGGAAACAGGCTCGCCTCCTGGAACACGTAGCCCAAGGCGCGTTTATGCGGCGGCACAAACACTCGGTTACGGCTGTCCTGCCAGAGCTCACCGTTGATCTGCACGAACCCGCTCTCGGCGCGCTCCAGCCCTGCGACAGCGCGCAGGCAGGTCGTCTTGCCGGAACCGGATGGGCCAAAAAGGGCAGTGACGCCACGGCCAGGCAATTGCAGTTCCACATCCAGCGCAAAGCCGGAATACTTCAGTTGCAGGCGTACCTCAATCATCGATCAGCTCCAGCCCGGCTTGGTTTTACGGCTGGAATACAGCGCCAGCAACACGAGGAACGCGAACACCACCATTGCCCCGGCAAGCCAGTGAGCCTGGGCGTATTCCATGGCTTCGACGTGGTCGTAGATCTGCACCGACACCACGCGGGTCTTGTCCGGGATATTGCCGCCGATCATCAGCACCACGCCGAACTCGCCGACGGTATGGGCAAAACCCAGAATCGAGGCGGTAATAAAACCTGGGCGTGCCAGCGGCAGGATTACCGTAAAAAACCTGTCCAGGGGACCTGCGCGCAAAGTCGCTGCCACTTCCAGCGGGCGCGTGCCGATTGCTGAAAATGCGTTCTGCAACGGCTGCACGACGAAGGGCATGGAGTAGATCACCGAGCCAATCACCAGCCCGGCGAAGCTGAAGGTCAGGGTGCCCAGGCCCAGCCATTGGGTGAACTGGCCGACGTAGCCATGGGGGCCCATGGCCAACAGCAGGTAAAAACCGATGACCGTCGGCGGCAACACCAGTGGCAGTGCGACGATCGCGCCTATGGGCCCGCGCCACCATGAACGGGTATGCGACAGCCACAGGGCGATCGGCGTACCGATCAGCAACAGGATCACCGTGGTCAGTGATGCCAGTTTCACCGTCAGCCAGATCGCGGAAAAATCGGCGCTCGTCAGCGGCATTTACAGCTCGTAACCGTAGGACTTGATCACCGCAGCGGCCTTGGGCCCTTTGAGGTAGTCGACCAGGGCCTTGGCGGCCGCGCTGTCCTTGCCTTTGTTGAGTATCACGGCGTCCTGTTTGATTGGATCGTGCAAGGATGACGGCACGATCCAGGCCGAACCGCTGGAAAGCTTGCCGTCCTTATAGATCTGCGACAACGCCACAAAGCCCAGCTCGGCGTTGCCGGTGGATACAAATTGATAGGCCTGGGTGATGTTCTGGCCTTCGACGAGCTTGTTCTTGACCTTGTCGGTCAAGCCTTTGATGGCCAGGACCTGGGTGGCGGCCAAGCCATACGGCGCAGCTTTCGGGTTGGCGATGGACAAGTGTTTGAACCCGTTGTGCTCGAGCACTTCACCGTTGGCGTCCACGTAGCCGTCCTTCGCGGACCAGAGGGCCAGGGTGCCCACTGCGTAGGTAAAGCGCGAACCCTTCACGGTATCGCCTTCGGCCTCGAGTTTTTGCGGGGTGGTGTCGTCGGCACTGAGGAACACGTCGAACGGCGCACCGTTCTTGATCTGGGTATAGAACTGGCCCGTGGCGCCGAAGGCTGCGATCAGCTTGTGGCCGGTGTCTTTTTCGAAATCGGCGGCAATGGCCTGGATCGGCGCGGTGAAGTTGGCGGCGACGGCCACTTGCACCTCGTCGGCATGCACCGGGCCCAGGGCAAAGGCAGCAAGCAGCGGGGCCAGGCGCGAGGCGCGGATCATCATGTAGCAACTCCTTGAAGATAGGCGGCGCTTCACCGCTATGTAGGTGAATATATAGCGGTTGCCTGCTGCCGGTACAGCGCCACGTTGCGCAGGCGCCCAGGCTCTACCGCATTTTGAACAAGGTCTGTTCAGCCAGCAGGCGGGTCAGGTCATACGTTGAACGTTCACTGCCCAGACGCAAGGCCTGGCCTGCCCACAGGTTGCTGAAGCCCGCTTCGTCCTTGGCCCTGAGCGGAATCAGCGCACCTCCGGCCCGGGGGAAGGCCGGCGCGGCGGGGTTGATCGCGCCCAGTTCGCGCATCACGCGGTTGACAATGCCCCGCGCCGGACGACCGGTGAACAGGTTGGTGAGCGCGGTTTCACTGGCTTGGGCATGTCGCAACGCTTGGTGATGGGAGGCGCTGACGCTGGCTTCGGGCGTAAATAGGTACGCCGTACCGATCTGCACGGCCGAGGCGCCCAGGGCAAACGCTGCGACCATCCCGCGCGCATCTGCGATACCGCCGGCCGCAATCACCGGCACGCTGACGGCATCGACAACTTGCGGCAGCAGCGCCATCAGGCCGATCTGGCTGTTGAGGTCATCGCTGAGAAACATGCCACGGTGCCCGCCGGCTTCAATGCCCATCGCAATCACGGCGTCACAACCGTGGGCCTCAAGCCAGATCGCTTCCTCGACCGTCGTGGCCGAGGACAGCACCTTGGCGCCGGTGGCTTTTACTCGGTCCAGCAAGGATTGTTCCGGCAAGCCAAAATGGAAACTGACCACTTCAGGGCGCAAGGTTTCAACCACTTCACACGCCGCCTCATTGAAGGGCGCGCGATTCGATACCGGGGTCGGCGCGTCGAAATCGGCGCCCAGTTCGCGGTAGTAGGGTTCCAGCAGAGTTTTCCAGCGCCGGTCGCGCTCTTCATCGGCTTCAGGCGGCTGATGGCAGAAAAAGTTGACGTTGAGCGGGCCGGTGCTGGCTTGGCGAATGACAGTCAACGCTTCGCGCAGTTGCTCGATGCTCAGCGCCGCCGCAGGCATGGAGCCCAGCGCGCCAGCCTGGTTGGCGGCTATCACCATGGCCGTGGTGGTCGCTCCCGCCATCGGCGCCTGGATGATGGGCAACTCGATGCCCAGCAGGTCGAGAATGCGCGTGTTTGGCCAAGTGCTCATGGGATGCGTCTCCAGCTTTAGTAAGGCTTTTCGCTGTTTTAGCAGGGCCCTGGACGCCCGGCCAGTCTGTTTTATTCACTGGACGAGGGCAGTGCTTTGTGCAGCGGGTTCAACCCGGCGTTTCGCGCTCCAGCAACCTGCGCTTGCGCTCTACGCCCCAGCGATAGCCGGACAGCGCGCCGTCGCTGCGCACCACGCGGTGACAGGGAATTGCCACGGCCAGGCGATTGGCGCCGCAGGCCTGTGCCACAGCGCGAGAGGAGGTCGGCGCACCGATACGCTGGGCAATCTGCGCGTAGCTGGCGGTGCTGCCCACCGGAATTTCCCGCAGCGCTTGCCATACCCGCTCCTGGAAGGCCGTACCGCGCAGATCCAGCGGCAGCTCCAGGCCCAGGGCAGGGGCTTCGACAAACCCCACGACGTGGGCGACCAGTTGTTCGAAGTTGCGATCGGCGCCGACCAGGTCGGCTTGGGGGAATTGGTCCTGCAGGTCGCGCATCAGCGCGTCCGGGTCGTCGCCCAGTAAAATCGCGCACACGCCGCGTTGACTTTGCGCCACCACAATTGCCCCGAGCGAACATTGTCCCACGGCAAAACGAATCAGGTTATTGGCGCCGCCGGCCTTGTAATCGCGCGGTTTCATGCCGAGCAATTGATCAGCCGCTTCATAAAAGCGGCTGTTGGAATTGAAACCGGCGTCGTACAGCGTCTCGGTGACCGACTGCGCGCCCTTGAGGCCATCACGGACCTTGCGCGAGCGCAGGGCGCGGGCGTAACCCTTGGGCGTGAGGCCGGTGACGGCTTTGAACACACGGTGAAAATGGAACGAACTCAAGCCGGCCTTTTGGGCGAGAGCGGCAAGGGCAGGGGCTGTTTCGGCCTGTTCTATCTGGCGACACGCGTCGGCGATCAACTGACCATGACGGGCGGCCAGTTGGGTCTGGTCACCGGCGACACGGCGGCTGGGGCGGTAACCCGCGGCCTCGGCTTGCGCCGGGGTGTCGAAGAATTCGATATTTTCCGGGCGCGGCAAGCGTGAGGCGCTGCTGGGGCGGCAATACACACCGGTGGTTTTCACGCCGTAGACAAACAGTCCGTCGGCCTTGGCATCCCTGGCGACAATGGCGGCCCAGCGCGGATCGAGTGGAGTGTTCATGGCCAGTACTCTTGAGCGGTCGTTGGCAGATTAACCCTGCGAGGCACGCCCAACACTCCGAAGCTTGCGGTCAAATCAACCCGCGGTGCGAAAGGTCAGGTTGATTCGTTGCGGCCCCATGATCGGGTGCACGCCTTCCTGAATGGGCATCACCCCATGGTAGCGCAGGCGATCCACACCGCCCCAGACCACCACATCGCCGTGGAACAGGGAAATCCTTTGCGTCTTGTCACTGCGCTGGTGACCGCCGAACAGGAAAACCGCCGGCAGGCCAAGGGAGATCGACACCACGGGCGCGTCATAGCACCGCTCGTTCTTGTCCTGGTGCAAAGACATCTTCGCTGCGGGCACATAGCGGTTGATCAGGCAGGCATCCGGTGAAAAATCGCTGAAACCTGCAGCACTTGCCGCCGATATGGCCAGCTCGCGCAATGCGTCGGGCATGGGTGGCCAGGGTCGCAGGCTACGCGGATCATAAGGGCTGTAGCGATAGCCCGCGATGTCGGTGGTCCAGCCCAGTTTGCCGCAACTGCTCAGCGCGGCCGACATGGTAAAGCCGCCAGGCGTGACCATCTGCCGAAACGGCGACTGGGCCAGGACACGCCGCAACTCAGGCAGTAAACGCTCAATCCAGGGCAGGGCGTAACCCCTCAGAACGTAGGACTGCTCGCCAATCTGTTCGCGCCTTGCGGGTTGTTGCAGGGCGTCATCGGTGAACAGATCGGCAGTAGGGCCGGGCATGGCTTACAGCGCCTTGCTCACATTGATGTCAGTAATTTCGTCGCTTGCATCGTGAATTTTCGCCAGCGCCTGCTTGGCTTCCTCGACGCTGTTGCTGGTCAACTGGGCAAATTCGAAGCGACGTTCGCCGTTGAGCTTGTACTTGATGACGTATTTGGTTGTGGTGTTCACGGCATTTTTTCCTTGCGGGTATGCGGGTCAGCTCAGCTTGGTGCTGGTGCGACGAACGATGCGAATCTTGTGGGACAGCGCGGGTTTGCGGGTCACACTGATGGCGCGGCGTGTGACCACATCCAAGGTGATGTTCCAGAAACCGGTGCTGGGAGCGGTGATTTTCGCCGGGAATTTGTCGAACGCGCCGCCGTGGTAGGTATGACGACCGCCGTTCTTGAAGCTGCGAAAATTCGCATCGCTCATCAGGCGGATGTTGCAGGTCTGCGAGCATTCGATGACGACAATGTCTCCCTCGTTAAGGTGCTCACGCTGATGGATGAATTTCATGGGGTGTCTCCAGAAGGGCTTTTTCTGAAAAATCAGAACGATACGTAGATTAAGATGGAGTTTATCAGCCCCAGCGCGTTTATTATCGCGCCGTCGTCGATGAGTTCGACAATTTAAAACAGTTATTTACCGAGTAATCAGAGATAAATCCTACGTTGTCGGGAGAAATTTCCCATGCCTGCTGTCGTAGGGTCTTTATCGGAGGTTTTAGTATGAAGTGGAGTGTGTTGGTGCTGGCCTTGGCGATCGCTGGGTGTGCTTCGGTTGCAGATATCAAGCAGACGCCACCCACTTTGGTGGTGATTTCCGGGAAAAAGCCGCAGGAATATGCGGCGTGCGTGGTGCGCAAATTGGAGGCGACACGTCGTCCGCCACAAATCGAACCCCACAAGAGCGGTGTTCAAGTGATCGTGCCGCAGAAGTTCTCATCAGATCCGTCAGCGATCTTCGAGATCGAAGACCGTTCCAGCGGCAGCAGCATCAAGCTTTATGAAAGCATGTCCAACGTGCCGATTCGTCCGGGCGATGTGAAGAAAGCCGGGGAAGATTGCATTTCCGGTTAAGCCAAGGCCTATGCCCGCGCACTGAACCCGATAAAAGCCCCACCCCGCAGAAGCGAGCATTTTCGCTCCTGCAGGGTGGGGCTTTTTTTCGGCTTTTTTCGGGTGTTGTGGCAAATGGCTGATTCCCATACCATCCGCATGGTTATAGACCTATTGCTTAAGCTTATAACTATAAAGATGGAGCTGTGATGAAGTCTCTGGAACGAGCACTGGTGGGAGGCGCATTAGGGTTATTGTTGGGTAACGCCTATGCGCTCGACGGCAACAAGATTTTTGTCGAAGGCGGCTCGCAGCCCGGCGCGATGTCCTGCGTGGCCTGTCATGGCGCAGATGGCTTGGGACTTGCCGCAGCAGGCTTTCCCCGATTGGCGGGTTTGCCAGCGCCTTACGTGCGCAAGCAATTGGCAGACTTTGCCAGCGGAACGCGAAGTAATCCGGTGATGCAGCCGCTGGCCAAGGCGCTCACCGATGCGGAAATCGCAGCGCTCAGCAACGCCGTCGCCGCGATGCCTGCCCCACAGACGGCAATGCCACCGCGCAGCCAGATGCCTGCCGACCCCATCGAGAAGCTGGCGCTGCAGGGCGCATGGGAACGGCAGATCCCCGCGTGCGTCAGTTGTCACGGCCCCGGCGGCATTGGCGTGGGGGATGCGTTTCCACCCTTGGCCAGTCAGCCGGCAGCTTATCTGGCAGCGCAATTGAGCGCCTGGCAGAACGGCACACGGCGCAATGACCCTGATGACCTGATGGGGCACATCGCCAAATCCATGACCCCGGATGAGGTGCAGGGCGTGGCCCACTACTTTGCCTCATTACCCGCGCAGGCCAAGCCATGAAAGCGATCATGTTGATGGCAATGCTGGCTGCGATCCCCGCCCATGCTGCGACGATAGCCATGGAAGACCAATCGCAATTGCAGCCCACGGCGCACCCCGATGCTTCTGCGTTCAAGCCCCCTTTGGAAAGCGAACTGCCGGACAATGCCTACGGCAAGCTGGTGAGGCAGGGTTACGCGTTGTTCGTGGACACCAAGCGCCTGGTACCGCAGTTTGTGGGCAACGGCCTCAATTGCAGCAACTGCCATCTGGATCAGGGGCGCATGGCCAACTCGGCGCCATTGTGGGGCGCATACCCCATGTACCCGGCGTATCGAAAGAAGAACGACAAGGTCAATACCTTTGCCGAGCGCTTGCAGGGCTGTTTCCAGTTCAGCATGAATGGCGGTACCCCTCCGGCGGCGGACAGCCCCGAGATAACGGCGCTGTCGGTGTATGCCTACTGGCTCTCCAGCAAGGCGCCGTTGGGTGTTGAATTGCCGGGGCGTGGCTATCCCGAGGTGGCACAGCCGGCCAAAGGCTACGACCTGGCCCAAGGCGCGCAGGTGTACACAGGGCAATGCGCGGTGTGTCATGGCGCTCAAGGGCAAGGGCAGAAAGTCGGCCAGGCCTACGTGATGCCGCCTTTGTGGGGGAAAGATTCCTACAACTGGGGGGCCGGCATGCACCGGATCAACACGGCAGCGTCGTTCATCAAGCACAACATGCCATTGGGCAAGATCGGCAGTTTGAGCGATCAGCAGGCGTGGGATGTTGCGGCGTACATCAACAGTCATGAGCGCCCGCAGGATCCGCGGCTGGTTGAGGGGTCGGTAGAGAAGACGCGCATCAAGTTTCACGCCAATGATGGGGTCAATCTCTATGGTCAGACGGTAGACGGCGTGTTGATCGGTCAGGGCATCCGTTAAACTGTCGGCCTTTGCCTAAAAAAAATGCCGCTCATACCCTGGGGCCTGAGCGGCATTGTCCTGCCTGGAACGCGCCACTATGAAGCGAGAACACGTCAAAGCCCGCCATGCTGAAGGTCAGATCACGGCGACCCATGTCATCCAGAACCCTGCTGATCTGGGCGAGTGGATCGTATTTTTCAAGAAGAGTGGTGGCCGCAGTTACTTCCTGGTGGACGATCAGGATGAGGTCGAGTCATTCCCGCGCCTGGACGACTTGATCGAAACCCTGCGCGGCCTGGGGATCAAGTTCGCCGAAGTGCATCTGTAGCGCTGCGGCCTACTTGCACACCACCACGACGCTGCGGCTTTTGAAATTGCCGACGTCCTTGCCCAGGGTCTGCTCGCTTTCCTTGAGCGACGGAGTGCCGTCGGTGCCGACGATACGGTAACCCGTACCTGCACAGGAGGCGTCGGCTTTCTCGTAGCAACTGGCCCAGGAGTTGGCCTCGCCCGAGCAGTCGATGGTCAAGCCTTGTTCACCATTTTTCAGGTAGGTGTCCGATGTGGTGGTGCAGCCGGCCAGCGCCAAAACTGCAATGAGTGCCAGGATCTTGTTCATAGAGTCGTCTTCGAAGGTGTTGAGAGGGCGCTGACACTGTCGTGGGGCGTTGGCGGAAGATTATAGCGAACTGCCATCTAGGTACAGCCAAACACAAAAAAGCCCCGCTTGACGGGGCTTTTTGAGACAAGGCGGCGCGGCTTACTTGCCCTTTGGCCGCTTGCTCGAGGCGTGGCCTGCTTCATCCACGAACACTTCGGCTACCGCAATCGCCATGCTTTCGGTCTCGAAAACGCCCGCGACGCTGTCACCATGGAAGTTGATCAAGTGCCAGCCGTCCGCACGTTTGGTGATCAGGTAGCCGTTTACGCCTTTTGGTTCTGACATCTAATTAGCAATCTCGTAAGCTGATTCAAGGGTGCAATGATAGCCCCAAATACCCAGGGTTTGCCCAAGTAATTCAAGGCCGATGCCGGGCTTTGAAAAGCGTGCTACAAAGGATCAAGCTCTATGAAACATCAAGACTCCAGTGCCGGTCAGTCTACTGCTTGAAAGATGAGCGGAACTTACGCCGACATTTTTTCTCTATGATGACATCGCGGCGCCAGCAGGACCCATTGTAAGGTGACTGCGGCCTGATTAGACTGCGCCGAATTCCGTACGCACAGCCCTTTGTAAGGACTCATATGATCAAGAAATGCTTGTTCCCAGCAGCCGGTTACGGCACTCGCTTCCTGCCAGCGACCAAAGCCATGCCCAAAGAGATGCTGCCGGTGGTGAACAAGCCACTGATTCAGTACGGCGTCGAAGAGGCACTGGATGCCGGTCTGAATGAAATCTCCATCGTGACCGGCCGTGGCAAGCGCGCGCTGGAAGACCACTTCGACATCAGCTACGAGCTGGAAAACCAGATCAAGGGCACCGACAAGGAAAAATACCTGGTCGGCATTCGCAAGCTGCTGGACGAATGCTCGTTCTCCTACACCCGTCAGACCCAGATGAAAGGCCTCGGCCACGCCATCCTGACCGGTCGCCCGCTGATCGGTGACGAACCGTTCGCCGTGGTACTGGCCGATGACCTGTGCGTGAACCTGGAAGGCGACGGTGTGCTGACCCAGATGGTCAAGCTCTACCAGAAATACCGCTGCACCATCGTCGCGGTGATGGAAGTCAACCCGGCAGAAACCAACAAGTACGGCGTGATCGCCGGCGACGATATTGGTGATGGCCTCATCCGCGTTCGTGACATGGTTGAGAAACCTGCACCGGAAGATGCACCGTCGAACCTGGCGATCATCGGTCGTTACATCCTGACCCCGGACATCTTCAAGCTGATCGAAGAAACCGAGCCAGGCAAAGGCGGCGAGATCCAGATCACCGACGCCCTGCTCAAGCAAGCCAAAGACGGTTGCGTGATTGCCTACAAGTTCAAAGGCCAACGTTTTGACTGCGGTGGCGCTGAAGGCTATATCGAAGCGACCAACTTCTGCTACGAGCACTTCTACAAGACCGGCAAGGCTTACTGATTCATTCTTGCCCATCTGTTTCAAGCGAAAGCCACCTTCGGGTGGCTTTTTCGTTTTTCAGCCCCATGTAAGTCGGTATGCTGGTGTCCTGCCGAGGAGAGTGAAATGGCCTACGATTTTGACCTGTATGTAATTGGCGCCGGTTCTGGCGGTGTTCGCGCGGCGCGCTTTGCCGCGGGCTTTGGCGCCAAGGTGGCCGTGGCGGAAAGCCGCTACCTGGGCGGCACCTGCGTGAATGTCGGCTGTGTGCCGAAGAAGTTGCTGGTGTACGGCGCGCATTTTGCCGAAGACTTCGAGCAGGCCAGCGGCTTTGGCTGGTCGTTGGGCGAGGCGAACTTTGACTGGGCGACCCTGATCGCCAACAAAGACCGTGAGATCAACCGCCTCAATGGCATCTACCGCAACCTGCTGGTCAGCAGCGGCGTAACCCTGCACGAAGGGCATGCGCGTCTGGTGGATCCTCATCAGGTAGAAATCAACGGCGAGCGCTTTACCGCCAAACATATCCTGATCGCCACGGGCGGCTGGCCGCAGATCCCTGAGATTCCAGGGCGTGAGCACGCCATCGGCTCAAACGAGGCGTTCTTTCTCAAAGAACTGCCCAAGCGCGTGCTGGTGGTGGGCGGTGGTTACATTGCCGTTGAGTTCGCGGGTATTTTCCATGGCTTGGGCGCGCAGACTTCCTTGCTGTATCGCGGTGACCTGTTCCTGCGCGGTTTCGATGGCGCGGTGCGCAAGCATTTGCAGGAAGAGCTGACCAAGCGTGGCCTGGACCTGCAATTCAACGCCGATATCGAGCGCATCGACAAGCAGGCCGACGGCAGCCTCAAAGCCACCTTGAAGGATGGTCGCGTGCTGGAAACCGACTGCGTGTTCTACGCCACTGGCCGTCGTCCGATGCTGGACAACCTTGGGCTGGAAAATACCGGCGTCACCCTGGATGAGCGTGGTTTTGTCAGCGTGGACGATCTGTACCAGACCGCCGAGCCGTCGATCCTGGCCATCGGTGATGTGATCGGCCGCGTGCAACTCACTCCCGTAGCCCTGGCTGAAGGCATGGCGGTGGCGCGTCGTCTGTTCAAGCCCGAGCACTACCGACCCGTGGATTACGCGATGATCCCCACTGCAGTGTTCAGCCTGCCCAATATCGGCACGGTCGGCCTCACGGAAGAAGAGGCGAAGAAGAATGGCCACAAGGTGCAGATCTTCGAAAGCCGTTTCCGGCCCATGAAGCTGACCCTGACGGACTGCCAGGAAAAGACCCTGATGAAGCTGGTGGTCGATGCCGACACCGACAAAGTGCTGGGCTGCCACATGGTCGGGCCCGACGCCGGTGAAATCGTGCAGGGCCTGGCGATCGCGCTCAAGGCTGGCGCGACCAAGCAGCATTTCGACGAGACCATCGGCGTGCATCCAACGGCGGCTGAAGAGTTCGTCACCATGCGCACGCCTGTGTCGAGCTGATCAGGTGTCGGCCGTTGCCTCTGGCGCCGTTGCAACGACGGCGGCCAGGCGCAGCGCTTCAACCTGGGCCTGGGCCTTGATCAGGTCCAGCTCCAGCGCCTTGTTGGCCTGTTGATGTTCAGCCAGCGCCGCCTGACGTGACTGGCTATCGAGCAGCGCCACCCGCAAGCGCTCCTGCAGCAACGTGCGCTCGCTGTCGACCTGGCTGATCTTCTCATTCAACTCGATGCGCAAGGCCTGGTCTTTGCGCACCTGTTCCTGCAGCGCATTCAGCTCCTTCGCCGTTACCCGATGCTCAATCAACAAGCGCTCGTTGTCTCGATGCAGCTGGGTGATTTCATCCTGACGAACCAGTGCGCTCTGCTGGGCCTGGCGCAATTCGGCCTGCACCTGCTGCAGCTGGCCTTCATGGCGGCGCTGTTCCTGCTCGCGCTGATCCTTGACGGCGTTGCGATAGTGCTCGAGCGCATCGCGGGCGTGCAGGTGCTTGTCTTCCAGGGAGCGTATCTGCTCGTCCTTGTCGCTGATCCGCAGTTCGTAATCGCTGCACGCCTGGCTTAGCCCGGCATTGCGCGTTTGTTCGGTCTGCAGGCTGGTGCTGGCGGTTTGCAGGGCGGCGCTTTCTTCGGCGAGGGCGCTGGCCTGGATATCGAATTGCTGCTGCAACAGGTCATGGGCTTGCTGCAGCGCTTGAAGCTGAGTGAGCAGGGCGCCTTTTTGCTGCTCGAACTGCGCCAGGGCAAGGTCAATGGGCTCTTGGGCTTTCTCTTTCAGGCGCTGTGCAAGCCGTGCCACCAATTCTCCCAGCTCATCATCGATAGGCGCTTCAGTGATGGTTTGCCGGGTTTCACTTTCGTCCAGCTCCTTCAGATAGCGATGAATAGTGGTTTTAGAGCCGGTATTGCCCATCTCGATGCGTACGGCGTCGATGCTGGGGTTTTCGCCACGGGCGAGGATCGCCAGGCGTGCCGTCTGAACTACTGCCTTGTTTATGCCACCGCGAGCCATGGGGTCTCCGTCGATTTAATACTGTGGTACGTAATATGTATATACATACTATATCAAAAGAATAAATTCGTTTGAATTCATCATTTAACAGATGGGATATTGGCGTATTATCCCGTGTCATAAGCGTTTTTTACGTCGAAACAGGCGTGCGCAGTACGAATAGGCCCTGTCATGAGTGATCTTGATCGTTACCTCGACGCCGCTACCCGCGATAACACGCGCCGCAGCTACCGCGCGGCCATTGAACATTTCGAGGTCAGTTGGGGCGGGTTCCTGCCTGCCACCAGCGATAGCGTGGCGCGCTATCTGGTCGCCCATGCGGGCGTGCTGGCCGTGAACACCTTGAAGTTGCGTCTCTCAGCCTTGGCACAGTGGCACATCAGCCAGGGGTTTGCCGACCCGACCAAGGCACCGGTGGTACGCAAGGTGCTCAAGGGCATTCGCGCCGTGCACCCGGCACGGGAGCGCCAGGCCGAACCCCTGCAGCTCCAGCATCTGGAGCAGGTGGTTGCATCGCTTGAGAACGAAGCACGACTTGCCGCCGAAAATCAGGACCAGCCCGGGTTGCTGCGCGCCAAGCGCGACACTGCGCTGATCCTGCTGGGGTTCTGGCGTGGCTTTCGTAGCGATGAGCTGTGTCGCTTGAGCATCGAGCATGTGCAGGCAGTGCCGGGTGCTGGCATCAGCCTGTACTTGCCGCGCAGCAAGAGTGACCGCGACAACCTCGGCAAGACCTACCAGACTCCCGCGCTGCTGCGCCTGTGCCCGGTGCAGGCCTACAGCGAATGGCTCAGTGCCTCGGCACTGGTGCGCGGCCCGGTGTTTCGCGGGATCGACCGCTGGGGCAATCTGGGGGAGGAGGGGTTGCACCCCAACAGTGTGATTCCGTTATTGCGTCAGGCACTTGAACGCGCGGGCATCCCCGCCGAGCAGTACACCAGCCATTCCCTGCGTCGCGGCTTCGCCACCTGGGCCCATCGCAGCGGGTGGGACTTGAAGTCGTTGATGAGTTACGTCGGCTGGAGCGACATGAAATCGGCCATGCGCTATGTTGAAGCGACGCCCTTTCTCGGCATGACCCTGGCGACCCAACCGCTGTTATGAGATTTCTTCTATTAATAACGTCACTTGATAGGGAAAACCAATCGTCAGCATCAGGTTTGCCAATGAGCCATCGCCGGGAAGAGTGGGTAGGATTCATCTCATCAACTTCTTAACCCCTGACGGAGAGTCAACGATGCCTATCATCAACAGCCAAGTAAAACCGTTTAAAGCCACCGCTTTCAAAAACGGCAGCTTCGTCGATGTGACTGACGCTGACCTGAAAGGCAAGTGGTCGGTAGTATTCTTCTACCCAGCCGACTTCACCTTCGTTTGCCCAACCGAACTGGAAGACCTGGCTGACAACTACGCCGAATTCCAGAAACTGGGCGTCGAGATCTACAGCGTTTCCACCGACACCCACTTTGCCCACGCTGCCTGGCACAACACTTCGCCAGCCATCGGCAAGATCCAGTACACCATGATCGGCGACCCAACCCTGACCATCTCCCGCAACTTCGACGTGCTGATCGAAGAAGCTGGCCTGGCAGACCGCGGTACGTTCGTGATCAACCCGGAAGGTCAGATCAAGATTGTTGAACTGAACGACGGCGGTGTTGGCCGTGACGCTTCCGAGCTGCTGCGCAAGATCAAGGCTGCCCAGTACGTTGCTGCCCACCCGGGCGAAGTGTGCCCAGCCAAGTGGAAAGAAGGCGAGGCCACTCTGGCTCCGTCCCTGGACCTGGTCGGCAAGATCTAAGTCTGTGAAGTCTCAAGGGCGGGTATCCGCACCTACTCAGTAAGCTGCAACCGCCCTCAAAAACGCCCGGGCGAGATTCGCTCGGGCGTTTTTTTATACCCGAAATTATAGGAAATCGCCCGTATGTTGGACGCCAATCTTAAAGCTCAGTTGAAATCTTACCTGGAGCGGGTCACCCAGCCGATCGAGATCGTTGCCTCCCTCGACGACGGTGCGAAATCCCAGGAAATGCTCGCTCTTTTGCAGGATGTAACCAGCCTCACTACGCTGATTACCCTGAACACCGATGGCAATGACGCGCGCAAGCCGTCGTTCTCCATCAATCGCCCGGGTGCCGATATCAGCCTGCGTTTCGCCGGTATCCCCATGGGGCATGAATTCACTTCGCTGGTGTTGGCCCTGCTGCAAGTCGGTGGCCACCCGTCGAAGGCCAGTGTCGAAGTGATTGAACAGATCCGTGCCTTGAAAGGCGAGTTCAGCTTCGAGACGTACTTCTCGCTGTCGTGCCAGAACTGCCCGGACGTGGTCCAGGCGCTGAACCTGATGGCCGTGCTCAACCCCAACATCCGCCACGTGGCCATCGACGGTGCGCTGTTCCAGGCCGAAGTCGATGAGCGTCAGATCATGGCGGTGCCAAGTGTCTACCTTAACGGTGTGAACTTCGGTCAGGGTCGCATGGGCCTGGAGGAAATCCTCGCCAAGCTCGACACCAGCGGTATCGAAAAAGCCGCTGAGAAAATCAGCGCCAAGGATGCCTTTGATGTACTGGTTGTCGGCGGTGGGCCGGCAGGTTCATCGGCTGCAATCTACGCTGCGCGCAAAGGCATCCGTACCGGTGTGGCCGCCGAGCGTTTTGGCGGTCAGGTTCTGGATACCATGTCCATCGAGAACTTTATCTCGGTACAGGAAACCGAAGGCCCGAAACTGGCCAGCGCCCTGGAAGCCCATGTGCGTCAGTACGACGTCGACATCATGAACCTGCAGCGTGCCAGTAGCCTGGTGCCGGCCAAAAATGCCGGTGAGCTGCACGAAATTCGCTTCGAAAGCGGCGCGACCCTCAAGTCCAAGACCGTGATCCTGGCGACCGGTGCGCGCTGGCGTGAAATGGGTGTGCCAGGCGAGCAGGAATACAAGGCCAAGGGCGTATGCTTCTGCCCCCACTGCGATGGTCCGCTGTTCAAGGGCAAGCGCGTGGCGGTGATTGGCGGGGGCAACTCCGGCGTCGAAGCCGCCATCGACCTGGCCGGTATTGTCAGCCACGTTACCTTGCTGGAGTTCGACAGCAAGCTGCGCGCCGACGCTGTGTTGCAGCGCAAGCTCTATAGCCTGCCGAACGTTGATGTGATCACCAGTGCGTTGACCAGTGAAGTCAAAGGCGATGGCCAGAAAGTCACCGGCCTGGCGTACAAGGATCGCGACAGTGGCGAGTTCAAGACCATCGACCTGGAAGGCATCTTCGTGCAGATCGGTTTGCTGCCTAACACCGATTGGCTCAAAGGCACCGTGGAACTGACACCGCGCGGCGAGATCATCGTTGATGCGCGCGGCGAGACCTCGCTGCCCGGTGTGTTTGCCGCCGGTGACGTGACGACCGTGCCGTACAAGCAGATCGTCATCGCAGTAGGCGAGGGCGCCAAGGCTTCCTTGAGTGCCTTCGATCACCTGATCCGCACTTCCGCGCCGGCGTAACACCCAGCACGCAAATGAAAAACCCCATGAGCGATCATGGGGTTTTTTGTTTTACAGCGGTGCTGGCTGAATGATCTCAACCCAGTACGCGTCAGGGTCCTTGATGAAGGCCAGGCTTTTCATGCGGCCGTCGCTCAGACGCTTCTGGAAATCGCAGCCCAGGGCCTCGAAGCGTTCGCACGCTGCGACGATATCCGGCACCGAGATGCAGATATGGCCAAAGCCGCGCGGGTCGGTATTGCCGTTGTGGTAGGCGAAGTCGGCGTCGTTTTCGGTGCCGTGGTTGTGAGTCAGTTCCAGAATGCCTGGGATCGACTTCATCCACTGGGTACGCTCGGCCGCGTCAGCCGGGATCTGGGACTTGTCCACCAGGGCCAGGAAATACAGGCTGAACTCGGCTTCCGGAAAGTCGCGTTTTTCAACCAGGGAAAAGCCCAGTACGCGGGTGTAGAAGTCCAGCGACTTGGTGATGTCCTTGACCCGCAGCATGGTGTGGTTGAACACGAAGTTCGCGGTGGCGGTATCAGGTTGGGCAGTGACGCCTGGGAAGGTGTTCAGTTCGTGCAGGCTCATGGGCCCTCCAGAAAAAAATGGGGCAAAGCGGTCCCTTGGCTTGCGGCAAGCATCCGTGCAGCCGAGCCATGATACGCAAGGCCTGGCGGTCGCGCCAAATGAAAAAGCTGACGCGGCCCTTGCGAGCTGTGGGGCTCGGGCCGCAAACTTTGGGGCTGGAACCTTGGATGCTTTTTGCAATGAGCAAGTTTCGTAAACCGCTGTTGACTACGTTGTGCCTGGTGCTGGGCAGCCCGTTCGTGCTGGCCGCCGATCCGCAGATTCATTGGCCCAGTGGCTGGCAGGTCGAGGAGGTCGAGCCCGACGGCAATACGTCCGGCAAACCCCAAACCGTCTCGCGCCAGCGCGCCATCAAAAATGATGAAAACGGCAAGACATTAATGGTGATGGAGTTGACCGGCACACCCATAGAGGCCGGGCACAACGTTAATCTTCAAGGCGTCTTGCTGGAAATGCGTAAATCCATTCAGAAAGATTTTGCCCAAGGCGGTTATCAAAGCGTATGCACCAAGATGCATCCCGTCAGATTGAGCCGCCTGGACGCACTGGAAACTACCTGTGTGATAACCGAGAACGGCCGACATGTGCTATCGCAGACACTAGTGGGGGCGGTGGATACCGATAAAGCCTACGTGTTTTCATATGCGGGCCAGGCGCAAGCCTACGAGGCCAGCAAGGATGAAATCAGTTCAGTGCGTGACAGCCTCAAACTTTGAATGGGCGATGCGAACAAATGTGAACTTTAATTTAAGTTCGTTTGCGAACCTTTAAACAAAAAAAGCCCCGCTTAAGCGGGGCTTTTTGTTAGTGCATGTAAATCAACCGCGAAGCCAGGAATCTACAGTGGCTGCGCCGTACTCTTCCTTCCAGGCTTTCAGGCCACGATGGTTGCCGCCTTTGGTCTCGATCAGCTCGCCGGTATGCGGGTTCTGATAGACCTTGACCACGCGTGCGCGGCGCTGTTTCGGCGCGGTGGCGGCTGCGGCACCCGACTTGCCCGGGTTTGGATCAAGGATGGAGATTACATCGCGCAGGCTTTTGTCGTAGCTGCCCATCAGCTTTTTGAGCTTTTCTTCAAATTCGATTTCTTTCTTCAGCCCGGCGTCGTTTTTCAGGGATTCCAGCTGGGCAAGCTGCTCTTGAAGGGCTTTTTCTGCTGCGCGAAATTCGGCGAGTCTGGACAAAATCTGTACTCCAATAGTGTAGTTAGCTGATATCTACTGCGGAGAAAGCCTTAAGCCAAGAGGATTAAGCTAACTCAACGAAAACACCGATGTTCAAGTGTATCGCCAGCAGGAAAAATTGTAGTAGTTAATCCACTTCGAGTAAATCATGTCTTTTGTCTAAATAACATTCTTTCATCTTGGGTAGTCGCTGGCTGCTCGTTGGCTGGTCAGCGATTTAATGAATTCATCGCAGGGCAAGGGACGGCCAAACAGATAGCCCTGCAGAAAATCTACACCTTGGGCGACCAGATAATCACACTGTTGCGCTGTTTCCACACCTTCTGCAACGATACCCAGGTCCAGCTTGGCCGACAGTTCTATGATGCTGTCCAGAATATGCCGTGAGAGCGCATCCGCGCCGATCATGGCGACAAAGCTTTGGTCGATCTTCAAGTAGTCCACATTGAAGTTGCGCAAGTAACCCAGACTGGAATGCCCGGTGCCGAAGTCATCTATCGCGATCATCACGCCCAACTGGCGCAGCGTGTCGAACAGGCGACACGTGGTGTCGGTAGGTTCGATCAGCTCACGCTCGGTCAGCTCCAGCACCAGGGTAACCTGGCCGGGCGGGAAGGCTGCGAGGAACTCCCGGCAGTCGTCCACCAGGTCCAGATTCTGGCAATGCCGCGCAGTGATGTTCACGCCGATATGGAAACCCGCGCTGAAGCGCTCGGCATGGGGCGCCAACTGCGCAGCGGTCTGGCGCAGCAGGGCGCGGGTCATGGGCACGATCAGCCCGGAATGTTCGGCCAGAGGAATGAACATATCCGGTCGCACCAGGCCTTCTTTGGGGTGTTTCCAGCGCATCAGCACTTCGCAGCCGGCCCATTGGCGCGTGTCGCCACGCACCACCGGTTGGAAATACGGAATGAATTCATTGGCGCCCAGGGCGCGTTGCAACTCTTGGGTAGGCGCCGAAGATCGCCCCTGCAGCCAATAGGCAAGGATGCCGGCCAGCACACCAAAAAACACCACGAGACAGAACACTGCGCGATAACGCGCTTCCATATAACGCCACACCTCACCTTCAGGCATGCCCACGTCGACGCTGTAGTCATAGCGACTGGACGCCACGTACTGCGGGGCCACCGCAAACGCCAGCGGCGCGCCGGTATGGACCTTGCCGTCGGCGGCCAGCCAATTGGGGCCGACCTTGAGTACCAGGAATGCGTAACGGCTGATCAGGCGCAAGGCATTGGTGAGGTGGTAACCGTCAATCGAAGCGAACGCGCCTCGATCGCCCTCGACCACCCGATGCACCAGCAGCGCGGTATCCGGTGTGACGGGGTTGCCGCTCATCAACCATAGGCTGCCGCCAACGTAGTCGTCCGGGTTGACCGGCGACTCATACCGGCGGCCAAACAACGAGCTGCAATAGATGTTTCCCTGCCAGGACAAGGTGGTGGCGCGCACGAACGGCCGGCGGGTGACCTGCTCACGCAGTGCCAGTCGGGCGGTTTCATCGCACGGCAAGCCGGCCATGGGTAACAAAGCCTGGGCGGCGAGGGCGGTGTTATCGAGCATCAAGTCGAATTGGCGTATGGCTTCCTCCGCCGTTTGAGCGGTGCTTTGCTCAAGTGTGCGCTCGGCTTGCCCATAAAGAATCACTACTCCAAGTAAAACGGGGAGCAGGCCGCACACTGCGCTGACGAAACAGCGGGCGACTCGACTTCGGGTGCCTTTGGAGGTCAGGGGCATACAGGGGCAGCCATGCAGAATAGGGGACTATGCCGATGATAGATGGCATTGCGACAGGGTGCTCGGTAAAACGTCACAGCGCTTGCCGCAGGCAGGATTAGCTTCAAGGCGCGGCCGGATACAGCTTTTGCGCCACGGCAATAAATGCCAGTGTCGCCGGTGAGCAATGGCGGCGGTCGAGCACGGCCAGGCCGATCTGACGCGGTACCCGAGGCGCCAGCGGCCGCACCACATAACGCGAATCGGCGGCTGCCGGCAGCGAGGCCTGCGCGACGATACTCAGCCCGTCGCCACGGCTGACCGCTTCCAGCGTGCTAAGCAGCTGTGCGCAGCGGTAACGCACCTTGGGCTGTAATTGCGCCTGGCTGAACAGGCGTGTGACCAGTTCCGATGACCCGGCTTCAGTCAAGATAAACGGCGCATCACACAACGCTTGCAGAGGCAGCGCAGCCTGCGCGGTTAACGGATGCCCGGCCGGTAGCAGCACCACCAGCTGATCCTCCAGCAGCGCCACCGTGTCGAAGCGCTCCTGCTCCAGCACGACAAAGCCGACATCCACGCGCCGCTCATCCAGCCACTGCATGACCTGCCGGTCAGGGCCTTCGTCGACGTGTATCTCTATGCCGGGATAAGCCTGCCGGAAATGGTTGAGGATGTTGGGCAGCAAGCGGATCGATGCAGTGGGCCCGAATGAGCCTATGCGCAGCGTGCCGCGCTTCATGCCGCGGGCGTCGGCGGCTTCCTGCTGCAGCGTACTGGCCAGGCCCAACATGGCGCGGGCACGTCCGAGCAATTGCACGCCGATGTCGCTCGGTTCAACCAGCGTCTGGTGGCGTCGAAACAGCTCCACGCCCAACTCCTGTTCCAGTGCCTTGATCGCATGGGACACCGCCGACTGGCTGATACCCAGGCGGTGAGCGGCGCTGGTAAAGCCTTGCAGTTCAGCCACCAGGGAAAAGATCTCCAGCTGGGTCAGGGTCATGAGGAAAGACTCATTTTACCAACTGACGCCGGCCATGTTGCTTGGCGGCCCGGTGATTCTGACGGGCATCTACCTGTGTAACAAACCCTTGCGCGAGCCAGGGCAATGGGGATTTGATAAGAGTACGGACAAATCCGGTTACGCTGTGTAGAATCGATTTACGCATACAAGAATATGACTTGCGCTCACGCAAGCCTCGGCCGTCAGAGACTGATGACACCATGAAGCAACTCGGTTCACCCCTCATCTTTGGTGACTTCCTCGCTCGCAGTGTGCGGGGCCTGTCCTGTGCGCCACCCGCTGACCTCATCCTTGTCCGCAAATAACCATTTGTTTACTCCAAGCATGATGAGGCACCGACCATGACCGACCAATACGAAAACCCGATGGGCCTGATGGGCTTTGAATTCATCGAATTCGCCTCTCCGACCCCGGGCACCCTGGAGCCGATCTTCGAGATCATGGGCTTCACCAAAGTGGCCAGCCACCGTTCCAAGAACGTCCACCTGTATCGCCAGGGCGAGATCAACCTGATCCTCAACAACGAGCCCAACAGCCTTGCCTCGTATTTCGCCGCCGAACACGGACCATCGGTGTGCGGCATGGCGTTTCGCGTGAAGAACTCTCAGGAAGCCTACAAGCGCGCCCTGGAACTGGGGGCTCAGCCGATTCATATCGAAACCGGCCCGATGGAGTTGAACCTGCCGGCGATCAAGGGCATCGGCGGCGCGCCGTTGTACCTGATCGACCGTTTTGGCGAGGGCAGCTCGATCTATGACATCGACTTCGTCTACCTCGAAGGCGTAGACCGCAACCCGCAAGGCGCTGGTCTGAAGGTCATCGACCACCTGACCCACAACGTCTACCGCGGGCGCATGGCCTACTGGGCCAACTTCTACGAGAAACTGTTCAACTTCCGTGAAGCGCGTTACTTCGATATCAAGGGCGAGTACACCGGCCTGACTTCCAAGGCCATGAGCGCGCCGGATGGCATGATTCGCATCCCGTTGAACGAAGAGTCGTCCAAGGGCGCAGGCCAGATCGAAGAGTTTTTGATGCAGTTCAACGGCGAGGGCATCCAGCACGTGGCGTTCCTTACCGACGACCTGGTCAAGACCTGGGACGCGTTGAAGAATATCGGCATGCGCTTCATGACCGCGCCGCCCGACACCTACTACGAAATGCTCGAAGGTCGCCTGCCGAATCACGGCGAACCGGTGGAGCAACTGCAGGCACGCGGCATCTTGCTCGATGGCTCCTCGATCGCGGGCGACAAGCGTCTGCTGCTGCAGATTTTCTCGGAAACCCTGATGGGCCCGGTGTTTTTCGAATTCATTCAGCGTAAAGGCGACGATGGGTTCGGCGAGGGCAACTTCAAGGCGTTGTTCGAGTCGATCGAGCGCGACCAGGTGCGTCGCGGTGTATTGACCACTGACTAAGCAATAATCCCTGACACAACAGCGATCAAATGTGGGAGGGGGCAAGCCCCCTCCCACATTTTTGACCGATTCAGCCCTTGCGTTGACGCACCAAGTGCTTGAACCCTTCATACACCAGCACCATCACCGCCAGCCAGATCGGGATATAGGTCAGCCATTGCCCGCCCTTGATGCCCTCACCCAGCAGTAGCGCCACCGCAAGCAACAACACCGGTTCCACATAACTGAGCAGCCCGAACAGGCTGAAGGCCAGCAACCGGCTGGCGATGATATAGCTCACCAGCGCCGACGCACTGATCACGCCCAGCATGGGGATCAACGCGTAGAGTCTGGGCTGTGCATCCAGTACCGCAAAGCCCTGTTCGCCGCTTTGCACAAACCACCAGGCCACCGGCAACATCAACGCCATGTCCAGCCACAGGCCGCCCAGATGGTCGGTGCCCAGGTATTTACGCACCACGAAATACACCGGGTAACCGATGATCACCACCAGTGTCGCCCAGGAAAAACCGCCGGCCTGGTACAACTCGTTGAGCACACCACACGCAGCAAACACCACGGCGATCTGCTGCAAGCGCGACAACTGATCGCCATAGACCAGGCGCCCGGTCAGCACCATGGTCAGCGGCAACAGGAAATACCCCACCGACACATCCAGGCTGCGCCCGTTCAGCGGCGCCCACATGAACAGCCATAACTGCACGCCAAGCAAGGCAGACGACAGCAGCACGCCGCCCATCACGCGCGGATTGGCCGCCAGCAGCCGCAGCAATTCCCACACCCGCCGCCATTCGCCGCTGACCGCCATGAACACGGTCATGCAGGGCACGGTCAGCAACATGCGCCAGCCGAAAATTTCCAGGCCACTCAGGGGAGTGAGCAGAGACGTGAAGTAATACATCACGGCAAACAACACCGAGGCCATTACCGATAACACAACACCTTTAGACACGCTGTCCTCGCGAAAGCCGATTGAAGATAAACGAGGGGATTATGGTGCTTTTGGGCCTCAGAAGTGCGCTGTTTTGGGGCGAGGGACGGAAAATGGCTCAAAACGGTCGGTTTGCATCGATTACTTGGGAGCCGGGCCCTCTATGAGCGCGACATCCGACCCGATACGAAATGCCCTACGTCATTAAAGCCCGGCGTGGACGAATGCCCCGGCGTTACCAGTGAATCGATGAACGCCTCATCTTCGGCGGTGATCTCCACGGCCAGCGCCCCGGTATAGGCATCCCATTGCGCCTCTGTACGCGGGCCAACGATGGCTGAGCTCACCGCCGCGTTGTTCAACACCCAGGCAATCGCGAACTCGACTATTCCCACGCCACGGCCCTGGGTGTATTGCTGGATCTGCTGGGCAATGCGCAGCGATTCCACCCGCCATTCGGTCTCCAGAATGCGCCTGTCCTGGCGTGCCGCGCGGCTTCCAGGTTCTGGCGTAAGGTCAGGGGCGTACTTGCCGCTGAGCACGCCACGGGCCAACGGGCTGTAAGGCACCACGCCCAGGCCGTAGGCGGCAGCGGCGGTGATTTGCTCGACCTCGGCCTGACGATTGACGATGTTGTACAACGGCTGGCTGATGATGGGCCGATCCACGCCCAGGCGCTCGGCCACGCGAATGACCTCGGCGATACGCCAGCCGCGATAGTTGGACAAGCCCCAGTAGCGCACTTTGCCCTGGCGAATCAGGTCACCCATCGCCGATACCGTGACTTCCAGTGGGGTGTCGTGGTCCTCGCGGTGCAGGTAGTAGATGTCCAGGTAGTCGGTGTCCAGGCGAGCCAGGCTGGCATCCAGCGCGTTGAACAGCCGTTTGCGGCTCAGCCCATTGCGGTTGGGCAGGCCGTCTGCCGGGCCGAGCCCGACCTTGGAGGCCAGTACCCAGTCCTGGCGGTTGCGCGCGATGGCCTCGCCGACGATCTCCTCGGAGCGCCCGCCGGTGTAGATGTCGGCGGTGTCGATAAAGTTGATGCCCTGGTCCCAGGCTTTATCAATGATGCGCAGCGAGTCTTCGGTGCTGGTTTGTTCGCCAAACATCATGGTGCCCAGCGTCAGTGCGCTGACCTTCAACCCGGACTGGCCCAGTGTGCGGTAAATCATGCAAAGCTCCTCGTGGCAGGCGAACGTGTGTCATGCAATACCAGACACGAATGCTCTGGAACAAGCCCTGTGCGTGTTTCTTCATGCATTGAGCAATGTCTGGCAGCGCGCCTGTAAAAAACGTTGCAGTACCTTCACCCGTTCCGATACCTGCAGGCGATGGGGGCACATCAGGTTGAACGGTGCCGGTTCGCCTTGCCACCCTTCAAACAGCGCCACCAGTCGGCCGGCGGCAAGGTCGCCCACCACATCCAGTCGGGCCTTGTAGGCGATGCCGTGTCCGGCCAGGGCCCAGCGCCGCACGACTTCGCCGTCGTCACTGAGAAAGTCACCGCTGACCTCGACCTCTTCCACGTGCGCACCCTGGCAAAAGCGCCAGGTTTTGCTGACTTGGCCTTGGCGCATGTAACGCAACGCGCTGTGTCCTGACAGTTGCGTGGGGTGTTGCGGCGTGCCGTGCCGCGCCAGGTAGGCGGGGCTCGCGCAGGCGACGCGGTGGTGGTCCGGGGCGATGGGCAGGGCCACCAGGCTGGAGTCCCGGGGCACGCCAAAACGCAAAGCAATGTCGACCGTGTCACGAAACAGATCGGCGTTGCTGTCGTTGAGCATCAATTGCAGGCGGATGTTCGGGTGTTCGGCCTTGAATGCGTCCAGCCAGCCCAGCACCACATTGCGCCCGAAATCCGAGGGCGCCGCCACTTGCAGCAAACCGGTCAGGCCCTGGCTTTGCTGCTTGAGCGCCTGTTCACCCTCGTTCAATGCGGCCAGCGCGACGCGCACACTGTCCAGATAACGCCGGCCTTCCTCCGTCAGCCGCATGCTGCGGGTGGACCGGGCGAACAAGCGCAGGCCGAGGCGGGTTTCCAGGCGCTTGAGGGCGATACTCGCGGCGGCCGGGGTCAAGCCAAGCGCGCGTGCCGCGCCAGACAGGCTGCCCGTATCGGCGGTGCGCACGAACACTTCAAGGTCGACGATCGAGGTCATTTGTAAAATTCCTTTAAAGATCTTGTCGTTTTACCGGGATTTTTCTCTGATTACCAAGCGTGGAAGATGAACACTCACTTTCTTACGCAGGACCTGTTTCCATGACAACGTCTCTCAGCGGCAAAACCATTATCGTGATCGGTGGCAGCAGCGGCATCGGCGCGGCCGTCGCCAAGGCTGCGGCAGAGCGCGGTGCAAACGTGGTGGTGGCGGGGCGCCGCCTGACGTCGGCGCTGCACGACGGCATTCGCAGCGAACCGGTGGATGTCAGCGACAGCGCCTCGTTGCAGCGCCTGTTCGAAACCGTGGGGCGCTTTGATCACCTGGTCTACACCTCCGGCCCTTCGGTCAAGGCCAAAACCTTGGTCGACACCGACCTGGACGAAGCCCAGGCCAACTTCAACGTGAAACTCTGGGGCGCGTTGCGCACGATTCAACAGGCACTGCCGTTTCTGCATGAGCGCGGCAGCATCAGCCTGACCTCCGGCCAGTTGGGGCGCAAATTGGTGCCGGGGCAATTCATCAAGATTGGCATCAACGCCGCCACCGAAGCGCTGGGCAAGCAGTTGGCCAAGGAGCTGGCGCCGCGCCGCGTCAATGTGATCAGCCCCGGTGTGATTGACACACCGGCTTATGCCGGGCTTGGGGAAGAACAGCGCCTGGCGATGTTTGCCAAGGCGGGCGCAGCCTTGCCGGTTGGGCGCATCGGCCAGGCGCAGGAAGTGGCGGCGGGGTATGTACTGGCCATGGAAAACGGCTATATGACCGGCGCCGTGATCGATATCGACGGCGGCGGCCTGTTGTAACACCCTCCAGATGCAGGGAGGCAGCCCCTCCCTGCAGCAAGCCCGCTCAGCTGGGCCGCTTTATACCTTCAAGGTGCGCGTCATCCGCAACGCCAGCACACTGCCGGCGACGATAACCGCCGCCAGCAGGTACAGCGCCACATCGGTGGACCCCGTCGCATCCTTCACGAACCCGACGATGTACGGGCTCAGAAACCCGGCCATCTGGCCCATGGAATTGATCAAGGCCAGGCCGCCCGCCGCTGCGCCTGCGCTGAGCATGGCGGTGGGCACCGGCCAGAACATCGGCAGGCCGGTGAGGGCGCCCATGGTGGCGATGGTCAGGCCGAGAATGGCGATCGCTGGGGTGGTGGCGAAATTCACCGCGATCACCAGGCCAATCGCGCCCATCAACATCGGCACCACCAAGTGCCAGCGACGCTCCTTGCGCAAGTCCGCGGAGCGGCCCACCAGCAACATGAACACCGCGGCCAGCAGGTACGGGATCGCACTGAGCCAGCCGATCACCAGGTTATCGCTGAAACCCAGGTTCTTGATGATCGACGGCAGCCAGAAGTTGATCGCGTAGACGCCGCTCTGGATGCAGAAATAGATCAGGCCGAACGCCCAGATCGCCGGGTTCTTGAACACCTCGGCCAGGGAGTCGGTGCTGGTTTTCGGCTTGTTCGCAAGGTCGGTGGCCTTGTCAGCTTCCAGCACCGCGCGTTCGTGGGGCTTGAGCCACTTGGCATTGGCAAAGCTGTCGCTGAGCAGGAAGTAGGCGAGGGCGCCGAGGATCACCGTGGGGATGCCTTGCAGCAGGAACATCCACTGCCAGCCGGCGAGGCCGCCTTGACCTCCCGCAAAGTGGTTGAGAATCCAGCCGGAAAACGGGCTGCCGAGCAAACCGGAGACCGGAATCGCCGACATGAACAGCGCCATGATGCGGCCCCGGCGGAACGTCGGAAACCACTGCGAGAGGTACAGCACCACGCCGGGGAAGAAACCTGCCTCGGCAGCACCGGTAAACAGACGCAAGGTGTAGAAATGCGTCGGCGTGGTCACGAACAGCAGGCACGTGGACAAGGTGCCCCACACAATCATCATCAGTGCAATCCAGCGCCTTGGCCCGAACCGGGTCAGTGCCAGGTTGCTCGGCACGCCACACAGCACGTAGCCGATAAAGAAAATCCCGGCACCGAGGCCGTACACGGTTTCACTGAATTTCAACGCGTCGAGCATCTGCAACTTGGCAAAGCCAACGTTCACCCGGTCAAGGTAGTTGAACAGGTAGCAGATAAAGATGAAGGGGATCAGGCGCAGGGTAACGCGCTTGTAGATGGCGTTTTTATCGTCATCGGTGGCCAGTGCTGCAGCGGCGCTCTGTGACATGGGGAGTCTCTCTTTATTATGATTTTTCGCGATGCGAGGGTAACGTTGATCGCCCAAACAGTCTCGGTGACGCGATGGGCGACTGTCTTTGTGCTCGCGCACAGCCAAGCCCGCTTTGCGCTGTGCCGGTGACCAACTGTCTTTGAAGGAAAAGCGCGCCATGTTCGAGCTGGATCATGAGTTGGCACAGGATATCGTCGATCGCACCATGGCGATCCTGCCCTACAACGTCAACGTCATGGACAGCCAGGGCCTGATCCTCGGCAGCGGCGAGCCGGAGCGCATCAACACCCGGCACGAAGGCGCCCAACTGGTGCTGGCGAACGGGCGCGTGGTCGAAATCGACGGCCAGACCGCCAAGCACCTCAAAGGCGTGCTGCCAGGCATCAACCTGCCGCTGATGCATGATCAGCGCCTGATCGGCGTACTGGGTATCACCGGCGAGCCGGAAGGCCTGCGGACCTACGCTGAGCTGGTGCGCATGACCGCCGAGATGCTGGTCAGCCAGCGGCATCAGCAGGCCGAGCAGCAGTGGCGGCGCCAGCGCTGCGACGACCTGCTGGCACTGCTGTTGGCCGATACGGGAGACGCGCCGCGCCTGGTCGATGAAGCGCAACAACTGGGCCTCAAGCCGCAACTGGCGCGTACGCCTTATCTGTTCGAGCTGGGCGTGGGGCAGTCGGCCGAAGCCTTGAGCGCCTGGCTCACGTCGCGTTACCCGGACAGCTGGTGCGTGAGTTCGGCGCAGTTGTCCCTGTTGTGGTGTCGCCCGACGTCCGTGCAGGTCGATAACCTGCGCCTGCTGGAAAAGCTCGATGGCCTGGGCTGGAATATCTTGCGGGTGGCCGTGGGTGGGCAGGCGGACGGGTTGGCCGGGTTGCGTCGTTGCTATCGGCGCGTCAGTGATTTGCTGGCCTACGGTCGCGATATCCTGCCGCACTCGCGGCTGTTGATGCTCAACCGCTATCGTCTGCCGGTCATGCTCTGGCGCCACCGCAACGACGATGCCCTGGATGAATTGCTCAACCCGTTGCGCAAAGTCCTCGCCAAGGACAGCAACGGCCAACTGCTGGCCACGCTGCGCAGCTGGTGCGAGCACGACGGGCAAAGCCAGGCCTGTGCTGACGCGCTGGGCATTCACCGCAACAGCCTGCGTTACCGCATGGAAAGGATCGCCGAGTTGAGCGGCGTCGACCCGCTGACCCTGGATGGCATGCTGGCGCTGTACCTGGGCGTGCAACTGTTGCCCCAGGCATTGTCAAAATGAACAACAAACCTCACCCGTACTTGTGCATCGGACCGGCGTCATCGGCCGAGCCAACTGGCAGCATGGGCGTCATAAAAACCGGAGAACGCCCATGAAAATCATCATCGCCCCCGACTCGTTCAAAGACAGCCTGAGTGCCGCAGGGGTCGCCCAGGCCATTGCGCAAGGGCTGGCCCAGGTCTGGCCTGACGCGCAGTTGGTGCAATGTCCGATGGCGGATGGCGGTGAAGGTACGGTCGAGGCGGTGCTCGCTGCGTGCAACGGCCAATTGCGCAGCCAAACGGTGCAGGGGCCGCTGGGGGGCAGGGTGCAGGCACATTGGGGCTGGTTGGCCGACAGCCACACCGCAATCATCGAAATGGCCGAGGCCAGCGGCCTGCAACTGGTCGCGCCGGGGCAGCGCGATGCCTGCGCCAGCAGCACGTTTGGCACTGGCGAGCTGATCCGCGCCGCGCTGGATCAGGGCGCCCGGCGCATTATCCTGGCGATTGGCGGCAGCGCCACCAACGATGGCGGCGCGGGCGCGATGCAAGCGTTGGGCGTGCAGTTGTTCGATGCACACGACCAGCCACTGGCCCCCGGTGGCTTGGCCCTCGGCGGCCTGGCGCGTATCCGTCTGGAGAACCTTGACCCACGGCTGGCGCAGGTCAGCTTCGAGATCGCGGCGGATGTGAACAACCCGCTGTGCGGTGCCCATGGCGCCTCGGCGATTTTCGGCCCGCAGAAAGGCGCCAGCCCCGCGCAGGTTCAACAGCTGGACGCCGCGCTTGGGCATTTTGCCGACCACTGCGCCAAGGTGCTGCCCAAGGACGTTCGCGACGAACCCGGCAGCGGCGCGGCCGGTGGCCTGGGCTTTGCGGCCAAGGCCTTCCTGGGCGCACAGTTTCGCGCAGGCGTTGAAGTGGTGGCCGAACTGGTGGGCCTCGACGCCGCCGTGCGCGGCGCCGATCTGGTCATCACTGGCGAAGGCCGCTTCGACGCCCAGACGCTGCGCGGTAAAACCCCGTTTGGCGTGGCGCGCATCGCCCGCCGTCACAAGGTCCCGGTGATCGTGCTCGCCGGCACCCTGGGCGACGGTTACGAGCAGATGTACGCCCACGGTGTGGATGCCGCGTTTGCATTGCCATCCGGGCCGATGAGCCTGGAAGAGGCATGCCGCGAGGCGCCGCGCCTGTTGCGCGAGCGGGCTTCGGATATTGCAAGGGTGTGGCGCTTGGCACGGCCTGTGGCTTGAACGACAGCCTGTTGTGCCAATGGCGCAATCCCCTACACTGGGCGGCCACTGGTCTTTCAACGGATGAAATACGATGCACCCACCTGAGCCACCCATCGTGATCCAGCGTTTCACCGAGGCCCACCTTGAGGGCGTCGCGGCGCTCTACAACGAACCGGCCGTATGCCGTCAGGTTCTGCAGATGCCTTTTCAGTCAATCGAAGCGTGGCGCAAGCGCCTGGTGATGGACAACGAGCGCCGACTGCAACTGGTGGCGCTGCACGGCGGTGAAGTGATTGGTCAATTGGGCCTGGAACAGTACCTGCGCGTGCGCCAGGCCCATGTGGGGTCATTCGGCATGGGGGTGGCGACCGCCTGGCAAGGCAAGGGCGTCGGTTCGAAATTGCTGACGGCCGCGCTGGACGTGGCCGACAACTGGATGAACCTGCACCGGGTGGAACTCACGGTGTACGCCGACAACGAAGCAGCGCACAACCTGTATCGCAAATTCGGCTTCGAGGTCGAAGGGCGCTGGCGCGACTACGCCCTGCGTGACGGTGTCTTCGTCGACACCTTGAGCATGGCGCGCCTGCGCAAGCCGGCTTAATCCTTCAGCGCAAACGCCACCGCAGCCTGCGCATGCAGCTCGGTGGTGTCCAGCAGTGGCAGTTGGCTGTGCTCGGGCTTGATCAACAGGCTGATTTCGGTGCAACCGAGAATGACCGCCTGGGCACCGCGCGCGGCCAGGGACTCGATCACCCGCTGGTAGATGGCGCGTGATTCGGCGCTGATCACGCCCACGCACAACTCCTCATAGATGATCCGGTGCACGTCCTTGCGCGCTTCGGCGTCCGGCACCAGCACGGTCAGGCCCTGCGCGACCAAGCGAGACTTGAGGAAGTCCTGTTCCATGGTAAACGCAGTCCCGAGCAAGCCGACGGTCAGGGTGCCCGCTCCAGCGCCGCGGCGGCGGCGGCATCGGCGATATGCAGAAAGGGAATCGTCACCGCCGCTTCGATACGCGGCGCCACTTTATGCATGGTATTGGTACACAGCACCACACAGTCAGCGCCCGCGGCCTGCAGGCGGCGGGCGGCCTCTTCGAGAATCAGCCCGGCATCGTCCCAGCGCCCCGCATGCTGGGCCTGCTCCACGGGGCCGAAGTCCACGCTGTACATCAGCAGCTGCGCCGAACGCAGCGGGCCGAGCCGGTCGCGCACCTGCTGGTTGATGATGCGGTAGTACTCGGCACTGGACTCCCAGCTCATGCCGCCAATGAGGCCGATGGTGCGCATGCGATGCTCCGGACAGGGGATGTGATGTCACCTTACCCACCGCGCGCGGATTAGTCACATGCAGTTGCCAGTGGGCCGCCGGGCTTGCGGACCGATTAGGTGGTCGAGGGTTTGCCAATGTAAGGCTGCGCACGCGGGAAGGCCGTATCGGCGATAACAGCCTCGCCGACAGCTTTTGGGCCACCACCACCGCACACGCCGCGCCGGCGTTGTGAATAAATTTGCGCTGCCGCGTTAATCAGGTGTATTCCCCAGAACTTGGCTATACCTACAGCTCATTCTTACGATTAATGATCGCCAGGGAGTTCACTGATGAAACTTAGGCTAATGGTCAGCGCGCTGTGCATTGCCTCCATCGGCATGGCCGGTTGCGCCAGCAACGTCACGCAACCGGACGAGTATTCGGGCTTTCTGTCGGACTACAGCAGGCTTAAGGAAGCCAAGTCGCCCTCTGGCGTCGAGGTGATGCGCTGGGTCGATCCCAAACTCGACCTGAGCCGCTACAACGCGGTGTACATCGAGCCCACACAGTTCTACCCCAAGCCTCAAGCCACCACGCGAATTCCAGACAGCACCCTGCGCGGCATCAATGACTATTACAACCAGGCGCTCAAGCGTGAACTGGCCCGTTCAATGCCGCTGGCCAAAGGTCCGGGCCCCGGAGTGCTGGTGGTGCGCGCGGCGATTACGGCGGTCAGCAGTAAAACCCAAAGCCTCAAGCCATACGAATACGTGCCTGTTGCGTTCCTTGCGGCGGCAGTGAGTACTGGCACCGGAATTCGCGACCAGGAAACCACCCTGGGCACGGAAGCGCAGTTTCTCGATGGCGCCAACGGAAAAGTGGTTGCCGAAGTGGTGCGCAAAGGCACAGGAAAGCCGCTGTCAAACGACTCCCAGGTAATGAAGGCTGACGATGTGAAAAGCGTCATCGATGGATGGGCATCCGACCTGCATCAGTCTTATCTCAAGCTCCGATAGCCAGGACAACGCGGCGCAAGGGCTCATGTGAGTCGTCTGCGCCGCGCATTCATTGCCTGCGGGTTACTTGAGCGGCGTCAACGGCGGCAATTTCCACTGACCGTTACTGACTTCAGGCTTGGGCAGGTAAATACGCAGCACCGCGAAGAACGGTCCGGTTGGCGCGGGCAACCAGTTGCTCTGCTCGGCCTTCGGTGGCTCGTGATGCTGCAGGGCCAGGGTCAGGCCGCCGTCGGCGTCCAGCTTCAGGTCAGGCAGCATGCGGGAATTGATCAGGTAACGTTTCTTGTGGTTGGGCACCAGCAGCTTGGTCTTGGCGTCGTACATGGTCAGCGACCAGAACGCATCCGCCGGCGGCAGTTGATCCTTGGCAAAGTGCACCGTGTAGCTACGGCGCGCGCCGTTGGCCGGTTTGCCTTCGCTGTCATCGAAGTAGGTAAAGTAAGCGGCTTCGTCGGTGGAGTTGCCGAAAATACCGAGGTTGGCGCCGGCATAGCGGTACAGATAATTGTTTTTCAGGCGGTCACGGCTGCCGAACAACTCCCCGCTGGAGACTTGCTGGGTATCGATCTTGTCTTTCTTGAACGCGGCAAACTCGGCCTTGCCATCGGCAATCCCATCTTCTAGGGCTTTGCGCTGCTCGGCGGTCAACTGGTTCAGCTTGAAAGGCGCGCCGGGGGCGATGCCGATAGTGGCGAAGCGTGCCAGCAGGTCTTTCTCACTGTCCTGCGGTGCCGCGAAGGCGAGCATGAAGTTCAGATAACGGAACAGTTGCGGGCTGTCGCCCATGTTCGCCATCGGCTTGGGCCACTCGATCTTCGGCACTTTGGCCGGGGCCGGTTGTTTCACGTAGCTGCTCAGCGGCTGCACTTTATAGCCGTTCTGGATTTGCTTGACCTTGCTCAGGTCTTTTTCATCGAACAGCTGGGTGCGATACAGCGCGTAGGCGATATTGCTTTCGCTGTACACCACGCGGTCGATGTCGACCGGCTGCTGACCCTTCCAGTCGGGCCCCGCGATCATATAGTGGCCGCCGTTGTTGCCAGTGCTGCGCGTGCCCAGGTAGGCGATGTTCTGGCTATAGAGGTCGATCAACTGCACCGAGTAGTAACGGTTGTCTTCGATCTTGGGCAGGGTCAGTACCAGCGGTTCCTTGCGCAGGTCCATCCAGACGAAGGAGTAGGGCGTGTCCGAGTTCGGCGTCACGAACGCGGTGTCCTTGGGGGTGAATACCTGCGCGGTATTGCCGATGTGATTGAACGCGGCCTTGTAGTTGGCGCCGCCTTTGTCAACGGCCTGGGTGTAGAGCGTCTTGTACATCTGCACCACTGGGTAGCCGTACAGGTAGGCTTCCTTGGCGATGGCCCGTGCTTCGTTGGGGGTCGCCGTGAAGTCGGCCCAGGCGCCAGTGCTCATGAGTATCGAGAGGCTCGCCAACACCAGGCGCGCAGGTTGTCCAATCATGTTGTTGCGTCCTTCCAGAGTTCTTTTGACTGACGGGGAAATGAAGGCGATGAGTGTCCTGTTTTATTTCCCCGGCGTCACGTTAAAACCTGCAAAAGGACAAGGGATTACGCGGGCAACATGGATTTGACTTTATCGCGCAGTTGATCGATCGAAAATGGCTTGCCAATCACCTGCATGCCGGCCGGCACGTCGATCGTTTCGGCATAGCCGCTGGCGAACAGGATAGGCAGGGTAGGGCGCAGCGTACGGACCAGGTTCGCCAATTCCTTGCCGTCCATGTCCGGAAGGCCCACGTCGGTCATCATCAGGTCAATGACCGTGTCATTGGCCTTCACCACCTGCAGCGCCTCTTGCGCATCTGCGGCCTCAAGCACTGCGAACTCCAACTCCTCAAGCACATCGACGATCAGCATGCGCACAATGGCGTCGTCTTCGACAACAAGGATGGTGGAGGTAGACATAATAAGGCGTTCCCAAAAAAGATGAGGTTTTTACCGCTGGCCACTTGACGGGCCTGTTACTTGAGTAAGCGCGGGCTATCGACAAGTTCCCTCGGACGGCAAAAACAATGCAATACAAAAGACCAGCCAGAATAGCCTGTTCTGTAGTAGGAATCTGTACCAAACCACTCCAGAAAAATGGTCTTGATCGTCACTTTGGGGCAAACTCCCGGTTTTTCCGCACTTGGCCAAGGCATGCCCATGACTCCCGCGTCGTCAGTTGATGAAAAGAGCTTCCGTAAACTCCTGAGCCGCAACGTGGCCCTGCCACTGGGGGTGGGGGTGCTCAGCGCGGTATTTTTCGTTGTGCTGATCACTTATCTGCTGTCGGTGATCCAGTGGGTGGAGCACACCGACCGGGTGATCAACAACCTCAATGAGTCGTCCAAACTGACGGTTGACCTGGAAACCGGCATGCGCGGCTTCCTGATTACCGGCGACGAGCATTTCCTTGACCCCTATGAAGTGGCCAAGCCGCGGATCATTGCCGACCTGCGCAATCTGCAGGAACTGGTTGCCGACAACCCGCAGCAGGTCGACCGCCTCAAGCGTCTTGAAGCGCTGCAGATCGAGTGGAACAACTACGCGCAGTCGATGATCGAGCTACAGCGCGCCAGCGGTGACTTCCGCGGTGCGGTGAAGGCAGGCCGGGGCAAGCGCCTGACCGATGAGATTCGCAAGGAATATGAAGACGCGGTCGCGATGGAGCAGCAGTTCCGCATTACCCGTAACCAGGAGGTCACCCGCACGACGGTGCTCAGCGTCGCTCTCTATCTGGCCTTTGTGCTGGGGTTGAGTGGTTTTCTTGCCTACGTCGGCAGAAAGAACCTGCTCGCACTTTCAGAAAGCTACAGCGCCAACCTTGCATCCCAACAAAAAATTGCACGTCGCCTGGAGCAGCAAGCCTGGCTGCGCAACGGCCAGACTGAGCTGGCCGAACAAGTGCTGGGCCAACTGACCCTGAACATGCTGGGGCGCAATATCCTGCAATTTTTTGCCCAGTACATGGGTTCGGCCGTCGCGGCGCTGTACGTGCGCGAGGAACACGGCGGTCTCAAGCGTGTGGCCACTTATGGTTTTTCCCGCGAGCAGGAACAGCAGGAGCAATCGATCTACAGCGACGAGGGCATTGTGGGGCAGGCCGCTCAGCTCGATCGCCTGATCCGCCTGGACGATGTGCCGGTGGATTACTTCAAGGTCAGCTCCGGGCTGGGCGAAGGCGCAACCCGCAGCGTACTGGTGGTGCCCACCAGCGATGACGATCGGGTCAACGGCGTGATCGAACTGGGTTTCCTGCGCCCACTGCAAGAGCGCGATGTGGAATTGCTGGAGCTGATCGCGGGCAATATCGGCACGTCCATCGAAGCCGCGCGTTATCGCCAGCGCCTGCAGGAAGTGCTCGCCGAAACCCAGCAGCTCAATGAAGAACTGCAAGTACAGCAGGAAGAACTCAAGACCGCCAACGAAGAGCTGGAAGAGCAGTCACGCATTCTCAAGGAATCCCAGGCGCACCTGGAAACCCAGCAAGCGGAGCTTGAGCAGACCAACGAGCAGCTGGCCGAACAGACCCAGACCCTGGCCGACCAGCGCGATGCCATGGACCGCAAGAACATCGAGCTCAACAAGGTTCAGCTGGAACTGGAAGACCGCGCCGAGGAGCTGCAGCGCTCAAGCAAGTACAAGTCGGAATTTCTTGCCAACATGTCCCACGAGCTGCGCACGCCGCTCAACAGCTCGCTGATCCTGGCCAAACTGCTGGCCGAGAATCCCCAGGAAAACCTCAGTGCCGAACAGGTCAAGTTTGCCGAGTCGATCTATTCGGCTGGCAACGACCTGCTCAACCTGATCAACGACATCCTGGATATTTCCAAGGTAGAAGCCGGCAAGTTGGAAGTGCGCCCGGAAAATTCCAGTGTCGAGCGCCTGGTCGACGGCCTGCGCGGCATGTTCGAGCCGCTGGCCAAGGATCGCAAGCTGGGCTTCCAGATCGACCTGCAGGAAGGCGCGCCGAGCTTGCTGTTCACCGACCGCCAGCGACTGGAGCAGATCCTCAAGAACCTGCTGTCCAACGCGATCAAGTTCACCGAGCAGGGCGACGTCAGCCTGTCGGTGTCCCGAGCGCCGGGGGAGGGCATTGCGTTCACCGTGCGCGACTCGGGCATCGGTATCGCTCAGGATCAACAGGAAAGCATCTTCGAAGCCTTCCGCCAGGCCGATGGCACCACTAACCGCCGTTACGGCGGTACGGGCCTGGGCCTGTCCATCTCCCGCGACCTGGCGACCTTGCTGGGCGGCTACATCAGCGTGACCAGCGAGCCGGGCAAGGGCAGCATCTTTACTCTGGTATTGCCTGAACAGTATGTCGAACGCGGTGAAGATGCCGCGCCGATCGAGGCCCCGCGCCCGGCCGTCGTGGTGCCAGCTCCGGAGCCAGTCAAGGTTGCGCCGCTACCGGTAGTCGATGCCGAGCGCATCCCACGCTTTGCCGATGACCGTGACAAGGCCCCGTTCACCACCCGCTGCATCCTGGTGGTGGAAGATGAGCCGAATTTTGCGCGCATCCTCTTCGACTTGGCCCATGAGCTGGGCTACAACTGCCTGGTCGCCCACGGTGCCGACGAAGGCTACAGCCTGGCCGAAGAGTTCATCCCCGACGCAATCCTGCTGGACATGCGCCTGCCGGACCATTCCGGGCTGACGGTGCTGCAACGTCTCAAGGAGCACGCCAACACCCGGCACATTCCGGTGCATGTGATTTCCGTGGAAGACCGCGTGGAAGCCGCCATGCACATGGGCGCCATCGGTTATGCGGTGAAACCCACCACCCGTGAAGAGCTCAAGGACGTGTTCGCGCGCCTGGAAGCCAAGCTGACACAAAAGGTCAAACGGGTGTTGCTGGTAGAAGACGACGACCTGCAGCGCGACAGCATTGCCCGCCTGATCGGCGACGATGATATTGAAATCACCGATGTCGGCTATGCCCAGGCGGCCCTGGACCTGCTGCGCACCAACGTCTACGACTGCATGATCATCGACCTCAAGCTGCCGGACATGCTCGGTAATGAGCTGCTCAAGCGCATGGCTACCGAGGACATCTGCTCGTTCCCGCCGGTGATCGTCTACACCGGGCGCAACCTGACCCGCGATGAAGAAGCGGAACTGCGCAAGTATTCGCGCTCGATCATCATCAAAGGCGCCCGCTCTCCGGAGCGCCTGCTCGATGAAGTCACGCTGTTTCTGCACAAAGTCGAATCCCAGTTGTCCCATGACCGCCAGAAGATGCTCAAGACGGCGCGCAGCCGCGACAAGGTATTCGAAGGGCGCAAGATCCTGCTGGTGGACGATGACGTGCGCAATATCTTCGCCCTGACCAGTGCGCTGGAACACAAGGGCGCCGTGGTGGTGATCGGGCGCAACGGCCATGAAGCCATCGCCAAGCTCAATGAAGTGGAGGATATCGATCTGGTTTTGATGGACGTGATGATGCCGGAGATGGATGGCTACGAAGCGACGGCTCTGATCCGCCAGGACCCGCGCTGGAAAAAGCTGCCGATCATTGCCGTGACCGCCAAAGCCATGAAAGACGACCAGGAGCGTTGCCTGGCCGCAGGTTCCAACGATTACCTGGCCAAACCGATTGATCTGGACCGTCTGTTCTCATTGATTCGTGTATGGCTACCGAAGATGGAACGCATTTAAGTGGAGCGAAGTTTTTTGGACAAAAGCAGCGACATCGAGCTGCGCCTGTTGATCGAGGCGATTTACCTCAAGTACAGCTACGACTTTCGCGACTACTCCGGTGCGTCGGTCAAGCGGCGGGTGGCCCATGCCTTGCGCCAGTTCGACTGCGCGACGATCTCCGCGCTGCAGGAGCGGGTGCTGCATGACCCGGCCGCGTTCATGCAATTGCTGCAATTCCTGACTATCCCCGTGAGCGAGATGTTTCGCGACCCGTCGCACTTTCTCGCGATTCGCCAGGAAGTGGTGCCGCTGCTCAAGACCTACCCGTCGATCAAGATCTGGATCGCCGGCTGCAGCACCGGCGAGGAGGTGTACTCCATGGCGATCCTGCTGCGCGAGGAAGGTTTGCTCGAACGCACCATCATCTACGCCACCGACATCAATCCCGCCTCACTGGACAAAGCCAAGCAGGGCATCTTCTCCCTGGAGAACGTGCGCGCCTATACGGCGAACTATCAGCAGGCCGGTGGGCAACGTTCATTTGCCGACTACTACACCGCAGCTTACGATAACGCGATCTTCGACAAGACACTGCGCGAGAACGTCACGTTCGCCGACCATAGCCTTGCCACCGACAGCGTATTCTCAGAAACTCAATTAATTTCGTGTCGCAACGTATTGATTTATTTCAATAAAAAGTTGCAAGACAGGGCGTTTGGGTTGTTTCATGAGTCGCTGTGTCATCGCGGCTTCCTGGTGCTTGGCAGCAAGGAAACCCTTGATTTTTCCGCCTACAGCAAGCAATTCGAACCCTTGGTCAAACAGGAACGGATCTACCGTAAATCATGAGCGACGCCGCAATCACCCCGCTTGTCGGGATTGAAGCCATCGTCGTCGGCGCCTCCGCCGGCGGTGTGGAGGCGTTGCTGAGTATTTTTGGCGGGTTGCCGGAAACGTTCGGCCTGCCGATCATTGCGGTGCTGCACCTGCCCGATGAACGTCGCAGTCAGTTGGCCGAAGTCTTCGCGCGGCGCTTGCGTATTCCGGTGAAGGAAGCGCAAGACAAGGAGTCGATCGAGGCGGGCACCTTGTATTTCGCCGGCCCCGGCTATCATCTGTCGGTGGAACACGACCACAGCCTGTCCCTGAGCCAGGAGGACCGCGTGCACCATTCACGGCCAGCCATCGATTTTCTCTTCACATCGGCCGCCGACGCCTACGGGCGCGGTTTGCTGGCAATCCTGCTGACCGGCGCCAATCAGGACGGCGCGCGCGGGCTGGCCCACGTCAAGCAATCGGGCGGTACTACCCTCGTACAGGATCCCGCCGAGGCCCGGATCGCCGTGATGCCCCTGGCGGCCCTGGCGTTGCATACACCTGACCATATTCTTTCCTTGAGCCAGATTGGCTCATTGCTGGCTTCCCTGGAACCTTCCCCATGTTAAGTACTGTCCAGGCCAAACTGCTGATCGTCGATGATCTGCCGGAAAACCTGCTGGCCCTCGAAGCGCTGATCAAGCGCGAAGACCGCCAGGTATTCAAGGCATTGAGTGCCGACGAAGCGTTGTCCCTGTTGCTGGAACATGAATTCGCCATGGCGATCCTCGACGTGCAGATGCCTGGCATGAACGGTTTCGAGCTGGCCGAATTGATGCGCGGCACCGAAAAGACCAAGAACATCCCGATCGTTTTCGTCAGCGCCGCCGGCCGCGAACTCAACTACGCCTTCAAGGGCTATGAAAGCGGCGCGGTGGACTTCCTGCACAAGCCGCTGGATATTCACGCGGTCAAGAGCAAGGTCAACGTATTCGTCGACCTTTACCGCCAGAGCAAGGCGATGAAGCTGCAGGTCGAAGCCCTGGAGCGCAGCCGCCGCGAGCAGGAGCTGCTGCTGACGCGCCTGCAGGCCACCCAGGCCGAGCTGGAGCAGGCGGTGCGCATGCGCGATGACTTCATGTCGATAGTCGCCCACGAAGTGCGCACGCCCCTGAACGGGCTGATTCTGGAAACCCAGTTGCGCAAGATGCACCTGGCCCGGGATAACGCTTCGGCGTTCACGCTGGACAAGATGCACGCAATGGTCGACCGCGACGAGCGCCAGATCAAAAGCCTGATCCGGTTGATCGAGGACATGCTCGACGTGTCGCGTATCCGCACCGGCAAACTGTCGATACGTCCGGCGCGCTTTGACCTGACGCAGCTGGTGCGCAACCTGGTGCATAACTTCGAGCCGCAGGTCGCTGCCGCCGAATCGTCGATGCGCTTGGTGGCCGATGAGCCGGTGGAAGGCAATTGGGATGAATTCCGCATCGAGCAGGTGGTCACTAATTTACTGACCAACGCGTTGCGCTACGGCGCCAAGAGCCCGGTCGAAGTACGGGTCTACACCGAGCACGACGAAGCGCGTGTGGAGGTTCGTGACCACGGTATTGGTATCAGCGAGGAGAACCAGAAGCGCATTTTTCAACAGTTCGAGCGGGTTTCCGTCAGCCACGCGGCTGCGGGTCTGGGCCTGGGCCTGTTCATCTCCGAGCAGATCGTCGCGGCTCATGGCGGGACCATCGAAGTTGAAAGCCGGATAGGCGAGGGCGCGTTGTTTCGGGTCTGTTTGCCGCTTTCGGCAACGGCGTGAAATCAATCGTCACCTGGACGCAACCTCTACGTGACCCCATGGTCGTAACACCAGCAATTGACTGGACAAAGGCTTCCCATGAGTGAAGATGCACAAGATGTCGTACTGATCGTCGAGGACGACGAATCCATTATGTTTGTGCTGGGTGAATACCTGGCTGGCCTGGGTTATCGGGTGTTGAAGGCCGTCAATGGAAAAGAGGCCTTTGAAATCCTCGCGACCAAGCCGCACCTGGACCTGATGGTCACCGATTACCGCCTGCCGGGTGGTATTTCGGGCGTGCAGATCGCCGAGCCGGCGCTCAAGGTGAGGCCGGAACTGAAAGTCATCTTTATCAGCGGCTATCCCCAGGAAATTCTCGACTGCAACAGCCCGATCACGCGCAATGCGCCGATTCTGGCCAAGCCGTTTGATCTGGATACGCTGCAGGAGCACATTCAGCGTCTGCTGGCTTGAGGGCGGAACCCGTCCGCCACAATCTGCATCCGTCCCCACGCCCAAGCAGCAGGGAGGAACCTTCCGTATAACCTGACCAATAACGATGATCAATGAGCGGCATTCATTGCAAACATCGTTTGTCTACTGTCAGGTGGTTCCTCATGACGCTATCCGCTATTTCCAGCAGCCATTTTTTTCAACCGCTTTCATCCTTACGCTCATCAGATACCTCGGCGCCTGTCGACATTCTGGTGCAACCCCCGCAACCACCCCATGCTCGCGCGCAAGAGACGGGCGACAGCGGCATGCTGCGGCTTTACGCCAGCGGCATACGCCAAGCGGCGCAGACTGGCTTGGATGCGAAAACGCCGGTGGCGGTGGCGCAAGGCTCACGGTTTGGTGGCTGGTGGCAGCATTTGTACGACCTGGCCCACAGTCCGATGTTTGTGGCGTGGGCGGCGGCGGAAAATATTGACACTTCCCAGCCAATCGAAATCAGCCCGCAGAATGGCTCGCTGACCGTTACGGTCAATGGCAGACGCACCACCTATGGCGTGGCACCACGACCAGGCGCACGCGACGTGATAGAGCCGCTTATGGTAGCTGCGCAGGCATTGAGCCCGGGCGTAGACTTCAACGCGCCCGCAGACCCGTTTCAGGCGCCGTTACAATCCGTCGCCCATTTCTATGGGGAGGTTTTGTTACCGGACGATAAGGCAAGGACCCAGTCCCGGGCGACTCAGCTTGAACACAACCAGGCTTTCGATGTGTTGGGCGCTGACACCTATGTGAACCTGAAGGCCCAATCGCCTGAACTACTGCAACAGGAAAAGGGCAAGCTGGGCGACGACGTCAATAAATACAGGCTCAGGCAGAAGCTGCAGGACTATAGGACACCCTCCTATATCTCCCTTGAAAGCTTTCTCACCAACGCACGGGTACCTACCCATCCCGACTCGTACTACGCGCTAGACACCCAACGCTCTGATGCCAGCCTCAAAGATCTGTTGAGCCACAGCGGCTGGCATGTGCCGGAAAATGACGAGCAAATGGATAACCTGAAAAGCGCTCTGGCCGCGCAGGCGCTGCCCGCACCGCCATACGGGGATTTTGGTGGGGCGGTGTCCTGGCCCGTGCCTATGTCACTGGCTGACCAGGGCTCACTGTTTGCCATCATCGCTGACAACAGCCCCCCACTGCCTGGCCTTGATGCCGACGCCAGGCTGGGCACCGTGGATGTGTTGGGGGCGCTGATGAAAAAGGCGCCTCGCTCGGTTCTCGACCAAAAGAGCGACCTCAAGACCATAGAGTGGATTCTGAGCTGCGACGCAGGAACAGCATTGGGCGAGGCGCTTAAGCAACGCATGGGCGAGGTCGCCGAAAATTCCAGCCCCGAGGACATGCTGCTGACCGCATTAGCCATTACCCTGGACGCAAAAGGTCTGGATAACCCTCAAGCGAATCATATCGCCGGTTTCAACCTGGCTTCGCCCGAGTTCTTTGCCCAGCCTTTGTCAGTGATCAAGCAAAAGCTGACCGAGCATCTTGCATCGTCTCTTGTTACCACTTCACAGGCGGCTTCGGTCGCTGCCACCCTTTTGCTCTCCCGTGCGGCGCCGGAACTGCTGGTCAGCGGCGTACCATCCGGTATCACATATGGATCCTTTGCCTGGCTCGCCCACAAGGCGGCGGTCGACCGAATTGAAGCGATGAGCCCTGGCGCCACCCGCTCCATGAGTTTCGAAGAAGTCGCCGCGTTCGATGCCATTGACCCCGTGACGGATAGCGACCAGGCGATTCAGGCGCAAAGCGCAGTGGCGGGGATCATTCAATGGGGCAGGGCGAATGGGACATTGCCTTTGCAGGGTGAATATTCGGCTGCTCAAGTAACCGATACCCAACGGGCGATCAGTGTGCAACAACAGCGAATGCTGCGTGCGGTCGACGCATTGGGTGCCTCGGTCCCGACGCAGCGCTCTGTCGCATTGGCCGCATTGCGCGCCCGCTATGGTGACAACGTTCCGTTCGAAGAAAAGAGCATAACGGCACGGCGCACAGAGACCGACCGTAACAGGCTCACACCGTCGATTTCGCTTGATCCTTCGGGCCGCTATTCACTACTGGATCTTTACCTGTCCGGGAAAGACAGCCTGGATGTCGGCTGGACCTCTCCCAACCCTCTTATAGACGGCGTGCTTTGGGAACTTGAAACACTGCCGGATCCGATACAAACGCATGAACAAGCGTTCAGGTCCTACGCGGACGATCTGTCGGACGCCTGGGCGGCAGTGACTGAGCACCTGATTGCCAACCTGCCAGTGGAGGACCGGAAAAATCTTGTGTGGGGCGACCTGACTGTTTATCAACGCGGGAGATCGCAGCGTAGCGTGCTGCATACCCCCAATGGCGGCGCGAGCTACACTCGTTTTCTGCCAAACGAAGCTGACAGACACCTGATCATAGAAACTGTCCGTCATGGTTCGACGACGTACTACGAAGTGGACCCCCAGCGTAACGTGCTGCGTAGACGAGACGATTGGAAGGACAATTTCAAAGAAGGCGTTCAAGGGCCTGAGGTGAAGACATCAAACCATTCGGTCGACCATTTCACCGCTCCCACTATTGAACGGATGATCCCGTCCAGTGAAAACGCTGACAAAGAGAAGGGCACCGTTGGGCGCCAGGACCTACCGCAGTCTTTCTCCAGCCCTCGCAGCCAATACCTCGGCCAGTTGCTCTCCAGACACGTGATTCAAGCTTATCGCATGGGTGACCTGAAAGATTCCACCCGCGAAGTGACGACGTTTGATAAGGAGGAGGAAGTCAAAGCATTGATGCGCGGCGTGGTACTGGGTTTGATACCGGGCGGGTCTGCCATATGGAATCTGGCTCACGGAAACTTTGCAGAGGCTGCGGCGGATGTCATCTTTGACGTCGTGATGAGCACGGCCACCTCAGAGTTGGGCAAAGGTACCGGGGCCGCTAAAGGACTGCGTGCCGTGCGTAAGCCTTTTGGGTCAGGGCTGCTTCGAGGGTTTGGAAAGTTAACGGGGGCAGGTGCCGAGGGCGGCGCGTCCATTCTGGCAGGGCTTCGTCAAAAGATTCGCTCGCCGGGAGTGGCTAAGTTCAAACAGTCCGGCGTGCACCTGAACCAACGCCAGGCCCGTCTGGTAGACGAGCGCATTGACCTGTTTGAAGGTACGGCCAAAACGTCTGACGGCCCGGGCTACTACCAGACCATCGCCCTTAATCATAAAGGCCGCTGGTACGCCTACGATCCTGTTACGGATAAACCTTTCGGCAAACCGTTGGCCGATTTCAAGGCCACAACCAAAACGCACCTGGACACCAAGTTTCATAACCTGTCTCGCAAAGCCGAAAATGGTCCGACCGCGGCGGCATTTCAGGAGGGCTACAAGAACGGTGATCCCAGTAGTGTGCCTGGCTACTCGCCCAGTATGAACTCTGCACAGGTCAAGAAACTGGCGGTCACCCATGGAAACCTGACCGCCAAGCAAATGGGTATTCTGGTGCGCCAACAGGAGCGTCTGGCCGTTCAGCATGGTCTCAACGGCGCCAGTATTTTCAGCCATGTCGTGCGCGATGCGGGAGGCAGCGTGACGCCGATGCCACAGATTTTCTATCTGAGCCAAACACAGCCCTTGTCCAAGGGGCAATGTGCAGCGCTGTCCAACCTGATGGCCGAAGCGAGCAGGAACGGTAAAGCCGGCACACTGATCGACAACGTTTACACAGCGGCTGCCAATCCGAAGGCGCAATCCTCCAAAGACTTCATCGCGACGTTGGCGGAGTTTCAAAAAAGGGTAGAGACGCCCACGGGCTTTCATGGTCGTGCGGGCTCGCAGGTGCCCTCTGTCCCGTACACGAGCATCGCCGACAATTTGGGCAGCAGTCCTGTAACGAAAACACTGATGATCGGCGACGAGGCGCATGCGATGACGGCTGGGGTAATCGTCGATGGAAGCAAGCGGAGTTATTTCTTTTTTGATCCCAATTACGGAGTAGCAAACTTTCCGTCAACCGAAAGCATGCGCACAGGGATGAGGAATATCTTCAACAACAAGCAGTTCTCCCGGCCCTATAAATCCACCGGCCTGCCTGGCAAGGAGTTGGAATTCAGAATATCCGAATACGACGGTAAGACCCCCCGCACAGTCGGCGCCAATGAGGCGGCGCTCGCCAGTACGTATACGACGCCGTTGTAAGTATGTCTTAGAGCACGGACGGCGGGGTCACCCTGATCATCTCGCGCACTTTCTCGGTCAACAGATCGAAGGTGAACGGCTTGGTGATCAACTGCATGCCCGGGTCGAGAAACCCGCCACGCACCGCCGCGTGTTCGGCATATCCGGTGATGAACAGCACTTTGAGGCCGGGACGGATTTGCCGGCCGATCTCCGCCAGTTGCCGGCCGTTCATGCCCGGCAAACCGACATCACTGATCAGCAGGTCAATGCGCTGGTCGGACTCGATGATCGGTACCGCCGTGTTAGCGTCACCAGCCTCGACAAAGGCATAGCCCAACTCTTTCAACACGGCGCTCACCAGTACGCGCACAGCCGGATCGTCCTCAACGATCAGCACCGTTTCACCGTCATTGGCGTACGGCAGCATGGGCGGGTTGACCACAGCGTCAGCGACGACTTCGCCCGCAAAGCGTGGCAGGAACAGGCTGACAGTGGTGCCTACGCCCACTTCGCTGTGCAGGGTCACATGCCCACGGGACTGACGGGCAAACCCGTAAATCATCGACAGGCCCAGACCTGTGCCCTGGCCGATCGGCTTGGTGGTGAAGAACGGGTCGAATACACGCCCCATGACGCTTTCCGGAATGCCACAACCGGTATCACTGACGCTCAGCTCAACGTAATCCCCAGGGCTCAAGGTGCCATAGGCGGCGGTGAACACGCTGTCGAGGTGGCGGTTGGTGGTCGCCACGGTGAGGCTGCCGCCGTTGGGCATGGCGTCTCGCGCGTTGATCACCAGATTGAGCAGGGCGCTTTCCAGCTGATTCGGGTCGGCCTCCGCCGTCCACAGGGTGTCGCTGAGGTGCATTTGCAGGCAGATACTTTCGTTGATGCTGCGTTGCAGCAGTTCGCCCATGGAGGCGACCAGCTGATTGATCCCCACCGGTTTGGGGTCCAGCGACTGCCTGCGCGAAAACGCCAGCAGGCGGTGGGTGAGGCCGGCGGCACGGTTGGCTGAGGTAACACCCAGGTCGATCAAGCTGTCCAGGTCGTCCAGCTTGCCTCGCGCTACACGCCTGCGCAGCAATTCCAGGCTGCCGATGATGCCGGTCAGCATGTTGTTGAAGTCATGGGCGATGCCGCCGGTCAACTGGCCGACGGCTTCCATTTTCTGCGACTGGCGCAGCGCTTCTTCATTGCTGCGCAATTGCGCGGTACGTTCTTCCACCTGTTGTTCGAGGGTTTCCAGGGTGCGTTGCAGGCGCAGCTCACTGGCACTCAGGTCGATCAGGCGATCCCGGGCTTCGTACTGCCGTCGTCGTCCACGCAAGGCGGTACTCACCAGACTGATCAAGGTCACGGGGTGGAACGGTCGCTCCAGGAACGTAACATTGCCCAACAGCCCGCTCAGGTGTGACGAACCATTTTGCTCGCTGCCTCCATGATGGGTCATGAGCACGATGGGCAAGTCCGACCAGGCCGGTTGCTGGTGCAGATACTCCAGCAGAGGTTCCATGTCGACACCGCGCAAGGCCTCAGCGGCAATGATAAGCAGGCCTGCGCCTTCGTCCAGCGCTTCGCACAGGTGCCCAAGGCTGGCGGCAACCATGCCATGGTAGCCGGCCTCATTGAGCATCATCAGCGCCAACGAACTGTCGCGGCCCAAAGGCGCGAGGATGATGGCGCGTTCAAGGACTGAAGAAAGAGACGTCACACTCACTCTTCCTTGAGCAGAGGCGAGCCTGCGCCCATGTAGATCGGAATGCCGCGCAGCACGCCCTGGAAATTGTCCAGAGGTTCGCCCACGGTCATACCGCGACTGCTGATACGGTACTCACGGATAGTGGACTCATGGGTACCGGTACGTTTCTTGATCACCGAAATAGCTCGGCGAACCTTGCCCAATGCTTCGAAGTAACGCAGCAGAATCACGGTATCGGCCAGGTAAGTGATATCCACGGGTGTCTGCATGTCGCCGACCAGGCCATGCTGGGCGACGGTCATGAACGTCGCAGCGCCACGTCGGTTGAGGTACAGCAGCAGTTCGTGCATGTGCAGGATCAGCGCGTTCTCTTCCGGCATGGCCGCCTGGTAGCCGTTGATGCTGTCGATCACCACGGTTTTGATGCCGCCTTCGTCTACGCAGCGGCGTACTCGGTGTGAGAACTCCCCCGGGGACAGCTCGGCGGCGTCGACCTGTTCGATCAATAGGTTGCCGGTGGCCTGCAGCGCTGCCAGGTCGATGCCCATGTTTTTCATGCGTTCGAACAGCAGGCCCATCTCTTCATCGAAGATGAACAGCGCGGCTTTTTCGCCACGCTCTACAGCAGCGGCGGCGAAGATCATCGAAATCAGCGATTTGCCGGTACCGGCCGGGCCAAGGATCAGGCTGCTGGAGCCCGTCTCGACGCCACCGCCCATCAGGGCATCGAGTTCGGGGATGCCGCTGCTCATGGTCTGGCGCGTATAGCCGCCGCGATGTTCGGCGGCCACCAGGCGAGGGAACACATGCACGCCGTCACCCATGATGGTGAAATCATGAAAACCGCCCCGGTACTTCTGGCCACGGTATTTCACCACCCGTACGCGCCGGCGTTCGGCGCCGTAGTTGGGCGTCAGCTCTTCCAGGCGAATCACGCCATGGGCCACGCTGTGCACGGTTTTGTCGAGGGATTCGGTAGTCAGGTCGTCGAGCAGCAACACGGTGGCGTCATAGCGCACGAAGTAGTGCTTGATTGCCAGGATCTGCCGGCGATAGCGCAAGGAGCTTTGCGCCAGCAGGCGGATCTCCGACAGGCTGTCGACCACTACGCGGGTCGGCTTGACCCGTTCAACCACTTCGAAAATCTGCCGCGTGGCCTCACCCAGTTCCAGGTCCGAGGAATACAGCAGGCTTTGCTGATGCTCGGCGTTCAGCAGGCTCTCCGGCGGCGTCAACTCGAAGATATGAATGTTGTCGTCCAGGTCCCAACCGTGAGACTTGGCGCCTTGGCGCAGCTCATGCTCGGTTTCGGACAAGGTGATATACAGCGATTTTTCGCCGTTTTTCGCTCCCGCCTGCAGAAAGTGCAGGGCAACGGTGGTTTTGCCCGTGCCAGGCTCGCCTTCCAGCAGAAACAAGTGGCTGCGTGATAGCCCCCCGGAAAGAATGTCATCAAGACCTTCGATACCAGTGGCTGCCTTTTCACTTAAAAGCGAATTAGATGTAGACAAGAAGTGCCCTCAGGTCACGTACGAGTTAAGTGCGCGCCGCTGGGCGCGCCATATTCACTTGACCATATCGGCCTGTGGCGGTTCAACGTTTTGGATTATTTGTACGAAACCTGGCGACGCTTACAGGTTTGTGGCGCGCGGCTACAGACCCTGCTGCAGCGCAGGATCGTCCGGATTCTGCTGCTCCAGCTGCGCAAGCAGCACCTGAACGTTCTGCAACTGGCCGCTCTCCTTCCAATAATTGACCAGCAGCACGCGCGCTTTCCGATTGGCCGGGTGGCGCTGGACGATGTCTTCCAGCTGGCGCTGCGCAGCCTCCAGCTCTTGCTGGTCGTGCAGCGTGGTGGCCAGATCAAAGCGGTAATCCTGATTGTCCGGCTCAAGCTCTACCGCCTTGGACAGGCCGAGCAGGGCATAGGTGCGCTCGCCATGGTGCAGCAGCCACATGCCCAGGGCGTGCTGCAGGTACGCCGATTCCGGGTGCGCCGCCAGTTGTTGCGCCAGCAGTTGGCGCGATTCGTCGGTCTTGCCCTGTTTATCCAGCAGCTCGATCTGCGCCACTACCGCTTGCAGGTTCTCCGGCTGCAGACGCATGGCCTGCTCCAGTGCATGTTGCGCATCCGGCAACAGGGCGCTGTGAATGTACAGGCGCGCCAGTTGAATCCAGTTCTCGGCGGTCTCGGGCTGGGCCTTGAGGGTTTTTGCGAATTCATCCAGCACTTGCTGCAATGGGCCGAAGTACAGGCCCAGGGTGTCGGGCGACAGGCCGAGCAAGGCGTTGGCGGCAGCAAAGCGCACGTCCTGTTCGGGATCGTCCAGCACCGGGCCGAGCAGCAAGGTGCGCTGGCCGGTGGGCACCAGGCCGACAATGCTGTGGATCGCCGCTTCACGCACCAGGGGCGACTCATCGGCCAGGTCTTTGTCCGCCAGCTTCAAGGCCTGGGGGCTGGGGTAGTTGGGCAGCTCGGCATGCAGCGCCGCGCGCCGCTCGGGTGAAAGATCCGGCCGCCCCAGCTGCTGGTACAGCACCCGCGCCGCGCCCGGCTCGCCGTTGCGCGCCTGCTTCAAGGCCTTGGAATAACCGTGGGCAATCGCCGGCGGCACGGTCACCGGTGTGGAGCGGGAGAAGAACCAGATGACCAACAGGATCGACAGCAGGGCGCACAGGCCGATGATGGAGTAACGGCGGGACTTTAACATGCAGGTGTCCGAAGGCAGGGTACGGATACAAAGTGCTCAGCTTCGGCCAGTGCAGGGCCAGTGTCAAACCGGATTGGCCAAACCAGTCAGCCATGTTGGTGGCTTTGACCATTGCTGGTGGCAACGCTCAAGAGCGACTATTTGCGGGCAATTGAGCGCCTGAAAAGTGTCCTTAAAACAAAAACACACAAGGAACTGAAGCGATGCGTGATTATTTGGCTGCTACCACCGAGTTCGATTACCAGCATACCGTCGACGCCACCTTGGCCGGCAACCTGCAGGCGCTCAACGCCTGTGTGGAATGCTGTGATCGTCACGCGTTGCCTGGGCGTATCGCATTGTTCTGGGAGGGCAGGGACGGGCGCAGTGCCACGGTGACCTTTACCGACCTGCAGGACCAGGCCGCCCGCTTCGCCAATTTCCTGCTGGCCCAGGGCGTCAAGCGCGGTGACAAGGTCGCTGGCCTGTTGCCGCGCACTGCCGAACTGCTGGTGGTGGTGTTTGCCACCTGGCGTATCGGCGCGGTCTATCAACCGTTGTTTACCGCGTTCGGACCCAAGGCCATCGAGCACCGCCTGAACAGCTCCGGCGCGGCGCTGGTCGTCACTGATGCCGTGAACCGGCCCAAGCTCGCCGAGGTGGATGACTGCCCAACCATCGTGACGGTCACCGGGGCCAAGGGCGAAGGCCTGGTGCGTGGTGATTTCAGCTTCTGGGCCGAACTGCCCAACCACTCGAACGTCTGCGAGCCCGTGCTGTTGGGCGGCGACGACGCGTTCCTGCTGATGTTCACCTCGGGCACCACCGGGCCGTCCAAAGCCCTGTCGGTACCGCTCAAGGCGATTGTTGCGTTCCAGAGTTACACCCGCGACGCGGTGGACCTGCGCCCGGAAGATGCATTCTGGAACGTGGCCGATCCAGGCTGGGCCTACGGGATCTATTTCGGCGTGACCGGTCCGCTGTCCATGGGCCATCCGATTACCTTCTACGACGGCCCCTTCACCCTGGAAAGCACCTGTCGGGTCATCAATAAATACGGCATCACCAACCTGACCGGCTCGCCCACGGCGTATCGCCTGTTGATTGCCGGTGGCGAGCAGTTCGCCCGCTCGATCAAGGGCAAGCTGCGCATCGTCAGCAGTGCCGGCGAGCCTTTGAACCCGGAGGTGATCCGCTGGTTTGCCGACAACCTTGATGTGACCATCCACGATCACTACGGGCAGACCGAACTGGGCATGGTGCTGTGCAACCACCATGGCCTGGCGCACCCGGTGCACGTTGGCTCGGCGGGGTTCGCCTCGCCCGGGCATCGCATCGTGGTACTGGATGACAACCACCAGGAACTGCCCGCCGGTCAGCCCGGCATTCTCGCCATCGACCGCGAGCAATCGCCGATGTGCTGGTTCGCCGGGTACGACGGCGTGAAAACCAAAGCCTTTGTCGGCCAGTACTACCTCAGTGGCGACACGGTGGAGCTCAACCCGGACGGCAGCATCAGTTTTGTCGGGCGCAGTGATGACGTGATTACCACCTCCGGCTACCGCGTGGGGCCGTTCGACGTGGAAAGCGCCCTGGTCGAACACCCGGCCGTGGTCGAAGCCGCCGTGGTCGGCAAGCCCTGCCCGGAACGCACCGAACTGGTGAAAGCCTTTGTGGTGATCAATGAGCAATACCGCGCCACCCCGGAACTCGCCGAAGAGTTACGCCTGCATGTGCGCAAGCGTCTGGCAGCCCATGCCTATCCGCGGGAAATCGAATTCGTCAGCGACTTGCCCAAGACCCCCAGCGGCAAGCTGCAGCGCTTTATTTTGCGTAATCAGGAAATCGCCAAGGCCCAGGCGGCCGTGGCGTGAACCGTTTAGAAGGAAACAATGATGCAGATTGAAAACAAGGTATTTCTGGTCAGCGGTGGCGCTTCAGGCCTCGGTGCAGCCACGGCCGAGATGCTGGTCGCGGCGGGCGCGAAGGTCATGCTGGTAGACCTCAACGCGGACGCCGTGGCCGCCAAAGCCACGCAGCTGGGCGACAACGCCCGCAGTACCGTGGCGGATATCAGCCAGGAGGCGGCTGCCGAAGCGGCGGTGCAGGCCGCTGTGGCCGCGTTTGGCGGCTTGCATGGGCTGGTCAACTGCGCCGGTGTGGTGCGCGGCGAGAAAATCCTCGGCAAAAACGGCCCGCATGCCCTGGCCAGCTTCGCCCAGGTGATCAATGTCAACCTGATCGGCAGCTTCAACCTGTTGCGCCTGGCCGCTGCGGCTATCGCTGAAACCCAAGCGAATCCCGACGGCGAACGCGGTGTGATCATCAATACCGCCTCTGTGGCTGCGTTTGACGGGCAGATCGGTCAGGCCGCCTATGCCGCCTCCAAGGGCGCGATCGCCAGCCTCACCTTGCCGGCCGCCCGCGAATTGGCGCGTTTCGGCATTCGGGTGATGACCATCGCCCCGGGCATTTTCGAAACCCCGATGATGGCCGGCATGACCCCGGAAGTCCGCGACTCGCTCGCCGCCGGCGTGCCGTTCCCGCCACGACTGGGCAAACCGGCTGAATATGCGGCCCTGGTGCGCCATATCATCGAAAACAGCATGCTCAATGGCGAGGTGATCCGGCTTGACGGCGCCTTGCGCATGGCGGCCAAGTAAGGAGGCATTTTCATGAACGATCCTATTGTTATCGTCAGCGCCGTGCGCACCCCCATGGGCGGGTTCCAGGGCGACCTCAAGGGCCTGACCGCACCGCAACTGGGCGCCGCCGCGATCCGTGCGGCGGTCGAGCGGGCCGGTATCGCCACCGACGCCGTCGATGAGGTGTTGTTTGGCTGCGTGCTGCCTGCGGGCCTCGGCCAGGCGCCGGCACGTCAAGCTGCGCTGGGCGCCGGGCTGGACAAGTCGACCCGTTGCACCACCCTCAACAAGATGTGCGGCTCGGGCATGGAGGCGACTATTCTGGCGCACGATGCGTTGCGCGCCGGCAGCGTCGACGTGGTGATCGCCGGCGGCATGGAAAGCATGTCAAACGCGCCGTACCTGCTCGACCGCGCCCGCAGCGGCTATCGCATGGGCCACGGCAAGGTCCTCGACCATATGTTCCTCGACGGCCTGGAAGACGCCTATGACAAGGGCCGCCTGATGGGCACCTTTGCCGAGGACTGCGCCGAGCACAACGGGTTTACCCGCCAAGCCCAGGACGACTTTGCGATTGCCTCCCTGACACGCGCCCAGGAAGCCATCACCCACGGCAGCTTTGCCGCCGAGATAGTCCCGGTGCAGGTCACCGTCGGTAAAGAGCAAAAAACCATCCTGCATGACGAACAGCCGCCGAAGGCCAGGCTGGACAAGATCGCCAGCCTGAAACCGGCGTTCCGCGAAGGCGGCACGGTGACCGCAGCCAACTCCAGCTCGATCTCCGATGGCGCGGCGGCGCTGCTCTTGATGCGCGAGTCCGAGGCGCGGCAACGCGGTCTCAAGCCCCTGGCGGTGATTCATGGGCATGCAGCGTTTGCCGATGAACCGGGGCTGTTTCCGGTGGCACCTGTCGGGGCGATCCGCAAGCTGATGAGCAAAACCGGTTGGAACCTGGAGGAGGTGGACCTGTTCGAGATCAACGAAGCCTTCGCCGTGGTCAGCCTGGTCACCATGAGCAAACTGGAGATCCCCCACAGCAAGGTCAACGTGCACGGCGGCGCCTGTGCCCTGGGCCACCCGATCGGCGCCTCGGGGGCGCGCATCCTGGTGACCCTGCTCTCGGCGCTGCGCCAGAAAGGCCTCAAGCGCGGCGTCGCCGCGATCTGTATCGGCGGTGGTGAAGCCACGGCCATGGCCGTTGAATGCCTGTATTAAGGACTGACCATGCTGCCTAATGACGAACACCTGCAAATCAGCGACGCGGCCCGGCAGTTTGCCCAGGAGCGTTTGAAACCGTTCGCCGCCGAATGGGACCGCGAGCATCGCTTTCCCAAAGAAGCCATCGGTGAAATGGCCGAGCTGGGCTTTTTCGGCATGCTGGTGCCAGAACAATGGGGCGGCTGCGACACCGGTTACCTGGCCTACGCCATGGCCCTGGAAGAAATCGCCGCCGGCGACGGCGCATGCTCCACCATCATGAGCGTGCACAACTCGGTGGGTTGCGTGCCGATCCTCAAGTTCGGCAATGACCAGCAAAAGGAACAGTTCCTCACGCCGCTGGCCAGCGGGGCCATGCTTGGCGCCTTTGCGCTGACCGAGCCCCAGGCCGGGTCCGATGCCAGCAGCCTTAAAACCCGCGCCCGCCTTGAGGGCGATCATTACGTGCTCAACGGCTGCAAGCAGTTCATCACCTCCGGGCAAAACGCCGGTGTGGTGATTGTGTTTGCCGTCACTGACCCGGCGGCGGGCAAGCGCGGCATCAGTGCGTTTATCGTGCCCACCGACTCACCGGGTTATACCGTGGCGCGGGTCGAGGACAAGCTGGGTCAGCACGCCTCGGATACCTGCCAGATCCTGTTTGAAGACGTGAAGGTACCGCTCGCCAATCGTCTGGGGGAGGAGGGCGAGGGCTACCGGATCGCCCTGGCCAACCTTGAAGGCGGGCGCGTGGGCATCGCCGCGCAATCGGTGGGCATGGCCCGCGCCGCGTTTGAAGCGGCCCGTGACTACGCCCGCGAGCGGGAAAGCTTTGGCAAGGCCTTGATCGAACACCAGGCTGTGGCCTTTCGCCTGGCGGACATGGCCACGCAAATTGCCGTGGCCCGGCAGATGGTCCATTACGCGGCCGCCCTGCGTGACAGCGGCAAACCGGCGCTGGTCGAGGCGTCCATGGCCAAGCTGTTCGCGTCGGAAATGGCCGAGAAAGTGTGCTCGGCCGCCTTGCAAACCCTGGGCGGTTACGGTTACCTGAGCGACTTTCCGTTGGAGCGGATCTACCGCGATGTGCGGGTTTGCCAGATTTACGAAGGCACCAGCGATATCCAGCGCATGGTCATCTCACGCAATCTTTAAGGAGCCGATACATGAGTTACGAAACCATTTTGCTCGAAGTCCAGGGCCGCGTCGGGCTGATTACCCTCAACCGCCCGCAGGCGCTGAACGCCTTGAACGCCCAGCTGGTCAGCGAGTTGAACCAGGCGCTGGATGACCTGGAAGCCAACCCGCAGATCGGCTGCATCGTGTTGACCGGCTCGAAGAAAGCCTTCGCCGCCGGCGCCGACATCAAGGAAATGGCCGAACTGACCTACCCGCAGATCTACCTGGACGACCTGTTCAGCGACAGCGACCGCGTGGCCAACCGCCGCAAGCCGATCATCGCCGCCGTCAACGGCTTTGCCCTGGGTGGTGGCTGCGAACTGGCCTTGATGTGCGACTTTATCCTGGCCGGTGACAGCGCCAAGTTTGGTCAGCCGGAAGTCAACCTGGGCGTACTGCCAGGCATGGGCGGCACCCAGCGTCTTACCCGTGCGGTGGGCAAGGCCAAGGCCATGGAAATGTGCCTGACCGGGCGCTTTATCGACGCGGTGGAAGCAGAACGTTGCGGTATCGTCGCGCGTATCGTGCCGGCGGACGAGCTGCTGGACGAAGCGCTGAAGGTGGCCACCCTGATCGCCAGTAAATCGGTGCCGATCAGCATGATGGTCAAGGAAAGCGTGAACCGCGCGTTCGAAGTGAGCCTGTCCGAAGGCGTGCGTTTTGAACGTCGCGTATTCCATGCGGCGTTCGCGACCCAGGATCAGAAGGAAGGCATGGCGGCGTTCGTGGCCAAGCGCACACCTGAGTTCAAGGACCAGTAACCAGGTCCTTCACAACACTGAAATCCAAATGTGGGAGGGGTGTGTCAGTTACGATCGTTCCCACGCTCCCGCGTGGGAATGTAGCCCGTGACGCTCTGCGTCACCCGTGCGCAATTGCCGAAATTCGCAGCGGTGGCGGAACGCGGAGCGTCCCTAGAGGCATTCCCACGCAGAGCGTAGGAACGATCAAACACTGGAGATCCAATGTGGGAGGGGGCTTGCCCCCGATAGCGGTGTGACAGTCGACAAAGACATTGACTGATCTACCGCCATCGGGGGCTTGCCCCCTCCCACAGTTATAGATGGTGTGCCAGTTGGAACTGGTAGTGCTTCAAGCAGTTGGATCAGCAGGTCGGCCTCGAGCACCAACAACACTGGAGATCCAATGTGGGAGGGGGCTTGCCCCCGATAGCGGTGTGACAGTCGACAAAGACATTGACTGATCTACCGCCATCGGGGGCAAGCCCCCTCCCACAGTTATAGATGGTGTGTCAGTTGGAACTGGTAGTGCTTCAAGCAGTTGGATCAGCAGGTCGGCCTCGAGCACCAACAACACTGCAGATCCAATGTGGGAGGGGGCTTGCCCCCGATAGCGGTGTGACAGTCGACAGAGATGTTGACTGATCTACCGCCATCGGGGGCAAGCCCCCTCCCACAGTTATAGATGGTGTGTCAGTTAGAGGGGGTAGTGCTTCAGCTCCCTGGCAATCACCATCCGCTGGATCTCGCTGGTGCCTTCGTAAATCTGCGTGATCCGTGCGTCCCGGTAGTAACGCTCCACCGGATAATCTTCCAGATACCCATAGCCGCCGTGAATCTGCATCGCCTTGGAGCAGACTTTTTCGGCCATTTCCGAGGCAAACAGTTTGGCTTGGGACGCTTCCGACAGGCACGGCTTGCCGGCGCTGCGCAGGCGTGCGGCGTGCAGGATCAGCAGGCGTGCTGCGTTCAGTTGGGTTTGCATGTCGGCCAGCAGGTTGGCCACGCTCTGGTGTTCAATGATGGCTTTGTCGAACTGCACCCGATCACGGGCGTAGGCCAGCGCCGCTTCAAAGGCAGCACGGGCGATGCCCAGTGCCTGGGCGGCAATACCGATGCGCCCACCCTCCAGGTTGGACAGCGCGATGGCCAGGCCTTTGCCGCGCTCACCCAGCAGGTTGGCTTCGGGCACCGTGCATTGGTTGAACGTCACGGCACAGGTATCCGAAGCCCGAATGCCCATCTTGTGTTCGGTGCGGTCAACCATGAAGCCCGGTGTATCCGTAGGAACCAGGAACGCCGAAATGCCTTTTTTGCCCAGCTCCGGGTCGGTCACCGCAAACACAATAGCCAATTGGGCGCGCTTGCCGTTGCTGACGAACTGCTTGGCGCCGTTGATCACCCATTGGCCGTCGCGCAGCTCGGCTCGGGTGCGCAGGTTGTGAGCTTCGGAACCGGCCTGGGGTTCGGTCAGGCAGAAGCAGCCGATGGCCTGGCCGCTGGCGAGGGCGCCCAGCCAGGTGTGTTTCTGCGCCTCTGTGCCGTAGTTGAGGACCGGGCCGCAACCCACTGAATTATGGATACTCATCAGTGCGCCCGTGGCGCCGTCCCCTGCGGAAATTTCCTCCACGGCGAGGGCATAGGCCACGTAGTCCACATAGGCGCCGCCCCATTCTTCCGGTACCACCATGCCGAGCAGGCCCAGCTCGCCCATCTTGGCCACCAGCGCGTCGTCGATCCAGCCGGCCTTTTCCCAGGCTTGCGCATGGGGCGCGATTTCGCCACGGGCGAAGTCACGCGCCATGTCACGGATCATTACTTGTTCTTCTGTGTATTCAAGATCTTGCATGGCTTATTTCTCAATCTGCGCGAAGTCGCGAAAGAAGCTTTCCACATGGCCAGCATCCAGCTCCCGCAGGGTGGGCGGGTTCCATTGTGGGTTCTTGTCCTTATCGATGATCAGCGCGCGAACCCCTTCGATCAGGTCGCCGCGGGCGAACCACTGGCGGTCCAGGTGCAGCTCCAGGGCGAAGCACTGTTCAAGCGGCAGGTGGCGACCACGGCGCAGCATTTGCAGGGTGACGGCCATGGCCAGGGGCGAGCGGGTCTGCATCAGGTTGGCGGTAGTCAGTGCCCACTCATGGCTGTCGGCGACGGTCACCTGCTGCAGTTGCTCGACAATGCTCGGCACGTCCGGCAGGGCGAAGAAATGGTCGATAGCCGGGCGCAAGGCGGCCAGCGGGGCATCGGGCAATTGCTGCACGGCCAGCTTGGCGAGCACGCCTTGCAGGTCCTTGAGCGGAGAATCGCGCCATTGCAGGCTGTCGAGCTTATGCGCAAGCTCGGTCAGTCGGGCACTGTCGAGGTACCAGTCAGCCAAGCCGCAGTAGAGGGCATCCGCTGCGCGGATCTGCACCCCGGTGACGCCCAGGTAGACCCCCAACTCCCCGGGAATACGTGGCAGGAAGTAGCTGCCGCCCACGTCCGGAAAATACCCGATGGCCACTTCCGGCATCGCCAGGCGACTGCGCTCGGTCACCACCCGCAGGTCGGCGCCTTGTACCAGGCCCATGCCGCCGCCGAGCACGAAGCCGTCCATCAACGCGAGGACGGGCTTGGGGTAATGGTGGATGGCCTGGTCGAGGGCGTATTCCTCGACGAAGAAGTCTTCATGCAGGGTGTCGCCACGCTTGTAACTGTCGTACAGGGAACGGATATCGCCGCCGGCACAGAAGGCCTTGTCGCCGGCGCCGCGCAGCACAACGGCATAGACCAGTGGGTCATCGGCCCAGGCCTGCAACTGCGTGGTCATCAGGCGCACCATGTCGAGGGTGAGGGCGTTCAACCCGGCGGGGCGATTGAGGGTGAGGTGGCCGATATGGTTACGCATCTCACTCAGTACTTCTTGCTGCTGAATATCGGTGTGGCTTGCTTCGGAGGACACCTGAGCAGTCATCACTAACTCCCTGCTTTTATTGTTCTTTATCAAGATGTTCGCGTACGAACCATCGCGTGATCGTACCAGTGCAAATTTGCCGCCTACAACCCGAAATCCTGCAGGTCGTTGTTGCATTTATGCAGAGTAGGTCAAACCACGCGACTGGCCAGGACTTCGCCGATACTGCGGCGTCGCGCATGGCCCTCGGCGGCATGAATCAACTGCTCCAGCGCCGTGGGTTCGACGTCGAAGAACTGCTCCATGTCGGCCAATGCCAGCTTGAGGTCTGCGGCAGTGATGGCCGGGTCGGTCACGGGGGCGGTGCCGATCACGGCTGGCGCCGGCTCGGCCAGCCCCTTGGGATAACGCGTGCGGGTGGCGTTGTTATAAGCCAAGGCGCTTGTGAGCAGGACGCCGGCGCCGAGCATGACCGGGGCCAGCTCCTGCCAGCCCAGAGCAATGGAGGCGCGGTCGGCCAGTACCAGCGTCATGGCCAGGCCACCGGCCGGTGGGTGCAGGCAGCGCAGCCAGCAGATCAGCACCACCGTCATGCCCGCCGCCAGGCAAGCGCTGCCCAGGGTGCGTCCCAGCACCCGCGCCACCAGCAAGGCCACCACGCCGGCACACAGGTAACTGCCGATGATCGACCATGGTTGTGCCAATGCCCCCGATGACACGGCGAACAACAGCACCGCCGAAGCCCCCAGCGGGCCAAGCAGGTGCAGGGCGACCTCCATGCCAAACACTTGGGCACACACCCAGACACTGAACATTGTGCCCAGGGCCATGCCGATCGCGGCACGGCTCCATTCGGCAGGACGGGTATTGATGGCAGCGGGTAACCAGCGAGCGAGCATTGAAAAGGGGTCCTGAAATCAAGGCGAAAAAAAAGGCTTGCCTGGTTTCCCGGAAAAGCCCTTTGAAAGTTCCAACATTGGGGGAAGGAACCCGTGCAGTTTGCCAATTGGCTTGCAACAAAGCCAATGCATATTAATGAGTATTGAATGCAAAATTTATGTATTCAAGCCGACGAAACATGCCCGCCGTTATGAAGTGCAGCCGTGCTGACCTTGCCCAGTACGAGCGTGTCGATCTCTTCATTGAACAGGCGCTTTTTCAGGTTTTCCTGCATCCCCGGCTCCTCGGCCAGCGGCCCCTTCAGCGCCACCAGTGCATCGCGCAGCCCCATCAACCGATCAAGTCTCGGCGCCGCTACAGCTAACCCATTCTCTCCCACGGCATTGCCCTCCTTGTTGTTATGCAGGGTCGCGGACCAGAACTGACCCGGACACACTCCGATGCGGGTGGTAAATAATCAATGCAGTTGGCAAGCGAGTCTACATTTGGGTTCCAGGCGCCGGAAGGCAAAGTGCACTGGCAGTTACGCAAAGTGCTGTAGGTGCATTCTTGTTGGCAATGATGAAAAACGTCCACGGTTTGATGCGTGGGCGTTTTTTCGTACGGGGCAGCTGAAATTCACTCAAGGAGACGCCATTTTCTCCAAATGCAGCAACACATACGGGGTCTTATCGAACGCCCCGGTCAGCGTTGGCGTGAGCGAGCGCAAACGTGGGTCAGTCAGGTTTTCGAAGTCAGTCTGGCTCATCACCAGCCACGCCGGCGCCTGAATAGGCGCAAGCTCGGCGGGTAACTGGGTAAACAGCGGGACCTTGTCGCAATCGAAGTTGACCATGAATTTGATGGCTTTGGCGTCTTTGCCCAACCCGTGCAGTACCAAAGGCGCCGGTTGTTGCAGGATCCGGGCCTTGGCCGCGAGGGTGAAGGTGCGGGTGTCGTAAAGGCTACGCTCCAGGGGTTCGACTACCGTGATGTAAGTGGTCCAGATGGCCGCCACTGCGACGAATGCCGGACCGACCGCGCGCAGTCGAGACGTGAACAGCGCCATCACGGCCAGCGCTTGAAGCACCGCCAGTGCGCCGAAGACCAGTCCGAGATCGGCCAAAGGTTCCGGGAAACGCCGGCGCGCAGCGATCAGGCCGACGATCAACAGCGCGGGTAGCAGCGTCCATATCACCTGCATCAAACCGCGCAATGCGCTGAATATACGGCCTTGGGCGACCTGAAACGGATACGCGGCAATGATTGCGGCCATCGGCAGCATCGGCAGGATGTACCGCGCTTTTTTCGCCTGGGGCACCGACAAGCCAAGCATCACCAGTACACCCGCCGCCGCGCAGTACAGCACCAGCTTCAATGCCGGGTCTGGTGTTCGGCGGCCGCCGCTGATCACGGCCACCAGCACCAGAAGCGCTACCGGATAGGCCAGCGCATAGTTGCCCAGGGAACTGGTGAAGTAATACAGCGCGCCGCCGGAGCCTTCGCTGCCATCCATGCGCCCCAGAAACTGCATGCGAATCACGTCGTGCATGAAGTCTTCGCCACCGCTGAGCTTGGCCAGCAGCAACAGCAGGCCGATACACGCCGCCAGCAATGCCAACGCCAACAGCCCGAAGCTGAATAATTGCCGCCATTGACGGTTGATCAGGTAATAGCTGCACAGCACCCCGGTGGGGATCACCAGGCCAATCGGCCCGCGAATGGCAAAACCGAGTATCAACAACGCAAACACCCAGTGCAGGCGCTTTGCCGCGCCAAAGTGTTCATGGGCATAGCCCAGGTAGAACACCGCCAGGGTCACGGCCGCGAGCATCTGGTCCAGGGAAACGGCACGGGCTTCGCTGATAAAGGTGCTGCTGAGCAACAGCATGGCAATGCTCAGCAGGCCCCAGCGCTGGGAGTAGGGCGCGGTAAGCCGATACACCAGCACCACGATTGACGCCGACGCCACAGCGCTGGGCAGCCAGGCGGTCAGGCTGGTGACCTGGCCCAGGGGCAGGGACAACAGCCAGGTCAGCAGGGTCGAGGTGGCCAGGTAGTCGGCATAGGGCTGGCCGTAGGTGGTCGGAAAGAAACTCGGCCCATGGCGCAGCATTTCCTGGGCAAACAGCACGAAACGCGAGTCGAAGCCGATGATCGCCTGATGCCAGTTACCCGCGATGAACAGCAGCAGCGCCAACAGCCCCAAACCCAGTGACTGTCGACGGATCGTTGGATTGAGCAGGGGCGGGGACGCCTTGTTCACTGATCAGCCTGCCTTGGCCTGTGGCACCCAGTTTTGCTGGGGGATCGGCAATTCGCAGGAGTCGCCACGACCGATCGGGAAGTATTTGAAGCCTTTGCGCGTCAGGCGCTCACCGTCGTACAGGTTGCGGCCGTCGAAGATCACCGGGGTTTTCAGGCGCTGGTGGATCAGGTCGAAATCCGGTGCCTTGAATTGCTGCCATTCGGTGCACACGATCAACGCGTCGGCACCGCCCAGGGTGGACTCCGGCGTGCCCATCAGCATCAACCGTGGGTCGTCGCCATAGATGCGCTGGGTTTCCTGCATGGCTTCAGGGTCGAAGGCACGGACCTGGGCGCCGGCGGCCCACAAGGCTTCCATCAACACGCGGCTCGGTGCGTCACGCATGTCGTCGGTGTTGGGCTTGAACGCCAGGCCCCACAAGGCGAACGTCTTGCCGCGCAGGTCACCCTTGAAGAATGCATTGATGCGCTCGAACAGCTTGCTTTTCTGACGCTGGTTGATCGCTTCCACGGCTTCCAGAAGGTCACTGGAGCAATTGGCTTGCTTGGCGCTATGGATCAGGGCGCGCATGTCCTTGGGAAAGCACGAGCCGCCGTAGCCGCAACCTGGGTAAATGAAGTGGTAACCGATGCGCGAGTCGGCACCAATCCCCAGGCGTACGGCTTCAATGTCGGCACCCAGGTGTTCGGCCAGCTCGGCGATCTGGTTGATGAAGCTGATCTTGGTGGCGAGCATGCAGTTGGCGGCGTACTTGGTCAGTTCGGCGCTGCGCACGTCCATGAAGATGATGCGGTCATGGTTGCGGTTGAACGGGGCGTACAGGTCGCGCATCACTTCGCGCACTTCTTCGCGCTCGCAGCCGATGATGATGCGGTCCGGGCGGCGGCAGTCGGCGACGGCCGAGCCTTCCTTGAGGAATTCCGGGTTGGAGACGATATCGAATTGCAGCTCACGGCCTGCGGCCTGCAGTTTTTTGCTCATGTGATCGCGCAGGGTATCGCCGGTGCCCACAGGCACGGTGGACTTTTCCACCAGGATCACTGGCGCTACGCGATGGCGGGCTACCGCATCACCCACCGACAGCACATATTTGAGATCGGCCGAACCGTCTTCATCCGACGGCGTGCCCACCGCAATGAACAGCACTTCACCATGTTCCACGGCGAGTTTTTCGTCGTAGGTGAAATGCAGGCGTCCGCTTTCCAGGTTTTCCTTGACCATGGCCGCCAGGCCGGGCTCGAAGATCGTCACGTGACCCTTCTGCAGCGACTCGACTTTGTGCCGGTCAACGTCCATGCAAATAACATCGTGACCGACTTCGGCTAATACGGTGGCCTGTACCAGACCGACGTAACCACTACCAAATACACTGATTTTCATGGGGTATTCCTGGGACTTGAAGTGCTAGCACGACGAGAGTTGATAACCAGTACTCCGAGGACGACCAAGGCCACCCCCAGGGTTTTTGCAAACGAAAAATGTTCGTTGAACACCGGCAGGCAGGCCGCCAGCAAGTACACCAGCGCGTAGCTGATGCTGAGCAGCGAGTAGGCGCGCCCGAGGGGCAAGTGCTTGAGCGCGCCGAGCCAGCAGAGCATCGACAGCGCATAGGCGAGGATCGCCAGGCTCACCACGCCCAGCGCGCCCAGGTCGATGCTGCCGGCACTCAAAGCGCTCAGCCACTGATCCGGCAACGGCAGGCGCGTCATGCTCCAGCGCATGCCCAGCTGGGCAGCGCTGACCAGGCCGACACTGCCCATGGCCAGGGCGAAACCGCGCATCCGGCTCATACCTGGCGCCCCAACAGCACGACGCCGGCAATGACCAGCACCACGCCCAGCCAATGACGGCCATCGATGTGTTCAGCGAACACAAAGCGCGCCACCAGCGTGACCAACACAAAATTGAGACTGAGCATGGGGTAGGCAATGCCCACTTCCAGGCGCTGCAGCACCAGCAGCCACACCAGCAAGCCGAGGCCCAGGCATACCAGCGCCGACCACAGCCACGGTGAGCGCAGCTTCAGCGCCCAGCCGTCGGGCAACTCGCGCCAGCTTTCCACGGCGAACTTCTGCGAAACCTGGCCCATGCAGGTGAGCAGGCAGGCCGCGAGTAATAAAAGCAGGGTGATCATGGCGCGACCTGCGGAAAAATCAGGATCACGATATTGCCCTGCGCATACCGCTTGCCATCCGGAGGCAGCAGGGCGAGTTCTTCCTTCTCGCCTTGGCTGTTGACGCGCATCACCACGCCTACTGCGCCGCTACGGCGGGTTTCTGCCATCCAGGCCTGGATACCGTTGCGGTCGACCAGACGATGGGCAGTATCGGCATAGGCCAGGCCGTATTTCACCTCGCCAGAGGTGTTGTACAGCGTGATGTCGGGCCGTTTCAGGCGCCATGACAGCGCGGCGGATGCGCCCAGGTCGTTGCTCAACAGTGCGACCGAAGGTTTGAGTTCTTCGGCATGATCGATGATGAACTGGTCCGGGGTTTTGTTATAAACCACCGAATGGGGCAGCGCGGCGGGCACCAGGGCAACCAGCAAGGCACTGCCTGCCATGGGGGCGGCCCACGCTTTCACCGGGCGCAGCGCCTGCAGCAGGTTGACCAGGATCCAGCCGAACAGGCAGGTTGATAGCAGCACCAGGCTGAGGGTTTCTTCACCGGGCTCGTACACCGGTTTCTTCCACTGGAACCAGATGAGTGCCACCAGGACGAGCACGCCGATCACCAGGTTCAGCCAACCGTTGATGCGCAACACGCGGCCACGGCCTTGAGCGAGCTTGTCACTCAGGGTCGACCCCATCAGCAAGGCCAGGGGCAGCAGGCACGGCATGATGTAGGAGGGCAGCTTGCCTTTGGCCAGGCTGAAGAACGCCAGGGGCATCAGCAGCCACAGCAGCAGGAACGCGGTTTTCGGCAGGCGTTTGTCCTGCCACGCCTGTTTGAGGCTGGACGGCAGCAGCGCAACCCACGGCAAAGCGAATGCGACCAGCAACGGCAGGTAATACCAGAACGGCTCGGCGTGCTGGGCATCTTCACCGGCAAAGCGCTGGATATGCTCATGCCAGAAGAAGAAGTGCCAGTAATCCGGCTCCTGCAGGTGGACCGTCAACGCCCATGGCAGGCTGACAAGGATCGCCACAGCCACGGCCACCGGGCCGAACTTGAACAGTTCAATCGAACGTTTCTGCCAGAGGGCGTAGGGCACGGCGATCAACACCGGCAGCAACCAGGCCAGAAAGCCCTTGGTCATGAAACCCATGCCACAGGCCAGGCCCAGTAAGGCCCAGGACCACAACCGCGCACGGCGTGCGTGGCTGTCGAAGCAGAACCACAAGGCAACGCCGGTCAGGTTGACCCAGAAGGTGAACTGCGGGTCCAGGTTGGCGTAGCCGCCGAGCATCGCCACGCTGACGAAACTCATGTACAGCACGCTGCTGACCAGGCTTTTCTGCGGGTCGTTCCACAACCTGCGGGACACCAGGTAGACCAGCAGGATGCTCAAGCCGGTGCTCAAGGCCGATGCAAAACGCACGCCGAACAGATTCTGGCCGAAGATCGCCTGGCTCAGCGCGATCATCCAGTAGCCCGCTGCCGGTTTTTCGAAGTAGCGAATGCCCATGAAGTGCGGCGAAGCCCACTTGCCGGTCAGCAGCATCTCCTGGCTGATTTGCGCGTAGCGGGTTTCATCGGGGATCCACAGGCCGTGAGTCGCCAGCGGCAGCAGGTAAAACACGCCAAAGGCCAACAGCAGCAAGGGCAATGCCCAGCGCCGGATCATGCCTGCTGTACTCCGAGCCAACCCTCGCGGCCGCTCAAGGCGCCGCGCACCAGCTGTTGCTGGGGCAGGGTGGTGACATCGGCGGGCAGCAGCTCGCCCAGGGGGGTGAAGTCGATGCCGCGCTGCCCGGCCTGGGCGAGTAACTGGCGAAAATCCTGAGCCATCAAAATCCCTTCTACTTCTGCGTGGATCGTGTAGACGTTCAGCTTCGACGCGTTGAACCGGTCAAGGATGAAGGTGTTGAAATCGTTGGCAGCCACTACCGGCCCGACGACTTCGTCGAAGGTGGGCAGGTCTACCGGAATTTGTGGGGTGCCCGCGCTGCCATCGGCCAGGGTCGGCCGGAACAGGCTGGTGCCCCGGCAATCGCTGTTGTAGCGAAAGTCGAAGGCTTGCTTGGCTTGCACCACGCGTTCATCGGCGCGCCAACCGGCGGCCGCTGAACAGTCGATACGCTCACCCAGAATGTCGCTCAAGGTGTCCACGCCGCGTCGGATCTGCTCGACCAGCTGTGTATCGCTCCACCGCCCGGTATTGGCCTGCCAGCCATGGTGATCCCACGCGTGCAGGCCGACTTCATGCCCGGCAGCCTTGGCCTGGCGCATCAAATGCCCCAGGTCGCGGCCAATCGGCTTGCCCGGCCAGGCGGTGCCGGCCAGCAGGATGTCCCAGCCATACAGGCCGGCGGCGTTGGAACGCAGCATTTTCCACAGAAACTGCGGGCGGATCAGGCGCCACAAGTGGCGCCCCATGTTGTCCGGCCCGACGCTGAAGAAAAACGTCGCTTTGATCCCGGCTTCGTCCAGGGACTCGAGCAGCCGCGGCACACCTTCACGGGTGCCACGGTAGGTGTCGACGTCGATGCGAAGACCTGCCTTCATTACTTTTTGTCCGCTATTTCAAGCATCGCTTCACGCAGGAAGAAGTCCAGCGTGTTGCCGATGGTTTCGCTCATCTGCACGCTCGGCTCCCAGTTCAGCAGGCGCTTGGCGTTTTCGATGCTCGGCTTGCGGTGTGCCACGTCCTGGTAACCGGTGCCGTAGAACGCCTTGCTTTCCACGTCGCGGAAACCGGCAAACGGCGGGAAGTTGCCGCGCAGCGGGTGAGCTTCGAACTGACGCAGCAGCTCTTCGCCCAACTGACGGATGCTGGCTTCGTTTTCCGGGTTGCCGATGTTGATGATCTGACCGTCGCAGACGCCCTTGTCGTTATCGATGATGCGCGCCAGGGCTTCGATGCCGTCGGCGATGTCAGTGAAGCAACGCTTCTGCTCGCCACCGTCGAACAAGCGGATCGGCGTGCCTTCCACCAGGTTCAGGATCAGTTGGGTGATCGCACGGGAACTGCCGATACGCGCCGAGTCCAGGCGGTCCAGGCGTGGCCCCATCCAGTTGAACGGGCGGAACAGGGTGAATTTGAGGCCCTTGTCGCCGTAAGCCCAGATCACGCGGTCGAGCAGCTGCTTGGAGACCGAATAGATCCAGCGTTGCTTGTTGACCGGGCCCACCACCAGGTTGGAGGTGTCTTCGTCGAAGTACTGGTCCTGGCACATGCCATAGACTTCGGAGGTCGACGGGAAGATCACGCGCTTGTTGTACTTGACGCAGTAGCGCACCAGCTTGAGGTTTTCCTCGAAGTCCAGCTCGAACACGCGCAGCGGGTTGCGGGTGTATTCGATTGGCGTGGCGATGGCCACCAGCGGCAGCACCACGTCGCACTTCTTGATGTGGTACTCGATCCACTCGGTGTGGATGCTGATATCGCCTTCCACGTAGTGGAAGTTCGGGTGGCTGCGCAGGCGCTCGATGGCGTCGGAGCCGATATCCAGACCGTAGACTTCATAGCGGTCGTCACGCAGCAGGCGCTCGGACAGGTGGTTACCGATAAAGCCGTTCACCCCCAGGATCAGCACGCGGGTACGGCGCGGCTTGCGGCCCGACTCGGCACCGCGCAGCACGGAGCCGTCCACCAGGCCCAGTTCATCGGCCAGGGACGGGCCGGCGAGGTACAGGCCGTTGTCGTTGCGCTGGCCGAATTTGACCACCAGGGAGTCTTCACCGCAGGCGATGCGCAGCGGGTTGACGCTGATCACACGGCCCGGCGCCAGGCCTTCGTTGCCCTTGACCACGTCAGCCTGCCAAACGATGAGTTTGTGCTCGCCCACGGCGCAAAAGGCGCCCGGGTAGGGCTGAGTCACGGCACGCACCAGGTTGAACAGCTCTTCTGCGGGCTTTTTCCAGTCGATCTTGCCATCGGCGGCGGTGCGGCGGCCGAAGCAGGTCGCCTGGCTTTCATCCTGAGCGGTCTCAGCCAGTTTGCCTTGAGCCAGTTGCGGCAGGGCATCGCGCAGCAGGTGGCTGGCGGCCTCACGCAGTTTGGCGTGCAGGCTCAGACCGGTGTCGCTGCGCTCGATGCTGACCTTGTGCTGGGCCAGAATCGCGCCGGCATCGGCACGCTTGACCATGCGGTGCAGGGTCACGCCGGTTTCGGTCTCGCCGTTGACCAGCACCCAGTTGGCCGGTGCACGGCCACGGTATTTGGGCAGCAGCGAACCATGCAGGTTGTAGGCGCCCTGGCGGGCGAGGGCCAGCAGGGGTTCGCTCAGCAGGTTGCGGTAGTAGAAGGAGAAGATGAAATCCGGGTTCAGCTTGGCGATGCGTTCGACCCACAGCGGGTGGTTGGCGTCTTCCGGGGCGTGCACCGGGATGCCGTTGCGGGCGCACAGTTGGGCGACGGAGCCGTAGAAGTTGTTTTCCTTGGGGTCGTCGGCATGGGTGAACACGGCGGCGATGTCATAACCCGCAGCGAGCAGGGCTTCAATACCTGCACAGCCAATATCGTGGTAGGCGAATACAACGGCTTTTGAACTCATGACTGAACCTGATCGGAAGAAGAAGTAGAAGTATGGGAAGACACCAGGCCATCAACGACGACCACGGGAGCCGGTGCTGCCGGTTGGTTGCGCAGCACTTTTTCAATGAAGAAACGCGGGCGGGCGCGCACATCGCTGTACATGCGGCCCAGGTACTCACCGAGCAGGCCCATGCCGATGAACTGGCCACCGGTAAACACGAACAGCACCGCAAACAGCACGAACAGGCCGTCGCCCGCCCAGTTGGCACCGAAGGCCAGGCGCATGACGATCAACGCAAACGCGAACAGCACACCCAGCGCCGCCAGGCTGAAGCCGACGATGGACAGCAGGCGCAACGGTGTGGTGGTCATGCAGGTGAGCAGGTCGAACATCAGGCTGATCAGGCGCATGGCGCTGTATTTGGATTCGCCGTGCTCACGCTCGGCGTGGTGCACCAGGATTTCCGTGGTGTGGCGCGCGAAGCCGTTGGCCAGGATCGGAATGAAGGTACTGCGCTCGCGGCAGGCCAGCATCGCGTCGACGATGGTGCGGCGGTAGGCGCGCAGCATGCAGCCGTAATCGGTCATGGCCACGCCGGTGGAGCGCTGCACGGCCAGGTTGATCAGGCGCGAGGGCCAGCGGCGGAACGCTGAATCCTGGCGGTTGTTACGCACCGTGGCGACCACGTCGTAGCCCAGGGCGGCTTGCTCCACCAGGCGCGGGATTTCTTCGGGCGGGTTTTGCAGGTCGGCGTCGAGGGTAATCACCACTTCGCCGCGGCACTGTTCGAAACCCGCCATGATCGCCGCGTGTTGGCCATAGTTACGGTTGAGGATCACCGCCACCACGTTGCTGCCGTCTTCGGCGGCGGCGTCTTCGAGCAATTGCGCCGAATTGTCGCGGCTGCCGTCGTCCACCAGGATGATTTCGTAGTCGTAGGCCAGCTGCTTGCAGGCAGCCGTAGTACGGCGCAGCAATTCAGGCAGGCTCTCTTGTTCGTTGTAGACCGGGATAACGATCGATACGCAATGAATAGGGTAGGGTTTCAAAGATTCATGACCTCGGCTAAAGCAACTTGGAGCGCGAAAACAGCAGCGATTGTTGGGCAAAACCATAGCCCGCACAGTACAACGCGGCGCTAAAGATAATGAGTAATCAACAGGTTAGTCGATAAACCAAGGATTGCTCTGAAGTGTTGCATACAAGGTTAAGCGCAAAATTGTTCAACGAATATGAAAGGCGGATGAAAAACTCGTTTATTTGACAGGTAGACAGCTAGGGTTCAGCAATGTGGACAAGGCGTTAAACCCTGTGCGTTTTCAGGCGGATAGGAACGGGCCGGCGGCTGTTTGGTTCACTTGATCGAGGCGCTCGCAGGCGCCCCTGCAGGTATTCAACAATCTTCTCTGCATTGCCCTTCAAGTGCCGGTAAAGTAAGCCATCTCTTGCCAGGGTACTCGGATGAATAGCGTGCAGCTTTTACGCGGCCAGTTGCGGCCGGTGTTGATGGGATTGTTGGTGTGCGTTGCCTGTGCCACGGCGGCGCGAGCCGACGAGGGCGTGGCCCTGGCCAGCGTTGACCAGGTGCCGGAGGGCATTGAAGTGCGCGGCAAGCAGATCGCCGCCTATACCTGGGACGACCGCCAAGGCAAGAACCTGCTGGTGCTGGCCGAACAGGTCAGCGAGCGCGACGACGATGGCACTCAGTCGGCTTTTGTCTACGCGGCCCAGTATCTGCTGGCGGGCGAGCATCCCAAGCGCGTGTGGATGCTCTACGACGATGTGCGCCAGTGCGAATTCGACGCCGGACTGCACTTCGACGCGGCTGCCACCAAGGTCACCGACCTGCTGGGCGATGGCAATACCCAGACGACCGTGGGCTACTCGCGCACCTGTACCAGCGACGTCAGCCCAAATGAATTCAAACTGATCATGCACGTTGGCAAGTCCGAGAAGTATCGCCTGCGCGGCGTCGACCGCTATGGCGCCGCCTGGTGGGACGAGGACGCCGGCGCCCTGCGCGGCATGCCGCTGCCCACCGATTGCAGCGTGGCCGCGCAGCAGACGTTGGTCAGCCAGTACAAGGAGCAGGGCACGGAGCTGCCGCTGCCAGGTTGCTACCGCGACGAGGACGATTTCGCCAAGGCACCCGACGGTTACCTGACCTTCATGCGCCAGCACTGGTTTGCACTGATGCGCAAACAGGACGCCGATTGGAGCCAATCCCAGAGCCAGCCCCAGCAGCCCACTGAAGAGGACGACGTGGCGCCGTGATTTGATGGCAGCGCCGAGACTTTGGTAGACTCGGCGTTCGCCAATTCAATAAATATCGCGACTAATCAATGGATTGCTTGCGATATTTAATCCAAAGGCTGATCTACCTTGACTGAGTCCATCCGCAACCCCCTGACCCTCTATCTCACCCGCCTTGCGCCCTCAAGCCAACTGACCATGCGTTATGTGCTGCAGGACGCCGCCGACCGTCTGGGCTTTGACGACGTCAACCTCGAAGACATCGACTGGCACCTGCTGCAACCCGAACAGGTGATCGCCCTGGTCGCCGCGTTGCGCGAGGACGGCTATGCGCCGAACACCTCGTCGCTGTATGTGAATGCCGTGCGCGGCGTGATGAATGAAGCGTGGCGCATGAGCTTGATCAGCCAGGAGCATCTGCTGAAGATGCGTTCGGTCAAGGCCGCGTCCGGTACACGCCTGGGGCAGGGGCGCAACCTGCGCCGTACGCTGATCCGCGAGATGATGGAAGTCTGCGCCGCCGACCCACGCCCGCAGGGCCTGCGCGATGCCGCGGTGATCGGCATCCTTTATGGCTCGGGCATGCGCAAGTCGGAGTCGGTCAACCTGGACCTGGCGCAGGTTGATTTCGAACAGCGCAGCTTGCGCGTGATCGGCAAGGGCAACAAGGAACTGATCAAGTACGCACCGGAATGGGCATTCGCCAAGCTGCAGGCCTGGCTGGAGTTTCGTCGCGGGCAGCTTAAGGAAGGCGAGCAGGACGATGGTTTTTTGTTCAACCGCATCCGGCGCGGTAGCCATATCACCCGTGAGCGCATCACCAAGCACGCGATTTACTACATCGCTCGCCAGCGCGGCGACCAGGTGGGCGTAAAGATCATGCCCCATGACTTCCGGCGCTCCTTCATCACCCGGGTGATCGAGGAGCATGACCTGTCGATTGCGCAGAAGCTGGCCCACCACACCAATATCCAGACCACCGCCAGCTATGACGTGCGCGATGACAACGAGCGGCGGCGGGCGGTGGACCGCTTTGATTTGTAAGCGCTAGGCGCTCGCCAGGTGCGACGGCAATCGGCGCAGGGTCCAGACTACCGTGAGCATGGCGGCGGCGGCGCACAGCGCGATGCCTACCAGCATGGGGGCGGGCGTGTGGTCGGCGAACAGACCAACCAGCGTCATGGACACCGCGGCAGTGACCATCTGTATCGCGCCAAGCAGCGCAGACGCCGAACCTGCCACGGCGCCGTGATCTTCCATCGACAGTACCCCGGCGGCCGGCAGCAACAGGCCAAGAAAACCGAAGCCGATAAACAGCAGGGCCATCATCAAGGCCAGGTTGCTGCCCCACAGCGTCGTCGCCGCCAGTAACGCCATTACGGCCGCCACGGCCATTACCGACCAGCGAATCAGCGGCGCCAGGCCAAAACGGGCGCTCAGGCGTGCCGTCAGTTGGCTCATGGCGAAAAACGACGCCGCATTCACTGCAAAGCACAGGCTGAACTGCGTCGGTGTCAGGCCGAAGTATTCGATGTACACGAAGGGCGCGCTGCCGATAAACACGAAGAACGTGGCAAGGCCAAAGCCGCAGACCACTGACAAGCCGGTAAATACCGGGTCGCGCAGGAGGGCGCCGTAGCTGCCGAATGCGTTGTTCAGGGTCTTGCCCAACCGACGCTCTGCCGGGTGGGTTTCCGGCAATTGCACAATCGTCATCACCAGGCACAACAGCGCCACCACCGCCAATACCGCAAATACCTCGCGCCAACTCCAGACTGAAATCACCACGCTGCCAGCCAAGGGTGCAAGGATCGGCGAAACACTCATCACCAACATCAACAGGGCCATCAGGCGCGCCGCTTCATGGCCGGTGTACAGGTCGCGGACTATCGCCCGCGGAATCACCATGCCCGCGCATGCGCCAAATGCCTGTACCGCGCGAAAGCCAATCAACACCTCGATGGTCGGCGCCATTGCACAGCCGATACTGCCGATGACAAAGATCACCAACCCCGCATAAATCGGCATTTTGCGGCCAAATACGTCGCTGATGGGGCCATAGAACAGCTGGCACACCCCAATGATCATGAAGAACACCGTCAGGCTCATCTGCACGGCGGCCGGTGATGCGTGAAGGCTGGCGCCCAGGGTTGGCAGTGCCGGCAGGTAGCTGTCGATGGCAAACGGGCCGACGGCGGTGATCAAGCCCAACAGCAGGGCGAGGTGGGCGATGCTTCGAGGCATTGGCAGGTCCGGGCAGACAAAAGACGCCCAGCTTAAGGGATTCATGCAGATCCGCAAACTTGGGCTTCACTAACGGGTGGCGGTGCCGATAACGGTACTAATGACGCTCGAACGGTTGGTTTCCCAACCGGCGATCCAGGCATGGGGATACCAGATGACGATCAAACTACGCTTGATGCTGTTGATTGCGACCGGGCTGGCGACCGCCTTGATCATGAGCCTGGCAGGCTACCTGGGAAACACCCGCATGGCGGCTGCGGTGCAGGACAATGAAGTCAGCATGACGGTACTGCGCAACCATATGGAAGCGGACATGATGCACGACGCGCTGCGTGCCGATGTGTTGTCCGCCATGTTGGTAGGCCTGGGCAAAAGCACGAATACGCCTGCCGAGGTCAACGCGTCGCTCAAGGAGCATGCCGAGCATTTCCGTCAGATGCTGGCGGATAATTTCAAGCAGCCGTTGGACGACACGACCAAGGCCAGCCTTGAAAAAATCAAACCCAGCCTGGACACCTATATCAGCGCCGGCGAGCGCATCGTTGCATTGGCCCTCACCAATCCCGAGGCCGCGCGTGTAGAGATCGAAACGTTCAACACCGCATTCAGCCAGCTGGAAGACCAAATGGCCGCGCTGAGTGAACTGATCGAAAGCCATACCCTGGGCACCAGCACCGGCACCCGACAAGCCATCAGCAGCGCCAACTGGGTCCTCGCCGTGGTGTTGGTCGCCAGCCTTCTGCTGTTGCTGGCACAAGGGCGCTGGGTAATCCTGAGCATCATGGGGCCGTTGCAGACCGCCAGCCGCATTGCCGACAGCATCGCCCATGGCAACTTGAGCCAGCCGATTGTCGAGCCTAAGAACCAGGACGAAGCCAGCACGCTGATTCGCAGCCTGGCCACCATGCAACGTGACTTGCGCAGCATGATCGAAGTGGTGCGCAGCAATGCCCATGGCGTCAATGGCGTAAGCGAACGCTTGAGCCACGGCTGCCATGAAGTTGCAGGCAGCAGCCAGCAACAAAGCGCGGCCGCCAGCACCATGGCCGCCGCCGCGAGTGAAATGACCGCCAGCATCGAGGAAATTACCCGCCATGCCGGACAGGCGCTGGACATGGCCAACCAGGCGCAAACTCTGGCCAAAGACGGCGGCCGGATCATTCATCAAGTGGTCAGCGACATGGACGGCATCGCACGCTCGGCGCAGCAATCGGCCCAGGTGATTCGCACGCTGGACAAAGAGTCCGAGGCGATCTACAGCATCATCCAGGTGATCAAGGGTATCGCCGATCAAACCAACTTGCTGGCGCTGAACGCCGCGATCGAAGCCGCCCGCGCCGGTGAGCAGGGCCGTGGCTTTGCCGTGGTGGCCGATGAAGTGCGCAGCCTAGCCGGACGCACCAGCGCCTCGACCCAGGAAATCGCCAGCATGGTCGGGCGCATCCAGCAGAACACCCGCGAAGCGGTTACCAGCATGGAGGAGGGCGTTGCTCAAGTGGATAAGGGCATGGCCGTCACCGCCGACGTGGAACGCGCCATTCGCGAAATCCTCCAGGCCACGCTCAGTACCACCGAACTGGTGAATGACATTTCCCGCACCATCAGTGAACAAAGCCTGGCCAGCAACGAGATCGCCCATCAGGTGGAGATGATTGCGGGGATGTCGGAAAGCAATAGCCGGGTGATTGCGGGTACGGCGTCGACGACGGATGAATTGTCGAGCCTGGCGGGGAAGCTGTCGCAGTCGGTGGATCGGTTTAAAATGTAACCTGTTGATATAGCTCAACTAAATAGTCATTTAGTTGAGTTGGGATTCAATCGAGATTAATTACGACTGGAGCAGGGTGACTAAGCCTTCGAAAATTCCAGAGGCATTATCTCTGCAGTGCAGCATAGGCATTTCAGATCTGCTAAAGCGTAGGAACTGCCTTAAACTACGTTAACATTTCGTACCACACCATTTCAAATTGCAGCCTGTGTGAGAGTCAGTACCATTGGAGTCACATCAGTATAGCCCAATGACCAGGATACTAGTGTCGGCTGCGACGCCAGCGGGCGCACCCGTGGGCAGCTTAGCGGCAGTCTGCCGTGCGAAACCGCCATGTGCAAGCAGATGTACCGCTGGCTGGGCAACGAGGTCGATGACTTCATCGGTACCTCGGGTGATGTGGCCAACGGAAGGCATCTATGCGGCTGTCATTGATTACAGGGCATTAGTAGTGAGCTAGAGACTGTACGCAAACCATGAATGGCTAAGAGCATCACGCGGTAGCGTAAATTGCGAATCAGCACTCGTGTGATCCCGAAGGCGTATTTCCCTATAGACCGCACCTCGGGCAACAGAGCCAAAAATGCATGACTGGTTGACGTTCAATTTGTGCGTAAAGCGTATTGGAGGCTTGGGAACCCCAAAAAAAGCGCATCTATAGATGGATACCACGTCCGGCTAGAAGCGCATCTTTAACTGGGTATTCGTTGGTTCAGGTTAGGAAAAGCGCTGTCGATCTTGAGACTGACACTAACAAGTGCATGCTTAAGCCATTGATTCGTAAGAGGCGCACAATTAAGTAGGCAAAGGCGCATCTTTACTGGGGCCTGACAACCACGGCCCTCCGGGTCCAGATACGGTAGTACGCATAATGTATATTATGTTAAACGACAGGTCATGTCAAAGATGTTCATGAGCTACCTAAGCCACTGATTCGACAAAACCGTTTCTGACGTCCAATCTCTCAACGGGCCATGTCCTTCGTGTTCATGGCGAGTCATTGAATGAGGTGGCTGCCGATGAAGCTGATTCAATGCCGTTTCTCTTCAGGTCAGCGTGTACCGCTGCTCGTGCAGACTGGAGATGCGGAGCCTTTGCCCATACTTGTCCCGTTCATCTACGTTCAACTCAAGCTAAGGTACCGCGCTTACAACACTACTGCGGCACATCTGCGCGCGATCCAGGCTTTCTACATCTATGCCAAAAGCCGTGACCTCAATATTGATGACGCCATCTTGGCCTGCCACTTCGAGTCGATTCTGGCTTTACTGGATGGTTACGCCATCTGGCTCCAAAGCGGCCGTCAAGCCGACAACCTGGTCGCCCGAATCGGCAAAGCTGCAACGGCACCTTTTCCTCAGATCGATCCGCGTACCCGTGACCAGTACCTGCGGTTGCTGAAGCAGTACCTGTCCTGGTGCGTGACTCGTTACATTCCGCGCGCCCGTCAGAACTCAACCACCCTGACTAACATCGAAGTTGTATTTGCCGATGTCGCCGACGTCATTGAACGGCGCTTTGAGAGCCATATCATCAATCTTCGTCCCGACCGCACTCGTTACCGCAGCCTGACAGATATGCAGCTTCAGATCGTTCGTACACTGATTCGCCCGGGTGCCGCGGAGAATCCGTTCCCGGAACGATTGCAGTTGCGCAATTGGCTAATGATTGAATTGCTACTGGAGACTGGTATCCGTCGCGGAGAGCTTCTGAAGCTCTACACCACGGATATTAACCAGGGTTCTCAGCATGCCTATGTCAGCATCAATGACCGCGAACATGATCCAGGCGACCCACGCGCTGAAGAGCCTGCACTGAAAACACATGGGCGGACCGTAGGCATCTCCACTCAGTTGTATGAGGTCTACGAGCGATATATCCAGAGCGAACGGCGCCCTCTGCGTCACGGCAAGCCGATGAAATTGATGTACCGCTATTTGTTCATCTCGGATCGAGGCCGTCCGCTGTCCATCCGCGCGTTGTCTAACGTTCTTGATCGGCTGTTTCTGACCATTGAACTGGCTCGTCCGGGATTGTTGCCTACACTTTCCGCGCATGACTTCCGCCACACCTTTGCCGACCGGTTTTTGTCTTTCTTGATCGAGACGCGTGGGTATGACCTCGAACGGGCCACGGACGAACTCCGACGAGTCTGCGGTTGGTCTGAGACTTCGACGATGCCACGCCGTTATGCAAGTCGTTATCTAGCCGAGTCGGCCAACCTCCACAATGCCCAGCGTGCCTCGGCAGCCTGGAGCCGATTTGACAGTTAAGGAGGTTAGTTGTGACTAAATCAGTTGGCAAAGATCATGCTTCACCCTCCTCCTCTTTTTCGGGCTATTTGTTCCAAGGGCCGGCTCAGGTCGCTATTCGAACACGCACCAATGATCAGCCACGATACGTCGATACCCGGCTGAAGGTGTGGACGTGGTACGACGGTGGACTCGCGATGAAAGTCGATTGGGCTGCACTCCAATTGAACTCGGAGCTAATAGAAATAGGCAAAGGTTTTATGGCCTATGCACTTGAGAAATATGCCCCTCGAACCGCGGTAATGTTCGCAGATACCCTACGCTTTTTATCTAGTACAAATCTCGCGACCGGACTTCCTTGGGACACCCATCAGCTGGTCACTGCTCTTGAGGAACTCAAAAAAACGAGGGCAGTACTTATAGGATTTCGAAGGCTTTACCGATGGGCAATGGATAGATGAATCAATGGCTTCGATCCAATCACCTACTTAAAAATCAAGGATGTGAAATCAGATCGAGTTGACCCGTATGCGCGAATTTTTCTCTCGCAGTCTGGTTTAGACCTCGATGAGGAAGTTCGATTGCTCAAACGGATTGAACGAGAGGTTTCACCTACCTCTTGGGAGGAGGCCCAGTTCAATATAGTACTTCACTTAGGTTTCGAACTCGCACCACGCTCGATTCAATTTCACTCGCTTGACATCGCGGATTTTGAGTTCATTGAAAGCGCTGATCATGAGAGGTACTACACCCTCTGGCTACCCATGGCCAAAAAGGTCGGCCAGCGCAGGCCTGAGCGACGGCCCCGCAAAGTCACCTCCCGACTGGGTGAAAAAATCTCACGCCACATCTCGGAAATTCAACGCCAATTTGGCAGCGACTGGGGACCATTATTTGTCAGTCCTAATGGAAAACGTCTGTCAGTTAACGAAATCGGTATAGGCCTTAAACATGAACTGCGTGAAGCAGGGATAGACAAGCCTAACCAGGTAACTATCTTGTTGCGCCATCACCTCGGGCAAGGTTTGGCTGACCAGGGAACTCCGGCAGACATGATTGCCGAACTGCTTGGCCATAACAGCACAGTAGCGGCGCGCGCTTACGTCACGGCAACTCCCAACATTGCCCGGATCAAAGAAAAAGCACTCGGCAAGAGTCCCGCCTATCAACGCATTATGCGCAGTATCTTGACCGGGGAAGTCGTGCAACGCCGCGATACCGCTGCCGAAAGAGCTATCCGTGGCGTGATCGACACACAGTACATCGGAGACATCGGTGCATGCGCCCTCCCAGTTCATACGCACTGCCCCTACAATCCCGTCTATGCCTGCTACACCTGCAAAAAATTTCACCCCTTTGCTGACGGCCGGCACGAGCAAGTGAAAGAGGCGCTGCAACGAGAAGCTCAGCGGTTCATTGACATGGCAGAACAAGCCGGAGACCTCATTCACAACCGGCCTCTCGCACAGCATCAAACAACCATCCTGGCAGTAAGCGCTACCATCGAGCGCTGCCGGCAGCGCACGGAGGGTGCCGCAGATGACGCCGTCTAGAGCAAGGCTGAATCTCGAAGGTCTCATTAAACAGGAACAAGTGATTTTTCAGTCATTACCGATTCCAACCCCTTGGGAGCTATCGCTATGGTCGGTCGAGCATTGGCTGCCGCAGCGCTTAAAACAACAGACCATAACCTTTGAAACTCACCGACAGTCGCTTCAAAAGAATGGCTATTCTGTTCCTCCTAAAGCTGCCCTCCCCTTGGATTTCCAGGATTTTTGCAAGGCATTAATCGTATATCTTCAACGCACCCGAAGCCTGAAGTTTTCGATGGTCGCGGCCTACAATATTGCCGTACGCCGGCTTTACAATCCGTTGTTTGAACGACGCGTATCCGACCCTACACAGTTGACGCGGGGTGATTTTGACCGCGTCGTAGAATTTCTCCGCGTGAGTGGCTACAAGAACCTTTACGACGCGATCTCTCATCTTCAGGTAATAGCGGATACGATCGATAAACTGCAATTAACCGAGACCGCCATCCACTTCGTACATGATGCAAAACCAGAGAAACGCCGCCACGAGTACATCTCATTGCACGATCCTGATCGTGCGGTAAAACAGCGTAAATCTGATGATAGATTGCCTTCTCGTGAGGCGATGGAAGCATACGCCCTATGTTCGAACAACCCGCTCAGTGACGGCGAAGAAATTTTGCTGCGCGTGATCGATTTGTTGATTGCGACTGGACAGCGAGGTAACGAAGTAGCAGTCATCCCCTATGATTGTTGGGTCGAGAGGCCGATCAAAGGGAGCACAGGAGAGGTCGTTGTAGATGCCAATGGTAAGCCTCTGGTCGAATGCGGAATTAGGTACTTTGCGGAAAAGCAATTTCAATCCCGTGTTCATTGGTTGGCTGAAAGCGACGTTCCTTTAGCCAGGCGAGCGGTAGAGAGATTGAAGACGCTAACCGAAGAGCAGCGAGAGATTGCCGCTTGGCAAGAACTCCACCCAGGACGTATTTGGAGCTACCCTCCTCAGTCGGTGATCTCCGATGCAATGGTCTTGGATTGGCTAGGTTTTAGCGAAACAAGGAGTGCAAACAGAAATCTATACCTTTTCCTCACACGCAACGGCGTCCATCCGTTTGACAATGAGCCCGATGAGAAACGAGGAAGGTCGTTAAAGCGACGCTACGTCGCGGGGGAGATTGAAAGACTGATCATCCCGAAGCTCCGTGGGCACGCGGTACTAACAGAAAATGTCGGGGGAGAGGCTCGTATCGTACTTAGAACCAGCGAAACGCTTGCCATCGCTTTCGACGGGCAATTTCGTTTCGGTGGACGTGAGGCAAATGTGTTTCGTGCGGTCCCGCGTCGGGTCAGCATCGTGGATATCAATCACGCGTTAGGTGACGATGAAAAATATGCGTCCATTTTTTCGCGTCGTTTACTAACCGAATCCGATGGCACTCCGATTAGGCTAACAAGCCACCAACCCCGACACTGGCGAAACACTATTTATCATCTGACCGGCATGAGTGATGTTCAGCAAGCATTGGCCTTAGGGCGAAAACGCCTCGACCAGAATGTCTACTACCAACACACAAGCATTGAGGAAAACACTGCTGCGCATCACGAGTTCTTGGCGTTCAATAGCCATCACGAGCGCATCGATTTTCTGCATACAGGCATAAGAGATAAACGCATTCAGGGCGCGTTGACCGACAGTTACCATGCGTTGCTGTCAGATAAAGGCACGACAACTGCAGAAGCATTCCTCACCGTACACGCCACGGCGCTGCACGTGACACCCTTTGGAGGCTGCATTCACGACTTCTCCCAAGCTCCCTGCCCTAAGCATCTTCAGTGCTGGAATGGCTGCTCGCATCTCCATCTGATGGGCACTCCATCGGAGCGAGCCAATCTTGAGAAACAAGCCGAGAATCTGACGATGGCAATCACCATCATGCGCGATGCCGGCGCTGGAGAGGCAGGCAGCGACGTATGGCTGGCGGACCAGGAAGACAAGCTCAACAATTTAAATTCCGTCCTCGCACGCGATACCAGTGTAGGTGTGCAACGCGTGTTTCCCAACGGGCATCCAATGACGGTTGCGGACTCGGACAAACGGCACAGTTCAGTTTCGGATGATTAGAGGCAACCATGGCGCAACGACAAATCTTGAGGGGCGGCACCTTGGACGAGGCTATCGACGCCCTCCTCGCTCAAATGATTAGCTTAGGACTGGAGCTCGCGCCTATTTCACGCCCCGAAGTGCAGCGTCGATTGGGCCTGACGAGCCGCGCTACCCTAGTAGGTGATCGTGGGAGGCGAATTGAGTCCGCCCGTATTGCACAACTCAAAGAGAGTGGGAGAGATCCAGACGGTGCCCGCCGCCGAAGAAGCCTCGAAGAACGAATTGCTCATCTGCAGGCAGAGAATGCTGACTTGATAAAGCAGCGAGACCAGCTCTATGAAGCACTGTCGGCAATTGCGCAAAACTGTCTGCTGAAAGGATTGGATGTCGAAAACATACTGACTCCATTGCGAGGGCGGTAAGTGGCAGAAAGGCTGCCAACGCCGCTGACTGAAGCCGCGGACAGGCAAGATTTCCTAACCGCTAGCGCATCAAAGATGCCGTTAATCGTTCAAGCATGTTGGGCTCACGCTCACCGAGTTGCCTGTGTGGCCGAAAAAATGATGCGAGGACTTTGCAAATCGGATCTGCAGGCCCCCAAGGCTTCAGTGTAGATATGCCCTCCCTCCAAGCTATACACATAGGCCGCCTCCTCACTGATGTCATCCACCGTCTCGCGCACCTCTAACACCCTCTCCATCTTCCACCCATCACTTCGGTTCAGATAAGCCGGTGAAACCAACTGGACATCGAGCAGCCAGATGTCTGCTCCTTGTTCATTAAGTAACTGCTCAAGCGCTGAAATGCTGGGAAGCATAACCATGCTAGTCAACACTTCACTGCCGTGTTGACGACCTACTCTGAGGTAAAACCAGGGACAATGGGTGGTCTGCTCAACGTACTGCCAGTACTGGGTAGAGTCATCACCCAGGTATGCGCCGAGGAAAATCTCTGCTGGTTTGTGAGTGATGAACATAGCGCCATCCCAAAAGTGAACACTATAGATTGTAGCCCTATAGAGCTCGCGAAGGCTTCATCGTTCCTTTTGCGAGGTCGGCAATATGGAACTGAAACAGGCTTTTGGCACGGCCCTGAAAAAGCTGAGATCGGAGAGGAAGCTTTCCCAGGAAGATTTCTCCGACGTCAGTAGTCGTACCTATCTCAGCACCCTAGAGCGCGGTCTGAAGAGCCCTACGATCGAGAAGGTAGACGAGCTAGCATCTGTAATGGACGTTCATCCGCTGACCATCCTCGTAGGCTGTTATCTGCTTCAGGACAATCCGATCACCCTCGACGAACTGTTTTCCCGAATTCGAACGGAACTGCCAAGCGAGATGCAATGAACATCTTATGGATCACGTTTCATAAGCAAAGGGGATCAACGGAAGGCTGTGGGTTGTAAGGCTTGTGCTAGTATCCAATTTGATCCGAAGATCGAGATCAGCAGCGATGAAACACCCAGTTCAGCCGGAAAGTAGCCTCTCTGAAATTTTGGAAGGTAAACAGAAACGTCGTGATGCGTTAATGCTTGCTATTAGCCTTGCGTCGCCGTCTGAGTTAGAAGCACCTGCTCAGCGTTTGAAAGAGGTGATGAAAAAACCTGCTGGATCGCGCCGTCAACGCATTCCCCCACCAGAGTTCGCGCGATAGGCGAAAGTACGATTTCTGCCCTCTTTGAACAACAGCGCTACCGTATCGATCGTCGGTGTCCGTCCCGTAGAGTGGATTGCCAACGTTGATGACCATATCTACCGCAGTTGGTGCCAATAGCCCGCGTGCCAACTGACGGGCTCACGCTCCCTCTTGGTCGGCGCGGGTTCATGTCCGTTTAGTGTGACGGCTTACCAGTAGGCCATCGTCCCGCAAGCGTGCGAACGGGAGCAGCCAGTTCATGATTGTTTCTTGATCATAAGTACTACCACAGGAGTCGGATTCATCGAGCAATTCGAGCATCGCGCGAAATGCATAATCGACGACATGGCAGTTAGAAACAACACGCCCAGAATCGATATGATGATGAATCATTCCAATGAGCTGAGCATGATCGTCCGGTCGACCGTCTAAGCTTAAGGACGAAGCCACATATCCTGGAAAGCCACGCTTTCGAACCGCGACGATGGCGATGGCCCTGTATAGGTTTTCCACATCTTGCTGGCAAATCTCGAGCCCTGCAGCCCCGATCGAAGCAGATGTAAAGAAATACTGTAAGGCTTCTACCCCACGCAGAATATCAGTGTTCCAACGACCATGATCTAGAAGTGATGGCTCCCGAGCATCCCGTGCGACGAAGATATTATCTAGGTGCCTCGAGAACTCCTCTGCTGGTTTGGAATGCAGAAATCGCTTCCACCACGAGCCAAATTCACGCCTAAATACCCGCCGCTTTATCTCGGGAAGCAATGTTTCATTCAACCAGCGCAAAGTGAATTCACAAGGCCACCATCCTTTCGACGAAGGGGATCTGTACGTGAGATCATCTGGCGCCCATAGCAGCTTAACCCTGTTACCGGACGTTGCCCCCTCCTCTTTTAAAGCGCTAATTAAACAGTGATAGCCTGCGTCGAATTCTGCGGTAGCAGCCTGATGGCACGGTTTAAGAAACTCCGCATGGCCGTCGAATATGTGCCAAGGTGTAGAGCCATTCGTATAATCGTGCTCCTCGGTGAACCGTCCGATCTCTCTCCAAACATCTTCACGTATGGAAGCAATGACAACTCTATGCGACCCACCCCAGTCAAAAAATGGAAAATCTACAGCTGACCAATTACTTTCGATGGCCTTTAGCGCATCGCGCATAACCATGGTTAACAGATCAGATACATCGGCTAATTCTTGGACGATCTCTTCTTGGAGAGTCAGCCGGCAATTAGGTAGGTCAATCAGGTACTGGTTGGGCTCGCCTGGCATCTTTCCAACGATGAATGTGCGAGCTTTGCTCGACAGGAGCGCCCCTGCTGCAAAGAGAAAGCACTTCAGGAGCCAATCGTGGCTCACCGTAATCGTAACTCCCTTTAAATCTTCCTGGTGGAAGTCAAAAGCGGCGGATGCTTTGGAAGATATTTGGTCGGGCAGGAACACACTAACTGAGAACCATGGCCCACTATAAAACCAATGCCGGCCGCTATGACTGACTTTCCGGAACGCGTCTATGGAAAAAGACAGCGCCTCTGTCATTTGATGGCCTGAGGCTAATGTCGATCCAGCCGGTAAGTTACTGCCACCCGAAATGCTGTCGAGTAGCCTGCCCGATTTTTCAATGAACTCTCTGGCCTTCTGTGCGACTCGCTCCCTGGGATCGAAGACTGCTTTTGAGACTGCATCGAGAAACCCGCTACGCTCCATCCACAAATTGCCGAATGTCTCGACGTGCGCCCCTGGAAAAAACTTTGATAGCAGATCCGGATAAGACTGGGTTTTCTGTGTCAGATGGTGAGCCGTCCAAAGTTCACCTTCAATTCCAGACCGCTTTAAGCGTTTTTTTTCGATGTCCCAACGTCTTGCCAGAGGCTCGCCCAGGTCCTCTTGTGCCAAAATAAGCGTAAATGAGCGAGCATCTTTCTTCCACCGACCTTGAAGAAATCGCTCAATTGCCTCGGTTAGTCGTGTGGAATCGAATTTCTTCCAAGCCTTGCACTCGTAGACATTAAGCTTGTCGGTAAAGCGTTCATCATAAGCAAAAAGATCAATACCGCCCTGCTCGGCTCCATTTTTACCGAGCCTTTGACAGCCATGCAGCGATTGCTCCTTGGTCAGCAGCGACCAACAGAACTGTTCGAAAGAAGCCGCTGGCATCCTGGCGAAGTCGAGCAGAAACTCGCCTCGATGAAACACACGTTCGACTGGTTTGACCTTTGCCTCGGGGTGAAGGTGATCTGGCCACTCTTGCGGCAGTTCCTCATGGTCTTGAGAACTACCCGGCAATTTGTACGAGTGACCCTGACTTAAAAAATCCAAAATACTTTCCCGAATGCCTTTGTCCGCCAAACTCTTGGCCAGTATCTAAATATGATGGAACAAAACGCTTCCATTGATCAACGGGCGTACGTTAGATCATCACAAAACTAATATTCGACATGTAGCCGACGCGAATTCAAGTGAAAGCACTATAACTACTGTCACTTGACTTAGGGTGATCTAGTGGTTGAGTACGATGGAGTGAAAGCGCATTCGGCCGTCGTACTGATCCACGCCGGTCACCTGCAGCGAGACTTCCATCGGTGGCTATCAAAACGGATGTCATAAACAAAAATCGATGAACACTCGCGGGCGGTCTCATTTTGAGGCGTCTCGTTCAGCGACAGTCCACCCGCGATGCTGGGAAACGCTATGCTCAGGCCTTCGTTGCATTGTTGCATTCAAGCAGTGTTGCTTCGCCAGGCTGGAAAAATCGCTCAACGCTGAGTCGTATCCATGTGACATGGGATTGTCCCCACCTGTACAGATTCCTCCCATTCCTCGTAATCCGATGTCCGCCCCCATGTGGTTAGTTTCCATGCGTAATGAGGTTGACCAGCATAGTCTGAGTCGAGGCGTTCAGCGGCTTCCCGGGTGAGGTAGGTACAACAGCCGGTGGGGCTGGGCCAATTTCTTTTGTGGGACGCCTGCCAATGCCAATACCAAAAGGCAAATTTGCCCACCACATCGCCTCGTGACCTCAATTGCGCCCCACCCTCCCCTGGCGCTAGTTCAATCTGGGGTAGTGATTTGGACGAGAACGGAACATAGGGGATACGGCCGACAAAGTCCGTCTGCAAGTACCCAACCAATGGACCAATCAGCGGTAGTAACGCCGGAACGAAGCCTAGATTCTTTGCTGCCCCCGCCGATAGCTCCGGGGAAACGAACGCCCGGAGCCCATCACGGGCCAGCGTGATGTCACCGAGCATCCCTGTATAAACCCGAAGCACACGCTGTGCTCTGACAGGCTCCGTCCCAAACACGGCAAAGGCTTCCAGCTCTACATGACGCAGGGCCGTATCGATGACAGTCATTGATAAATGCATCACGCGGCTGTCGGTGGATTTTTCTACCCGCTCCACGCACTCGCGAACTAACGACTCGGGCAGTTCAGCGGCGGAATAGATAGTACGGTGCACTCTACTCACCCATGGTGGGGCCTTTCCAGGTAGCAGTTTCAGAAACAGGGGCTCAGCGGGGAATGCTACCTGCGCATAATCTGCAGCAAGCTCGGGGGGCATAGACCAGTGCTCCACAGCGAACGCGAGAACTCGTAGATAAGCAGACCTGGCCAAATGTCCCTGCCGAGCAACAAATTGCCCGACGTTGTCGCGCTCACCGCCGACGAAGTAGCTGAAATGCCCATCGTTGTTGCTGCTAACACGATCGCCGAGGGAGCTGAACTCAAATGCCCATTGCTTGAGGAAAGGATGTCCAGATGATGCTTGAAGCTCCTCCAACTGGTGGACAAAGAAAGGCGGTATGAAAGTACCGCTAGCCAGTGCTTCTTCAGCCTTGGTTAAATTGCAACGTACAGGCATCGCCCCTGAATGACATTCTGCCCAAGACCGGGGGGCGGTTGGGTTGCCTGTTGCTATCGATATCAGCGCATCCGACGCTATGGACGGTTTCAAGATTGCGTGTTGAATTTGGACCATGAATTCAGGTTGCGGCGGAGCGAGTACAAATATGGCGAGTGCCTCTAAACATTCCGACTCCAGTTCACAGGATGCCAACCACCTCACTATAGCGTCTCCGAACACTGCTTGAGTTTGCGGATTCAGCAGCGCTTGCGCGAGGGAATGAATGATGACCAGTTTACCCGTTGGAACGGGAAGTCCTAGGCGCGCAACCGCGATGTCGGCAATCTGTTTAGCATTCATGCGCCTGGCTCCTGCCACCATTCTGGCTGCTCTAGAGGCTGGGCACTGAACTCTTCAACAACAATGTCAATCATGGTTTCGAAAACACTCTTCGCTCGCTCTAAATCGTTTACCTCCAATAACAGGCGCACAATGCCCGCATCAGGAATGGCCCGTTCCTGAACATAAGAATTTGGAGCAGGCAGCGATGATCGCGCCAAAAATTCCTTCCAGCGCTTGGGGTAGTGCTTACCAACCAACTCCAGGCGCCTGATCGACTCTGAGTAGCCGTAGTGCCGCTCCGACCAACCGTAGCGGTACTGGTGTGCTCGGACTAGCCAGACAAACGCCGGCTTCGGGCCTTGCAGACGTAAAGCCAGATGAAAAGCCGGATCAAGTAGCTCGGTCCCGCGTGAGGTTGAGCCCCCGTCCTGTAGCAGTTGCTCAAGTGCGCGAAGAATCTCGGCAACATTACCCTTCCCATCCCAGTGCATGAGCCAATTTTGGATCAGCGTTGAACGCAGCTGGTAATCTACCTTCTTGCCAACCTCTGCTAGAAAATCCCCGAGTCGAGCGGGAGGGAAATGTTCAAAATTGGGCGCATCTGGCTGAACGAGATCTGGGGCACCACCGAGGGATGCATGGGTCTGCGCCTGCTCGTTCAATGTCTCCCCAGCTTTCAAACTAGTAGTAAGATCACGATCCCATAAGCGGACCTGTGATGGTATCACCGCCCCTTCAGTCGTTCGCGAGCGAGTCTGGAGCGCCTGAACCGTTTGCTCCCCCAAGGCAACACTGAGCGCAACAGCGCTCTCCGGCGCGCTCAGGTCGACGCGTTCGGCAAAAACCGCAAAGGTATGGTCGGCGTAATACCATTCGCCCTGCGACAGAAAGTGTCGGTAGCAGCGTACGTAAACCTCAGGCAGCAACTGCCAGAGCAAGGCGGCAAGATCACAAGGCCTTGATCCAGAATCTTCCGTCATGACATCGATCTGGTCGTAAATGGGCGCTAGCCGGCTGACTGCTTGAACGGCTGCTGCAGGGTCTCTCTTCGCAATGTCACCCACCACTTCCAGTACCACCGCCAAGCCGGGGTCCTTGCGCCAACCATAGCCGATCGCATACTCGTACGTCCGCTCAAGCAACTCATGAGCTAGCTCCCTCAGTCCATACGCGGTAGCCCAACTACACAAGTCCGCGAGCGCCGTAGCTTTTTCATTGAAGGGGCCAACGGTATGTCTGGCCGCTTGGACCTGCTCAGCGATGTAGGCATGCGCAGTTACAGCATCGAGCAAGCGGTAGTTGCACATGAGGAAATCACTTCGCCAATGCTCTAGCGCGAAGAATCCAGAAGCCTTGCAAGCGCCCCATTCTGTTGCCGGTAGATGGGGTGCTCCAGACCGTGTTCGCGTAAGCAAAAAAATGTCTGCGGTGATCAGAACCAGCGCTCTACGGACAGCTCGTAGGTCGCTCCAAGCTTCATGATCGCTGTGAGCGGGCCGCTCGCTGACAACGAGTCGGTATACCACCGAAGCGGGTGGGATTTCACCACGGGCTAATATCGCTGCTGTGGCATTGGCCGCGTTGCCCAGACTTAGCAGGATTGCAGAAAGCCATTTCTTTTCTGTCTGGACGCCTAGCCAGGACGGGGTCGGCGCTCCTTTTTGCGCTAGGCCCTGGGCCACGGCTGCGAAGAACAAGAAATGCAAATAGCGGGCGAAGTCATCCTCATCGTTGCTCGTGGAGCCAATGGCTAAAGCGTCATGAGCGCTTACTTGAGGGATGCGCCGAGCTTGCTTGGGCTGGTACAACAGGGACCAACATGCCGAAAGCGGATGCTTCCTAAAACCCAGAAATTGTTGCCAATCTTGCAATTTGGCTCCGGCCCAACCGGCGACCCGCACCGCTTGGACTTCGAACACCCGCCGTAAGCGCGCAGGCATCGGAAGATTGGCGAAAACCATGATGCCTTCCAGGTCTTCAGCCCTGCTTGCGTTGGTCAGGAACCGCTCAAAAAGCTCTACCGAATTTCGATGCCGTCGCAGTAGCTTCAGGACGCTGTCCGGCTCATATCGCCCGGTGCCTGCCGCTACTTGCAGGTAGCGACTGATAGCCTCTTCGTAGTCTCGCGCTTTGAGAGTTTTGGCACGAAGCCGATCATTGATTTTGCTGCGCATCCGCTCCTGCACTTCACTAGCCCGCTCGACCTGATCTAATGACAGGTACAGGGTGGCCAACTGCTGCAGGGCAAGCAGTTTGGACTGATTGACCTGTGAGGCTAAGAGCAGTGCTGGGTAGGGATCTGGAGTCAGTTGCAGCGCGCATTCGCGCAAGGCGTCAGCGTCCTCCAACTGATAAGCAAGTCCGTTTTCAACCCGGTGTTTGAGAGCTCTCTTGCGGATCGCGATTTCGAAATAACCCGCATCGAAAGCCACCAGCTCCGCGGCTTTCAGGATACGAACGATCTGCCCGACTTCACAGGCACGCCTGAGAGCATCCAGCACCCACCCCCTGGTCGTACCGCTCAACAGGTTGTGTTGATCGCCCCGACGAGACTCGTACAACCACAACCAAGCCCAACGCAAATACTCGGGTGCAAGCTTGTCAAGCCATGCCTCCACTTTTGGCCGCAGCATCTCCACACGGCGCTGGTGATCAGGCTGTTGCGCAATGAACACGTATAAACTGCCATGAAACGCCTGCAAACCGGCGTCGACCGTAGCCAAGAGATGGCCGATTTCCGCCTCCAGGTTGACGTCCCTTAACTCAAGACAATGCTCAAGTGCTCCGGTAGGCCAGATGAAGCGATCCTCTGCTAGTAGGTGTAGGGCGTCGCGCACAGACCAAGACAACCGTTGCCACAGCGTCTGGTAGTAAACTCGTGCATCGCCCTGCGGAGCAAAGTCCACTTGTTGTAATGTTGCCAATGAGACGACGCGTCGGTCATGGGCCACTTTCATGAACATATAAGTGAGCACTAGCGGATGACCTTCGCTTAGTGCCATGAACGCTTCGGACAAAAGTGCCAGCTGTCGCTCTGTCGGATCACCGGGCGGTAATTGAAAGACGCCGGCCTCATGCTGCCCCCGGAGCCATGCAATGATCGAGGTCATTTGCATGCGAGGCAGCTCTACCCACGCGTGCGGATCAAGACCACTATGCATCCGCCGAGGCAACTGGTCCTCACTCACGCGCTGAGTGCCTAGGATGAGTGTGATTCCCTGTGGCGCGGGGAGTAACTGCTTGAAGAGTTCATTCAGCGGCCGGATTTCTTCGTCATTCTCGCGCCAAACGTGATCGAGCCCATCAACCACCACGACCAACCGCCGTCCTTGCTCTAAGCAAGCCCAACCGCACGCCTCTATCCAGTTGCGTAACTGCTCGGGCTTATCCTCCAAATGAGCGACGTCTGCAGGGAAGTCGCTCAACAGCTGGCTCATCATCGAGCGGGCAACACTCTTCAAGCTAAAACGATCAGAGGAATCTTGCAGATCGAGAAAGTAGTGATGGCGGACGACTTGCATGCCCAAGGCACGAAGCTGTTCGCAGATGTAGCTTAAAAAGGTGCTTTTGCCCTGCCCTGGAGAGCCCCATAGCACCCGTTCATTCCAGTCGCCAGACTGAATCTCGTCGATAAATTCCTTTGCAAACTGGGGGTCAGGCGGCAGATAGCCTGCCGGTACCCGGAACTCCTGGTCCAACGGTCGAGGTTGCCGCTCGGAGATAGTACTGCGCAACACTTCTAAGGTGATGCGCCCGTCAGGGGCGGGAGCATTTTTGTGAATACTCCACTCAGTGGCGCGGCGTAAGAGGGTCAGCCAGCCGAGATGGTCCGTGTGATTTCCTTCTAATGCCGATGACACCGTACCGCCCAGCGATTCATAGCCGGCGAAGCTATGGGAGAACTCGAAGTTCTCAAAGAACAGTGCGGCGCTCTCGGCGCCCCCCAAATGAGGTTCGAGTTCTTGACGAAGCCCCTCGGGTAACGATTCCCAACGTACTTTTACGTCGGCCAGATGAAGCGTAAATGCCGCGTCCGGTCGCCTATTCGTGATCAGGCGGACCGCTCCCAACCGCGCCAAGCCAACGCGAAAGAACGCACTCGACCACTTCTCCAGCAATGACCTACCGCGCTGCCCTTTGCGGGTGGTCAGCCAGCTCCATGACAACGCATTGCTGGGGTCAAAGACATCAACAGTGAATTTAACCTGGATTAGGTCTACCCTGCCGTCGATTCGTTGAGCCACGATGTCATCTAGACCTTGAGCATCTTTCTCGTCATCTGCCTCGAATTTGACCCAGTCATAAAGTGAAGGTGTATCAAGCCAGTCACACAGTAGCTTGATCCCCACCAGTGTCTGGTACATGTACCCGCTGGCGGGTATAGCGCTACGTTTAATGCCCACGCTCATGTCGAAAAGCTCATCCTATCCATGGCTCCTACTGAATTTGACGCTTGTCTTACAGTGTCCGGCAAACCCTAAGTGCTGGGGATAGTACGCCAAAGGGCGGCCTGCCGCGCGACAGCAGTAGCACGGGGCCCTTGATATGCATCCAATCACCTTGGCAAATTGCTTCGTGTTCCGGGGGGCACTAGGTGGTCAGAGTGAATATGTAGGCAACCGACTCCACAACTTCCACTGTCCCCTCGCTTGGCGCCGAGCTTGTTTTGGCCCTCTGTTGCCCACCCTGGTGCAACCCTCCCCCCGCGCCCCATGGTGGCAAGCAATTGCCCGTTCGGATGGGTTTATGCACCAACGGCATCGAGGGTGATTGCTAGGATCGTAGATTTTAGCAAAGCCGGACTCAATGGTTGTCCTGGTATTAGGAAACACCATTACGGTGGCCCAAGTAAGAAACAAATTCTCGGGCTCGCCGCAGAAGAGAACTTTAGAAACTCCAATTAGCTGAATTTTCTCATCTGGATGAATCCCAGCGCGCCTTTGGCAAATGGCAGCAGCTCCGCAGCGTTGATTTCTACCCTGGTGTATCCCCCGGAGGTGTCATGATGAAATGCCGCAGCGAACTCGTTGAAGCTGACCAGCTCAGCATGAAGCGGATGCAATAGTGCCAGGGGATTTGGGGCGACCGCCCCTTTGACCTGGCCCAGCATGTCGCCCACCGTCTGCCCTTCAGTGAATTTTTTTGGAAAACATCGATGCAGGTGCCCCTCAACCAGTAAACGCAAGGCTTTGGCCACTTCGAGCAAGCTGACGGTAGTATCTCCATCGATGAATCGCTCAACGAGTTGGTAATGCTTGTAGTATTCCGAGGAGCAATAGTCATCTAGATCGAAATCATCCAGTCGACTGTAATCATCCGCATCCCGATGAAGGGAAAGCTCTTCTATCTTTCCAAGCTTTTTACGCGCTACACGCCGTTTGACCTCACGTAGAAAGTGGGCATCGTGGCCCAAAGCGATGACCTGTGAGCATTGGCAGACCATCTGTAGCACTGCCTCAACCGTGTTATGACGGCGATGCTTATCCAAGCTGGTGAAAACGTCGTCAAGTACTACCGTAGCATCGGATCGATTGGCGTCGGCGAACAGTCGGGCAAGGAAGAAAGCAAACGCCAACGTCCTTTTGTCCCCTTCGCTCAAAGCCGAATGGAATGACAAGTCCCCTCCTACGCCGGGGCCAACGATGACAGTGGCGCCTCTCACCTTCAGCGCATATTCAGAGCGCAAGCCCCCACCTCTATAGGTGGGGGCCAAGGCCTGGATCTCGAAAGGGGCCGCGAATTTACGGAGCCAATTGTTAATGGATATTTGAAAATCCTTCAGCGTTTGCCCCATCAACCTGTCTAGCTCAGTACGAGCAGTATCTCTTGCGGCCTCTGCGGATTTCAGCTTCGTCTTTGCAGTGGCCAGCTCTGCAACGAGAGCTACAACCGGAGCATCAAACCTTGTCTTGCCGAGCATGAGCGAGGATCGAGATGCCTCAAGTCCCGAAATATCGGGTTTAGCCAGCTTCGCCTTGTATTCAGCAATCACATCATTGAGCTTGACGATTTGCTGGTTGAAGTCAGTTGCAATCTGGGCAAGTTCATTCAACCGCTCTACCACTTTCAGGAACGGCGCGGAATCGAGTGCAGTTAGCGGATCGCCTTCCTTTTGACTGACTATTGCAAGCAAGTCTGCCTCAACCTGGCCGAGCACTTGCCAAGCAGCCACATTGTCGAGAACAGGAATATCGGCGACTCCCAGGCTTTCGGCCCACACGCTTCGAAGGCCCTGATTATATTCGTTGGCAGCACTCCACCCTCCAAGCTTCTTATCACCCAGCCTCTGCAGCACAGTCTGACGAAGCGCGGTAATGCGGCGCTGGTATTCGGAGTAGGAGCCGTCGAAGTACAATTTGTAAGCCTTGAGCAAACTCAGCTCATTCGTTTCCTGGCCGCAAAACGGACATTCATCTTCTGGAAGGTGCTGGAGCCCCTCGGCAACCCATCGCTCGGTTGCTGGCCCTTTGTGTTTGGCAAAATGGGCTTTTGCTGTTTGTTCTGCGTTGACTGAAATACTCTCGAAGGAGCCTTCCAGAAGGCTGGGCAGACCTTCGAAATTAAACGCTGGTATATCCACCATCTTGAAAGCTGGACGGCTCATTATCTGTTGGGATGCCCGAGCTTCGTTCAGTTGCCTGTCGGTCTCAACAATCTGGGCGTCGACATCTTTAATTGGCTTGAGCTTGGTAAATTGGCTGACCGACAAATTACCTCTATACCCCTGCAATGCCCCCTCGGCGGCGGCGACCTTCGCGGTACAGTCCCGCACTGTCGCGGACTCGGTGTCGAATTTCGTCCGTTGGGCTACAGCCGCGTCGCCAAGGGCCAGATTGAGTAGCGCCTCCCGTTGCTCGGGAAGAACACCAGCAGTTGCGTATACATTGCGATCTACGAAAGCCTGGTTGAACACGTGAAGGTTCGGTTGCTGCCCCTTCCAGGAGGCACCATCGAATTCAGTGCTGAAGGGAGGTGATCCGGCCCCGGGACGGAATCGGAAATGGACTTTCTGTGAGGTCAGTGCGCCAATTGTTTTGCGGTCGATCAGATCCTGAGCGTCGAAGGTAGAACACGCCAGCAGGATCGATGACAGTGTCGACTTTCCACGGGCGTTATCAGCGTAAATAAGGCTGACTTTTTCCAGATCTATAGGCTTTGTGATCCCCTTTTTGATGACACCGATGTTATCGATACAGACGATTTTCTCGAGCATGCGAATCCGATCCCCTACGACTGTCCCTATTTTCAGCGTTCCACGATGGCTAAAGCATCAGTGGCATAATGCCGGCCTGAGCAATGTAACCTAACCGCCGGACGCTTTGAGCTTATGTACACGACATTTGCTAATCCAAAGACCGATGAGCAGCAGTGCGAAGTAACACCGGGCCAACTCGGTATCGGTACCTTCGCGCATGCCCGTCGGTGGCGAGCCTGTATTAGCTGGAGATGTCTACTGCGCTGGGGCAGTCCATCTATGGCAGGGAGGTGTCTACGAACCCCGGTGCGACTCAAAAAGCCTGAAACGCGTGACGAAACTACATTTGATTTATGGGTCGATCTTGCGACGCAGCCACGACAATGGCCCAAAAATGCAGAAGACGATATAGAGCAGTGTTCGCATAAATGCTCGCACCGGCCACCATGCAGGCTTCCATTTAACATTGAGTTCAAAGACCCCTTCAGGCCTGAAATGAGCCAGCGGATGAGTTAGGAAGCTATGCCACAAACCATCATTTGAAATCAGTCCGCGTAAATTTTCAGGCACAAAGAAATCCGAGTGGCCGAAATTCTTGTTACGAACATTGAGAGCACTCCTCGAGGCATAGCCTACTGTTCCGCCGGGGCCCGCCCCCGGAATGGTGTATTGCGAAAACGGTACGGCCGTGTCCTTCGCTCCGACGTGATTTAAGACGGCTTCCACCCGACCTTCTGCGATAGGGCGCTCCCAATCAAAATCGGGACGTACGATGCTGCCGGCAGTAATGACGCGCCCGAACTTAAGATCGATGAATTTAGGATCCTCCAGGATGAGCGAGAAGAGACGGGTGCCGAAGCTATGAGCAATGATGTCGGGGCTTGAGGGGCGTTGGCTATCCATCGCCTGATTGATCGCAATCCTGATTCTCTCACCTAGCTGCCTTGCTAGCCTTCGATGGAGTGGCTTTATCAGGACGTCTACTGTCGCCCAGCCATATTTATATATGAGCACTGGGGCTGAGTAGCGAAGTCGATTGGCGATCTGCCAACTGAACTCTTCCTGCCAGGGAGCGCGACTGTTCATGCCATGGATGACAATGACCCACCTTATATCGCGGCTGGTTTCACCCACGAGGCGATAGAAATACTCAACGATGACCTCCTCGCCTTCCTGCTGATAATCAGCGTGGCAATTCGGGCACATCGTGATCGTTTTAGCTGTGCCGGGCGCAAACACGTAAGGGCAAAGCGGGCATCGATAGGTCTCGATTCTTCGTGCTGCAGCTGATGCCACCAGTTCTTCGATAAAGGCATGTAGTGCTTGGTCGCTCGCCTGCACACCGACCGCCTGCGCGAAATGCGCGAGTGTGAATTCCAGGCCGTCACCTAGCTCTAGGCGCCGACTAATTTCCGCTCTCCAGCGACTCGCCTGCGATTCTGAAGTGTTCATGCTTCGTTGTTGTACCCCCAGAGAAGCTCAACAATTTTGAATACATCCTCCCGCTTGCATTGTGCCCAAATCCTGAGTCTCCCTTCATTACCATAAACTTGGACTGCAATGCGACGACTCGTCCCGTGTTCCTCAGCCACAAAATGAAGCATGCCCTGTGCTCTATCGAATTGGCTGGCATCCACTGCACGGAGTACGCCCCGAACTGCTTCCACGGATTCAATTCCTCCTTCAGCCAGAGTTGACGCCATCTCCACATAGCCGCTGTCGAGCTCGAACCGGGTCGAATGCACGCCCCTATCATCCCTGGCGGCCACCTTCACCGCTTGGCTGAGCGTTATCTTTGCGAAAGGAACATTGGGGCAACCGATGGCCACTAATGCAGCATGGATATCGGCGAGAACTGCATAGTGGTCAATCTCTGGGTTTCGGTGAATCAAGATCGCGCAATAACCATCACCGAAACGCCATTCGTATCGAACAACACTACGATCGAAGCGTTGACGATAGGCATCAAACCGAAACCGCTCGAGCTCCTCCTCCACGATAAAATCCTTCGGCTTCCAGCGATTCCATCCTTCTTTGCTCTGGTGCCACTCCATCGATAATCCGACATCTCCGAGACCGATATGCTTGAGCTCAAGCCCATCGGGAAAATCAAGGCTAGCGCTAGAGCCCAGAACGCCAGCATGCGGACTGGCGGCTATGCCATTGGCAAGCGCGGCAGCATCGATCTCTGGAGGTTGGAATAAGTAGAGGTGCTGATCGCCCCAGCCTTCTACCTCTGCAAGCCAGGCTTCCAGCGTCCCCTGGGTGATAACTTCTTCATCAATGGCAGAATCAAGGTTGCTCGCGAAATCTTCCTTCGTGACTCCGATCTTGGTGCCGCTGTTGCGTAGCAGCTCTTTGATGAAAGAATTTCCTTGGGCGACGACGACCCGATGCACCAATTCCTTGAGTTCCAGCTTGCTCAGCTCCACGGTCGTACTCCCTCTGATAGTGCCCACCTTCGTATCGGACTGACGTTAGCGAAAATCTCGCCCGCGCGATATAGCCATGAGCCATCATGCATTACTATGAAAGGATCCCCCGGTTTCATACGGTTTGCTCACCAGGGCACAGCGCAGCTTTTTGAAGTGCCAACTCAAAGAGCCAAAGGGCTAGGCAAGAGCCCATTTCGCGTAGGCGGGAGCACTGAAATTCGCAATACGTCTGTGCATCGCATAGGCGCAAATTAACTAGCTTTAGGTAGCACACCATGGATTTGCAACGCTTCCTGAATGAATTCCACCCTTTGCTGACGGAGTATGAGCGCAGTGCGTTTCGCGACTTCGTATTTCCCTACGAAGTAACCCCTCACAACTATTTGAGCGAAGCAGAGGCATCATTATCGAGGTTGACCTCCGGCGGTTACCGTGAGGCAGTTGCAAATGCAAAGAGAGCAATTGACTGCCAAATTGAAGCGGTCATCGAGACGCTTGGGCTTCGCGGTGGCAACACCTTCCCGTCTAGGTTAGCTGCAATCCGAACGATCGGTCTGGTGGCTCCGCGTATTTTAGAAAAAATCAACAAACTGCGAAATACGATTGAGCATGACTTTGTCAATCCGACACGAGAACAGGCTGAGTTAGCAGTCGATACAACTCTCCTCTTTGTCGAACTAACGCACCGAGTGTTTCGGCAGACGGTGCTCCAATGCGCGATATATGATCCAACGCCGCAAATAACACCATGGATCAACTGGGGCCCAACTATTTGGTTTTCGAAATGATTGGTGATGCTGAGGGGATTGAGATTAAAGGTGAAATTGAAGGAGAAGCGTCACTGCGACAGTTAATAAAACGCACAGACATAGAATATATTCCGCTTCTCAAATTCTTTCTCGCTGGTGATTTCGCCTATTCAGACGTAACAGACGAAGACTTAATCAAGAATTTGCGAACGGAGATCGAGGTCTAGATTTTCGGCTACTAACACCCCCCGTAGAGGCAAAACTCAAATGCACGGCTACTTTTGGCCATTTTGTGGGAAGTATTGTTAAGCAATGGCTTGCGATGAATACCGCACAACAGACATTAACTCTCATCTACAGTGACATTCTTTCTCACCTCTCCCTCCATTGGTTCGACCGTAGCCGCGAACAGGATCCTGAGTACGCCAAGCTTTCAGGGTTGTTCCTTCTGGGAACATCGTAGGCATACCAGCAAGAAAAGCGCCGGATCATGGTGATTGGTCGTGAAACTCGAAGCTGAAGAGCGTGGATCGAAGTATTGCTCAAGGGAGATAGTCTTACCGGCTGCTCCGGTTAACCTCCGGCGACGGGTGTGTAAGGAGCCAGGGTTGAGCCATTCAAACAACGATCCTTCAATTCAGGATGACAAGCCCTGGGCCGAACAGCCTAGGGTCGTCACACCTAGTTTATTTGGAGATGCGTCGCGAGCTGACCAAATTTTCCCGTAGGAAATAGGCCCGGGCAGAACCTTTTTTCACGGTGCAATCCAAAATGGTGAGGCAATCTTTGTGCTGCGCCCTACTTAACTCCCCGCGCTCATCCACGTTTAAAAACCGCGCAATAGCCATCTCCAGATAATAATATGCACCAACTTCTTTGGAGGCCAGATCTGGATCCCGGCGTAGAGCTTCAGCCACTGTATGAATGCCCTGACGTAGGAAATGATCAGGATAGTAATACATATGTGTAGTGAGTGACTCAAAAACACTCGAATTCATGACAAACTGTTTCGTGAAATCGATCAGGTAACGAGCCCCATGCGTCATGCGTGCACGCTCTGCCTCATTAGGCTTGCCCCTGATAGGATAATCAAGAAATAGCATCCCCCTCAGGAACTTTAAGACGCTCTCCCGCTTGGAGTGCGGTAATAGGCCAAGGTCAGCAGTTGCAGCGTACTGCATCTCTGGTTCGAACAGCCTCCAGAGGCCCCAGATAGCATCCAGAGACATGGATTTCTCTAGTTCGATTTCAGCGCAAAGCTTAACCATATACATGAAATGTGGATCATTACGGCAGCCTTGCAGCACCCAATCACGAACAGGCTCGAAATTAGCAGGTACCGAAGCCACTACATGCTCCGCTAAGCACTTCTGCATTGCTTCCTGGGCCTCCAGGCCAGCCCAAGAATCCCTGTCATCTTCGCTACCGTCACAGATATAGTTTACAATCCCGCTCAAGATAGCTTTAACATGATCATTGTCACTTGCCAACGGTTGCATGAGCAATATCAAGTGCAGCGCCCCAGCATGCTGACTATTAAAAAAAAACGTTGCGTCAGCTGAAAATTCAGCAGACACCAGTTCTGCCCTGTAGCCCTCCATAAGTGCTACAGCTTCTTCCCCCTTCACCCCTCCTCTTCCAGACCTAATCAGTGCGTAACAAGCTTGCTCGATCTCCGAAAGCCGCATCAGCCAAGTGCTGCAGACCAATGCAAAGTCCCTGTCGATGTCCCACAGATAATGACGCACGCCCTTCGCGGCAGCTAGCCGGACGTAATCATTCGGATGGGTCAGACAAGTTGCAATTAAATGTTTAACTTCTTCAAAGTCCTCCTCCTGAACGACCTCAAACAGTTTTGGGATCATGACAGCACAAGCCGATTCACCACCCAGGTCGCCCGTGCCGGTAGATGCAAAGCCATTGAAATCATTAGCCCCAAACCTTACAACCTCCACTATTCGGTAGATGATCCACTGAAGATCCTCATCAGACAGCGTGTCCAAGTGATCGCGTAGCCCTATTGCCGCCGTCGTTACGACTGCACCCAGAGCCATCAATCCAAGCTTTGTCTGAACCACCCCCTTAGAAACGTCATCTAGCAGTCCGATGGCCTCTTGTAATGCTTGATGATAAGTTTCGTACGGTTCTGAACTAAGTGCATTCTTGTTGAAGACTGAATCAGACCATCTGTGCAAGCGGAAAATGCGGTAATCGAAACTTTGTTGAGCGTGGTGTGCAGCTCTTTTTTGCTCCAGCTCGGTTGGAAGCGGCTTCGCCACTCTAAGCTCGAATATATTCTTCTCCTGTGTTGGCACTACCGTCATATCTCTTGTATCTGTACGATGCAACATGTACTGGATACTCTCAGATTCTTCGGGTGAGAGGTTTTTGAATTTATCGAGAATAGCAAGTGCGTGGGGCTGAAGCTCGGGATCAAGCTGAATTTGTAATAGCAGATCCTCTAGTGAACGGGTTCTCCAAGGACGCGCATTAGACCTATTGCGCTCATCAATATAGGCTTCCGCGAGGAGTTCTCGACCGAAGGGAACTCGTGGATACCCCATTGGAGTACGTTCTTTGACAATCCTGTTGATTTCAAGGCCGTAGAAATGCTCACACCTAATAATTGGAAGTGCTTCGCTCCCCACCTTTTTTGGAAACGCGACTGCAATTGAAGCCAGCAAACCTGTAATCAATCCTGAACCGCTATTCTCAAGAAGGTAGGTGAAAACTCTTTTGAATTCGGCATCGTTGCCTTCTGATTGGGCTTGTCGGATAAACCAGTTTTCCAGTGCCATGAGTGCGCAGTGCAGCATCCCAGGTACTACAGATAGCCCGCGATATGCTTTCCAAAGCTGTGGGGACACCCACTGCACGATGTCCGACCCATTGTTCAGCCTTAGAGTGACTTGGGCAAGCTTCGATTCATCGTATAGATCTGACCACTCCGGCGCAGCCTTGGGATGAGGTGACTCTGCTTCAACCAAGGCACCCGTACACCAATTACAGAGTTCGAGAATGAAGCTGATAGCTTTATCAGAATGATAGGTCAATAGCGCATGGAAGGGCCCTTTTAGGCCACTTGAGCCGGGAGACAAGTCGACATTTTCAAGCCCGAACGAATCATTTCTCCTATATGCGTAATAATGGTCGTCTTCCACCTTAAACCACTCGTGACGCGCTAGGCGTATGACAGTATCTGGCATATGCTGACACAGTACACCAGCACTTTCTCGATTGAGCACTAGTTGGGTGAGCGATCTGACGTAGCGCGGCCTATTCGCGCTTTTGACTATGAATACATCACGCTCAAACAATGCAGCAAGCTCTTCTCTAACCACATGAGCTAGCCTCAGGACAATTAAGATCAGCTTAGATCTCATCTCATCGCGCGAATAAGAGTCTTTGTTCACATCAATAATATGCAAGGCTAATAATGCAGCCTCCCTGAGAGCTTCATCCGCCCAGCCGTCTAAATGATAACTATCCCCCCAAACACTCAACGCCTCAAAAACATTTCTGAGAATTTCGGCATGCAATGATTGTCGGTGGTTATAGGCAAACTCAAAGCACGCACTCCATCCTCGCCCAAACGGGGTCAGAATTAAAGTGTTCGGAAACTGTTCAAGCGCCTCGCTGGGGAGAAGCCCTTTTAGGCCTTCCCACGGGCGCTGACAAGTTGTTCTGAGTATAAACAGTAGCTTTTCAAATAACGCGAAGTCGTTTTTAACAATCAGCAACTGGATGGAGTTCAGTAATTCCCTAGGGGTGTCACTATGAAGCACTGCCGCAAGCGTCTCATCCTTCCAGTAATCAGGAATTGACTCACTGGAAAGTATCTGCTCCACCAACTCTACTACTGTCGCATCTTCTCGAAGGCGGCGCAGCAACCATAATCGAAAACCACGATTGATCGCAGGTTCGCTGCCGATAGCATTCAAAAATTCAAAAGCAGAATCCGCGTGATCCTCATACTCCTGATCTATAAACTTATCCAACGCCCAATCTTCGAAAACGTCGTGGCTCGGGCTAACGTATGAGTTTTGGACGCGGAGAATTAGATCGTCAGCCTCAAGCTGCTCGACAGCACCAGCATCGAAATCCCTTGCTGGAACACCAAACACCATACTCTTGGCACGCTTCTTCGAAATTTCTACAAAAGTTCTTTCCCTACGATCAGGCATTCCGTCTCCACGCCTGTCGCTCCTTGCAATCACCGATTCCCAAATTCTGCTACGAAACTCAGATTCTGTGTCTGTATCAGTGAACGTTTGGTTGTTTGCCAATGCGCGAACCGCCAAATCAACAAAGAATGGCACGCGCATGATCGCAGAGAGTGAAGGGTTTTTGATAAGCGGTCCCAGGGCAGGCAGTTCCACGCACAAGTGCGCTAACTGCTCAATCGTGAAGCCACCTATCGAAACCGTTTGGAACTTTATATCGGCCGGCTGCAGATGCGTGAAATTCAACTGCTGCATGCCATAGCTTCGCCCGGTCGCGATGAACGTCCACCCACCAGACTTCTGAATAAACCTCAGCAGCTGTTGAAACGCAGTGGGATCCTTCAACTCCAATATGCGCTCAATGGACTCAATCACTAATACTTTATTTTTGATGAGCGCAAGGTGACCAGCAATTTGCCCAATTGTACTCTCCAGACCTATCGAGCTAAACACCTGGCCGAGACTCGGCTTGTCTAGATCCTCAGCACGAAGGTAAAAAGGCACACAGTCCTTCAATCGCTGACTCAAGAAATGTTTCACCAGCGCTGATTTGCCAGCGCCACGATCGCCAGAAACCAGAATTATTCCATCTTCTAGAAACAGTTGCTCCAAGTTGGTCATTTCAACGTCACGGTTGACGTGCACATTCTGAATGCTGTCCCTGATACCTTCGTAAATATACTCCCCCTGTTCGCTCAGCTTGAGGATATCCTGAGCCAGCTTCGCGGACACTGCTGGCTTGAATATTTCACCGAGCTCACCCAAGTTTTCTCGGGTGATCGTGCCACCATTGTGGTTAAAGCTTTGCACATGCTCGACAATTCGAGCCATTACGGCATGCGATGGCTGGTCGGTATAGCAAGAAATCAATGCATTGACGAAAGTGCTGACAACCGAGGCTTTGGCGTCTACATCATAAGACAGCACATAGAAAACCTTGAGAAAACTCCACAGTTCATGATCCGACAGGGCAACCCCGTCATTTGCGGAATTTAATTGATCCCTGAACATCTGCAAGCGATTTTTCTTGGCATCACTAGTAAAGCCTTTCGTTTGGCTTTTTCGAATAAACTCTGCAGCGTCGCTGGAATACCTGGCCCATTCCAGCACTGGCAAGGTGTTGTTGACATCATTTTTCGGCAGGACGCCTACGACAAGAGCGATAGCATCCGTTTTTGGATTGAAGTTCCCTCCGGAGAAATCTTTCCAGGCGCTGGTCATCACCTCAGAGAATGTAGAGTCTTCCGAACTTCCAATTTTAATCTCATGCTTAACCTGTCCGAACAGCCTGCAAGTAGAGCCTGCTCTGTCAACAGCCTCCATCACGAAATCGTCCGTATTGACACCCTCGTATTTTGCTTGAAGCTTGATAGATGTAGCCCTTGCGGCATGTGGCAAGCCTGGGATCGGAGCGTCAGCAAGCAGCGCTAAAGTGAAAATTGCTTGAACTTTGTTCTCAAAAACAACACCACCCCCACCAGTAGAAAAAGGATTACTTTGCTCTTTTGTACTGCTCACCATGGTTTCAATCCCTTACCAATCCATTGCATCTTTCGAGTTAATAATCACTTTCTGCCATGGCACGCGCGGTTTTCAACCCGTTTATTCGGGCCTCGATAGATGCGACGGCCTGATTGTGTGCTGCCATCACGTTAGGGAGAAGGTTGAAGTCCTTGTAAATGCGGTAGCCACGGATGTGGATTCTAGTGATCATGATCGTCATTCCTTTGGCGAAAAATTCGGTTTTGTCTGTAGTCGAATCTAGTTGCCCGCGATGCTATAGGCGAAGTGTTAGCCCTGTCGATCCCCTCTCGCGCCGTGTGCTACCACCCTGCCCTCCCGGGCGGCGTGCGTTACGGTTCCCGGGAGTGCCTACAGCATTGGTAGTCATCGAAACCCGTAGTGACGGGCTCCTTCTGACCAAAGCTCGTGCCGAACTGGATCGGATTTGTAGGTGAAACTCACGCCTTGAATTTTGTGAATTGCGATGCCACCCCGGTTTAGCCTCAGACTGGGCTCTAGCGCATGTACGTAACCCATATAGCGAGTCGCTGGTTCTTGCATCGATGGACTGCCTTCCCAAATTTGCGGATAAAAGATCCGCTGATCCTCATCCGGCTCCCATAGATTCACGTGCTCAAGGGCTTCATGATCGTCGGTCTTCTCGACGCCACTGGCCTTGTGAAAGAGGATGACGTTCAGGCCTGGAGAGGCATCTTTAGCCTTCTTGCCCACTTCACTGTTGGAAAGCTCCTAAACTTACTGATGGGCATCCTATAAATAAAATTCAGTGCACAAGGGTGAAATGCTCAAGCACCATGTCATAGCCCAGTCATCTAGTATCCCTAGCCCGAAAAGTCGTCAATTACATGAGCGTAGGATTTCATCCGCGATACCTGCCTCAGAATACTGACCAACTTTATTGCTGCTCCACTGCTTTGACTCGTTTCGAGTATGATTTCACCGCGTAGATCGATCGCCCATTAAGGCGTTGCACAAGTACTAAAGAAGCAGCGCCTTCGGATGCCACAACCCGCTGACGTCCATTTTCTCCAAGGAAAAAGCCATGCTGCAATTCGATCCAAATTGGCGGTTTGAATCCCCTGGCACCGTGGGTGCAAATGTCGTCAGCGACATCCTCCAACATGTGATAAATCGGGTGGCTGGCACGTGCAGCAGAAAGCATATACTGGAAACATTCAAACGCCGCTTTGCTCAATCTATCGGCACTACAACGGGCACCAGCTCATCTGAAAGCTGGGCAGAATCAGATCTTGAAACATTCATGGCTCAATCTGCAGGCCAGAACGCAGCGCTGTTCGCAGAGGCTCTTTATGACGGGCTTGCGGACATCGACTCGATGGATGTGAACGCTGCTATTCCTCCGTGGCTCTATGTCAATAAGTACCTTGCCCCTTGTGGGTTTGCCATTGCCCCTCCAAACCTGATAACGACGGCTGAATTCAAGCCAATTCCTGTCCCGCAAAATGTCCCGTCGCTTGACGCCAGGGCCAACGAGAAAATCCAGCGCTCACTCAGCGACTCAGAACATATGTTGGCGTCGGGGAAAAATCGGGCAGCAGTGCAGGAAATACTCTGGCTGCTCGAAACGATTTCAACCGCTTTTCGCGGAACCGAGTTTCCGGACGGCAACGTCACGGGGAAGTACTTCTCAAAAATTATTGGCGACTTACGTCGGCTCAACAAGGGCAAAACTTTAGATCGAGTGAGCGTCTGGCTGGACAGCATTTATGGTTACTTGTCCGCGCCAGATGGTGGAGGGATCCGCCATGGGGCCTCACTTAGCGAGCATGAGGAGCTAACCGTGGGTGAGGCTCGTCTTTTCTGCGACCTGTCACGAAGCTTCATCACATTCTTGTTGCACGAGCATACTCGTCTGGCGGGAAAAAAATTCTAATCTGAAAATCAAAACTGGGAGTCTTCAACAGACAAGTCAGAGGCCCCTCATGAACATAAATCTGTGAACATTAGGCTCCAAAAATCGTAGCTAAACCCAGTAGTGATTGATGTAAGGATCGGTCATGAACAAATAACATCGCCCATAAGTTAGATCACATATTCGCCCAATCAACAGCCTACCTCCCACAACGCCCCCCAACGCGAATCCGGTTCAGGTTGAACCTCCTCGGCTCAAGTGAACTCCCAACCTAAACCAAGGAGAAACCTATGAGCCAAACAGCTTTAGTCGTGGGCGCCAGCGGCATCGTCGGCAGCGCCATCACTCAGTTACTGATCGACAACCACTGGCAGGTCGCCGCGCTGTCGAGGCACCCTTCGCAGGTGCAAGGCGTTATCCCTGTCGCGGCAGACCTTCAGGATCCGGCTTCGCTGGAACAGGCGCTGGCGGATTTGAAACCCACGCATGTGTTCATTACTACGTGGTCACGCCAAGCCACCGAGGCCGAGAACATTCGGGTGAATGCCGCCATGGTACGCAACGTGCTCACCGCCATTCGCCCAGCCAGGAGCGTTGAGCACGTCGCACTGGTTACTGGCCTGAAGCATTACCTGGGCCCGTTCGAAGCGTATGGCAAAGGCAGCCTTCCGCAGACACCCTTTCGTGAAGAACAGGGTCGTCTGGATATCGAAAATTTCTACTACGCCCAGGAGGACGAGCTATTCGCCGCCGCTGAAAAGGACGGCTTCACGTGGAGCGTTCATCGCCCGCATACCGTCACCGGGGTTGCGGTCGGCAATGCGATGAACATGGCAACCACCCTCGCCGTCTATGCCTCGATTTGCAAACACACCCATCGGCCCTTTGTGTTTCCTGGATCGAAGGTGCAGTGGGAAAGCCTCACCGATATGACGGACGCACGCCAGTTGGCGAAACAACAACTGTGGGCGGCCACCACGCCGGCGGCGGCCAATCAGGCGTTCAATGTGACCAATGGCGACATATTTCGCTGGAAATGGATGTGGAGCCGAATTGCCGAATATTTCGACTTGCCTGCTGCCGATTATCCCGCTGCCCTCTCCCCCCTTGAAACGCAGATGAGTAACGACCAGGCCGTTTGGTCGCAAATAGTCGCAGATCACGGTCTGAAAGAACCCGATATGGGTCGTCTGGTGTCCCCATGGCACACCGATGCTGACCTTGGCCGACCCATCGAAGTTGTCACGGATATGTCAAAAAGCCGGGCAATGGGCTTCACCGCCTACCAGGCGAGCGATCAGGCATTTTTCGATGTGTTCGACAAGCTGCGGGATATGCGCTTGATACCCTAGGTCGTTCCAGCACAAACAGGCTTCATGAGCCAAGCGCCTCGACCATCGCGGCAAACAACAGGCAGGCGCTAGCCACGAACGTAAGCCGTAATCGCATCGGCAGGTACCAGGCAGGCAAGCGACTAACCCGTAACAACTGCCTGTCCTGCCGGAGGTGGACGACCAAGCCAATGACCAGTAGCAAGCAACCCCATGGCATTGGCAGCAGCGTGGCAATCCAGGCAACAAGCGCAGGAACGACACTCCAGATGAATCGGCCCCTGCCCTGCTCGGCGCTCAGGTCTTGCATCGTCATGGCAAAGCCCCAGTGTAAGGCGCCGACAAAGCTCAGTATGACCGCGCCATAGTTAACCAGCGCCATCGCAAACAACGCTCGATGGTCGAGAGAGAACGGGATCAGCAGCGCCAGAAAAATGAACGGCAGCACCCCGCCATAACCAAGCAGGCGGACGTACTTTGGCAGAGAGGTTGAAGGCAACGCGCTCATTTGTATTCCTTGCAGTCGGTACAGCTGCGGGCGATTCGTTCACAGAAAGCCTGCGTGAGAGACCCTCGCGCAGCTGCAGCAGGGTGCTGATTGTCAGTCTGTTTCTTTCAGCCTATCTTATACAATACCTATACACGAGAACGATCAATGTACAATAAAGTGAAGTGGCCGCTGACGCTCTACTTTGATGGCGAATGCCCTCTTTGCGCGCGGGAAATCAAGCTCCTGCGCGAACATGCCGTAGACGATCGGCTGTTTTTTGTGGACATCAGTAGCAGCGAATTCGACGCCAGCGAACTCGGATTCAAGCTAGAGCACATGCAGTCTTTGCTGCATGCCCGTTTCGCTGATGGGCGCTGGGTAACCGGTCTGGATGCCACCCTGTGGAGCTGGCGAGCGGCCGGTTTGGGTGTCTGGGCGACGCCACTGACGTGGAGTGCATTGCGCCCGTTATTTGAGTTCGGCTATCGCCTTTTCCGCCGCTTACGTCCACACCTGGCGTGGCTACCGCACCCGGACGGTGCCCGTCGCTGTCGCGACAACCGTTGCGAGTTGCCGGCGTCCCAACCTGCATCGGACGAGCAGTCCACGTTGAAAGCAAAGTAGATCACAACCCGTCCTGGCACTCCCCAGGCAAGCCGCCTGGAAAGCACAAGGACAAGATTCTTCAGATACCGGGCTCTTTGCGTCCCGCTTCAGCGGCGAAAGAGACGGTCCAGAACCAGCAGGGCTACTGCGCCAATTGCGATTGCAGCAACTGGTTTTTCCTTGACGAAAGTCGACACGCTGTCCAATGCATCGCCGTAGGCCTGGGTGACCTGACCCGCAGCCTGCCGCCCAGCGCCTTCAGCTTCCAGCTTCGAATCGCCAAACAGTTTTCCAACAACGCTCTGAGCCTTCCCAGCGACCTTTTGCGACATACCTTCTACTTGTTCACTCTTCATAGTTCACCAGACCTTTTATGTGTCTTTAGGTAGCTCAGGGATGGCCTGAGCTATGGGCTACATGCACAGCGTTAGGGATGCGGGTGCTATGAATAGTTCAATATTGATAAGGCTTGAGCCTCACCGATGATGGCCTCTGGACTTCCCTCAATTTCAGACCAAGGAGCAATACATGAACCGTCAGCAATTGATTGATTACATGCAGAAAAAATACCAGACGAAGCCCGATCATCCATGGGAAAAGTTCCCTGACTATGCCGTCTTCAGGCACTCGGATAACGAAAAATGGTATGCCCTGCTCATGGACATCCCTGCCGAGAAAATAGGTCTTGATCAAGATGGGCGAATCGACGTCCTCGACCTGAAAGTTGAGCCGGAGCTGGTGGGTTCCTTGAGAAAAAAGCCGGGCATTTACCCGGTTTATCATATGAATAAGGAGCACTGGATTACCGTCCTTCTGAACGGCCCACTCGGAGCAAAGGAAATCCATTCACTGATTGACGATAGCTTTCGACTCACCCGCTGAGACCGATTCCACGGCGCGCAGCTGTCAAGCTGTCATATGGGTTTGGCGTTCAACGATCATCACACAAACGAATGCAAGAGACTGGGTGATGCCGGCCGAGTCGTCCTTCGGTCGACTCGGCGCATCCGCGCTGCTATTTCGCAGTCGCCGCCCTCTCAATCAAGCGAGCCACGGGCGCCGGGTGTGAGACCATCACCACATGGGACGCCCCCTTCACCACCTCCACTGCTTTAGCGTCCGCTCGCTTGGCCATGAAGGCCAGCGCCTGGGGCGGGATGTTTTTGTCCTGGTCGCCGTAGATCGACCAGCTCGGGATGTGCTTCCACGCCGGCGTGCCGAATGGCTCGTTCAGCGCGGCGTCGGTGACCGGGCGCTGGGTTGCGGCCATCAATGCAGCCTCCACGGCGGGAACATCAGCGGCGAATTGCTCGTGGAACTGGCTCTGCTGGATGTACAGGTCCTTGCCTCCATCACTCAATGGCACCGGAGCGGCGAGGGTCGGCCCCAACGTGCTGCCCGGAAACTTGCCGGCCAGACCTGCGACGGTTTCGCCGGTGTCGGGGGCGAACGCGCTGACGTACACCAGCGCCTTGACGTTGGCCTGGTCATTCGCCGCGGCACTGATGACATTGCCGCCGTATGAATGGCCCACCAGCACGACCGGCGACTGGATACTGGCGATCAGTGAGGCGACGGAGGCGGCATCGCTTTTCACGCTGCGCAGCGGGTTGGCTGCAGCGACCACGGTGTAGCCATCCTGTTCGAGAATCCTGGCCACTCCGTTCCAGCTTGAGGCGTCGGCGAAGGCTCCGTGAACGAGCACGATGGTGGGCTTTTCGGTCTGTGCGAACGCGTTGGCGCCGGCAAACAGGCTGGCTGCGACTGCCAGCGAGGCAAGGGTTTTTTTCATGGGCAACTCCGTTGAGTCTGGGGTTATGGGGCGTACCGTGTGAACACAAAATCATGGTTTTTAACGCGTGCCTGGTGGCAGGCAAAACACGTCTCGTGCTGAGCCTGATCGACTGCCTTGCCGTTGATAAAACGGCCAAAGCCCCACCCGCCGGTCGCGGCGTACTTGCTCGAATCCTTCACCATCACTTGAACCGTTGTGGCTGCGCCGGGTATGGAAGCCGGCTCGAATTCAGGCGATTGCACGTGCTTCCAGGCCAGTTTCACCAGCACCGTGCCATCGGGAAAAGGCAGCGCCGAGTCCTGGTAGGCCTTGATCGCCAGGTCATTGCCAACCACGGCGCGCAATTCGTTCAAGGGGGCGGCTTCCTGCGCGGGAGCGATGAGCGCCCACTTGCGATAGCCATCTGGAACCTGCACGCCGTAGATCGGTGAAGCATCACCACCACCGGAATCGCCCATGGCGGCGCCAGCGACGCTGAGTGCAACCAGCGCAGCAACCCCTGACAAAACGGCCAGATGCAGAAGTTTCATCGTGACTCTCCCTTGGGACCTGTCAGAGGTGATCAGCGTCAATCACCGCCTGGGCGAACGCTTGCGGCGCTTCCTGGGGCAGGTTGTGCCCTACTCCACCGCTGACAAGGCGGAATTCATACTTGCCAGTGAAGCGTTTTGCATAAGCCTCGGCCGGCGGATGGGGCGCGCCGTTCGCATCGCCTTCCATCGTGATAGTCGGCACGCTGATGGAAGGAAATGCCGCCAGTTTCTTCTCGATCGCGTCGTATTTGGGCTCGCCTTTGATCAGATTCAGGCGCCAGCGATAGTTGAAAATCGACACGGCTACGTGATCGGGGTTGTGCAGCGACGCTGCGCTGCGATCAAACGTGGCATCGTCGAAATTCCACTTCGGCGACGCCAGCTTCCAGATGAGCTTGGCGAAGTCGTGGGTGTTTTTCTCGTAACCCAGACGGCCGCGCTCGGTCGCGAAGTAGAACTGGTACCACCACTGCAACTCGGCCGCTGGCGGCAGTGGCGCCTGGCCCGCCTGCTGGCTGCCGATAAGGTAGCCGCTTACCCCGACCAGCGCTTTGACTCGTTCCGGCCACAGTGCGGCAACGATATCGGCGGTGCGGGCGCCCCAGTCAAACCCGCCCAGCACGGACTTGTTGATCTTCAGCGCATCCATGAAGTCGATCAGGTCGCTCGCCAGCGCGGCAGGTTGGCCATTGCGAACGGTCTTGGCCGAGAGAAAACGCGTGTCGCCATAACCACGGGCAGAAGGGATCAACACCCGATAGCCCTTGCCGGCCAAAGCAGGAGCGACATCAGCGAAGGCGTTGATATCGTAGGGCCAGCCGTGCAGCAGAATAACCACCGGACCGTCCGCTGGGCCAAGTTCCGCGTAGGAAACGTCCAGCACGCCAGCCTTCACATGCTTAAGCGCGCCCAGGGAAGTATTGGCTCCCGGTGTGATAGCCCCCACCGTGGCAGGCGGTACCTCGGCAGCGCTGGCGTGGGCAAAACCTGCCGCCACAGCGGTAAATTGCAGCAGCGCGGCGGCCACGAGCGTTGGGGCAAAAGCAAGCAGGCGCCCGGGTTTACGTGGGTTGTTCAGCAAGGCCATATCCATCGTGTTTCTCCGTGGCGGGCCTGCGAGTAAAGGCCCGGTGTGTTGACTGGGATGCATCTGAGTCACTGCGCGGTCTTGGTTGCGCCCAGCTTGGCGCGCAGCGGCCGGAAGGCTTCACGCAACTCTTCGCTGAACAATTGAGGCTGCTCCCAGGAAGCGAAGTGGCCGCCCTTGCTCACCTGGCTGTAATAGGCAAGTGACGGATAATTGAGCTTCATCGACATGAATTCGGTAAGGTCGAATCGATTCGGAACCGGTCGAGGCCGCGCTGACAGCTGACGCCTCGGCGACGGGACTGGCAGCCCAGGCACCCCCGCTCCCGGCTATCAGGGCCAAACCAAACACGCCCCTCTTCACAGGGTTTTTCCAGTTCATAATCGGATCTCCGAGCATCAAATGAGTCATCAGTGGGAGCAGGCGTGCGCCTTCTCGATGGGTTCATTTAACGCCGCGCAGGTATCCGGTATGTGTCACCTACTGCCTGAAAAGAATCACTGTGTATCCCACTGCCCTTTAGATACAAAACACTACAAACCGACCACGCGTTGAGGTGCGTCTGGTGACAATCTGGGCACGTCTGCTGAAAAAGGCTGACGCGATGGGCGCCGGCACCTGGATATACTCGTCGGCACCTTCGTGTTAACAAACAACAACAGCCAAGGGCTAAAGGTGGGTCAAGTGGAGCACGTAGATCACATTCTCATCGTTGATGATGATCGCGAGATCAGGGAGCTGGTCGGCAATTACCTTCAAAAAAACGGGCTGCGTACCACGGTGGTGGCCGATGGTCGCCAGATGCGCCACTTTCTGGAGTCCACGCCGGTCGACTTGATTGTGCTGGATATCATGATGCCCGGCGACGATGGGCTGGTGCTGTGTCGGGAACTGCGAGCAGGCAAGCACAAAGCCACACCGATTCTGATGCTCACCGCGCGCAATGACGACACTGACCGAATCATCGGCCTGGAAATGGGCGCCGATGATTACCTGGTCAAGCCCTTCGTCGCCCGGGAGTTACTGGCGCGAATTAACGCCGTACTGCGCCGCACACGCATGTTGCCGCCCAATCTTGTCCTCACCGAAGCAGGCCGGCTGCTTGCATTTGGCAAATGGCGGCTGGATACCACGGCGCGGCATCTGCTGGACGGTGAAGGAACCATCGTGACGTTAAGCGGCGGTGAGTATCGGCTGCTTCGCGTGTTCCTTGACCACCCGCAGCGCGTTCTCAATCGCGATCAACTGCTGAACCTCACACAGGGGCGGGATGCCGACCTCTTTGACCGATCGATTGACTTGCTCGTCAGTCGGCTGCGCCACCGGTTGCAGGACGACGCGCGCGCCCCTGCCTACATCAAGACGGTTCGCAGCGAGGGCTATGTGTTTACCTACGCGGTGGAAGTCTCGGGAGAACAGCCATGAGCAGGCGTTGGCCACGCACGTTGGCCTCGCGGTTGTCACTCATCTTCCTGGTCAGTCTGGTGGTGGCTCATGGAATGTCATTCGGCCTGCAATTTTATGAGCGTTACCAAAGCGCAAAGACCTTGATGCTGGACAATTTCGAACAGGACCTGGCCACCACGGTAGCGGTACTGGAACGGCTGCCGGCCAATGAGCGTGAGGCCTGGCTGCCCCGTTTCGAACACCCGAACTACCGATACGCACTGGATCAAGGCCAGCCAGGTTCGCCAATGGACATGGCCACGGCGCCCGTATCCGTGCGCTCCATGCAAGCGACGCTGGGCGCGGACTATGCACTGAGCTTCACCGACATCGCGGACGTGCGTCCCCACTATCAGGCCCACTTGCGCCTCGAGGACGGCAGCCCACTGACGATTGATGTCCGGCCATTGGTAATGCCGCTATCGCCCTGGCTACCCGTGGTGCTGGTTGCGCAACTGTTGCTGTTGTTCATCTGCACCTGGCTCGCCATACGCACGGTCATCCGCCCCTTGACGCGGCTTTCCCAGGCGGTGGACGGGCTTGATCCAAATGGCCAGGGCGAACCGCTCAAGGAGGACGGGCCCGTCGAGGTGGCCTACGCTGCCGTCGCTTTCAATACCCTGCAGGAGCGCATCGCCACTTACGTCAAGGAACGCATGCAGTTATTGGCGGCTATTTCCCACGACCTACAGACCCCCATCACACGCATGAAGCTTCGTGCCGAGTTCATGGACGATTCGATTGAAAAGGACAAACTGTGCAGCGACCTGGATGAAATGCAGCACCTGGTCCAGGAAGGTGTGGCCTACGCGCGCAGTATGGCCGGGGCCAATGAGCCAAGCCGGCGCGTGGACGTCGATTCCTTTCTGGAAAGCCTGGTGTTCGATTACCTCGATACGGGCAAGGAAGTCGCGTTGGTGGCGAACGGCGGCGTAGCCATCGACACGCGCCCCCATGCGCTGCGCAGGATTCTGGTCAACCTTGTGGACAATGCGTTGAAGTTTGGCTCAGCGGTAGAACTCAACGTACAGAGCACGCCGGAGGGTGGGTTGCTGATCCAGGTGCTGGACCGTGGCCCCGGAATACCGGAACACCAGTTGCCCGAAGTGCTGAAGCCTTTTTATCGCGTCGAGAGCTCGCGAAATCGGGAAACCGGCGGGGCCGGACTTGGCTTGGCGATTTCCCAACAACTGGCACTGACACTGCAAGGCTCCCTGCGCCTGGTGAACCGCGACGGCGGCGGCCTGTGTGCGGAGTTGACACTGCCGCCAACGCTCAAACTTTCCGCCAAGACGCCGGTGGATCATCCCCCGCGATAATCAGCCCTTGGTCTTTGCCTCAGCCAGCAACTGCTGGATCACTTTTTCCTGGGCGTCATAGCTGCCTTCGCCAAAATGGGTGTAGCGAACCTTGCCCTCGGCGTCGACGATGTAGTGGGCGGGCCAGTACTGATTGTCGAAGGCGCGCCAGATCGCATAGTTGTTGTCGATGGCGATCGGGTAATTCAGGCCCAGCTTCGCTACATTTTTGCGCACGTTGTCGATGACCCTCTCAAAGGGGTACTCCGGCGTGTGCACGCCGATGACCACCAGCCCGTCCTTTTCGTATTTGCTCGCCCACTCCTTCACGTACGGAATGCTGCGCTGGCAATTGATGCAGTCGAAGGTCCAGAACTCCACCAGCACCACCTTGCCTCGCAAGGACTCCTTGCTCAGCTCGGGTGAGTTGAGCCACTGGACGGCACCCGACAGGGACGGCATTTCATCCTTCACGCTCATCTCAGGCACGGTCGCGGCCTTCACGCTGTCCACCAGGGAATCAACGATCCTGGGTACACCGCTCAGCAGCGATTGCTCCACCTTCGCCGCCCCCTCGGATGAAGTGCCCGCGAGCAGTTGGCTCTGTGCGCCACTGCCGATCACCACCGCCGCCACCAGCGTGGCAAGCCCTGCGCCACGCCGCAGCCAGGCGGTAACCGGCAACGACAGTTTCAATCGAGACATCAAGCCTCGGCCGGCGAAGATCAGCGCGCCCAATGAAAGGGAGCTGCCCAAGCCATACGCCAACAGCAGGAGGCTGGTTTGAGCACTGGGGCCTTGCAGCATCGCGCTGGTCAGAATAATGCCCAGGATCGGCCCCGCGCAGGGCGCCCACAGCAGTCCGGTGGCGACCCCGATCAGCAGCGAAGCGCCGGGCCCTGACCATCTGCGCGTTGCCGGATCGAGGCGATTACCCAGTACCGTTAACGGCCGCATCAGCCAGTTGGCAACCCTGGCGGACAGCAACGACAGGGCGAACAGCACCAGCACCACCAGCGCCAGTTGGCGACCGACACCGTTGGCCGTCACCACCCAGTCACTGCTGACGACGGCGAGGCTGGAAACCAGGGCAAAGGTCAGCGCCAGGCCGAGGAGCGTGCACACCACTGACGACGGCGAGCGATCGGCACGGGCGAATAAAAACGGCACGACGGGGAGAATGCACGGGCTGAGCACCGTGACGATACCGCCGAGAAATGCGATCAATAACATGGCGCCACCTGCTGTTGGTTTGGCCGAGGTCAAGTCCCTCGCTGGCGCCCATTGAAACGCGGGGAGGTATCGCACGTGTGTCGGCAAGGTGCTCTATTGAATCGGTACGTATCCACGTGGCCCTTGGATACATTGCGATACGGAGCTAGCGCGCGCTCAACACGCGATCAATCTCGCCAACCACCTGCCTCGTCGCCGCCTCGATCGTGCCTTCATTGCGGCATAAAACCCACCCGTGATCGGCGACCGCTCGTTCAAACGCCTGGGTGCAGGCGACGTGTTCTTCCAGGGTATGCAGCACCGTACTGCTCAGCCCACGCCGTCGCGCCGCGGCCCTCGCCCAGGACAATTCAGCGCCGGTGACCACCCCGACATGCAGGTCGGGCACCTGCACGTTGCGATCAATGTTCAGTTGCAGGATCTGCTCAAACGGGATCAGGCGACGAAACGCCGCGTCGGATGGGTACCAACGGTCGATCAGAATGATGCTGTCCGGTGGCTGCCTAGGCAGTACGTGCCTGGACATCCAGCTGCGGCTCTCGGCAAAGCGCTCACACACCGCCAGCTCCAGCGCGCGGCTGGGGTTCCTGACAAGCTGGTTGACCAGCGCCATGGTTTCACCCCGATGGGGATCGCTCTTTTTCTCGCACAGTCGGATCACTTTCTTGTTGTCGGCCCTGAGTGCCGACGTCACCGCTTCCAGCAGTGTGGTCTTGCCGGTGCCCTTGGGCCCGTCCAGTGAAACGAACAGCGCGCGACTCATTTTGACCTGCTCCCATGGCGGACATAGCGTTCGGTGTGTTGTCCGCAGGGCGAATCCAGCCTGAAGAACTTCTGATTTTTTCTGAATCACCACGCCGTCCAGTCATCAAACGAATAGACCCTATGCGGGTAACACGTGTTGATTGTAATGGAGGAACGCCCATGTTCGATAAACCGCACTACCTCGTCAGTTTTATTCTGGACAACCAACCCCAGAGCCGCACGCTGCAACACGAAGGCGACGAGCTGGACCCGCAACTGGCGCAATCACTGCTCAAGGAGCGCTTTGCCGAGCTCAAGGATGCGCGGCTGAGTGACGTGCAGGTGCAAAAACGTACCAAGCCGGTGGATGAGGGCCATGACATTCCGGGGCATTACAGGCAGCCGTGAATGGCCCTGGCCTGGTGGCGCTCAGTCAATCGGGCCGATGTTGATCGTGCGATCGGCGCCCAGCCCCTCGACCTTGGCGAGGACATCGCTGGGCGTGTGCTCGGAGAACGTCAGCACATAGCCCATGCCGCTGCCGTCCTCTTCAACCGAGGTCACCCACAACTCGACCTCATCGAAAGCCAGGCCTATGGCGTCGCCGATCAAACGGTTGCGCGCTTCTGAATCGGTGTCGCCCGCTGGGTAATCGTTCATTGGCAAACCTCCTCTTTGCTGTGTCGACGTTGTTATCACCATAGACGCCGGTCCCACTGACGCGTTCGTTTTTTTGCCGCACAAGGTCGTGATCACCGCTCATCACCCCGAGCTGCGCTTTTTTTAAACTCGTGGCTTCTCGATGATCAAAACCAGGTGTGGACCATTCAACCATGACTGATGATCGGAGGACTCATGAACCACGCCACGACGGATTTGCCATGCGCCTGCCCAGGCTGCACCTGCCAGGCCAGCGATGCCGCCCGCTATGAGCGCGACGGCAAAGCCTACTGCAGCCAGGCCTGCGCCGACCTGCATCCACAGGGGCAGGCGTGCCCAAGCGCCGAATGCCACTGCGAGTCGAATGTGCAGGTGCAGGACCGTGCAGTCAGCGACAGCCAACTCGATGAGGCAATCGAGGAAACCTTCCCGGCCAGCGATCCCATTTCACCTTGATCATGGCGATCCACTTGCGGGAGCAAGCGCTTCCTGCAGGTGGATCTGCGGTGGGAGTTGACAGCACGCTGCCATCCTCCCCACCCTGCTGTTCTGCCCGCCCTGCCCCGAGGCCGCCTTGGACTATTTCGCCGCCCTGACCGCCTTCGTCGAAGCCGCTGGAAGCAACAACTTTTCCCGTGCGGCCGAGCGCCTGGGCATCAAGGCCTCCACCGTTTCGCGCTACGTGAAGGACCTTGAGCAGGATCTCGGCATTGCGCTGTTCAACCGCTCCACGCGTACGTTGCACCTGACCGAAGGTGGCCAGACGTTCCTGACGCATGCGCGCACCGTGCTCGATGAGCTGGAACATGCCAAGGCGGCTACGTCTGCGTTGAACCAGCACCCACGCGGACTGTTGAAGCTCAACTTGCCTCCCGCCTTTGCCCGTCATCATATTCTTCCGGCGCTGAACGACTTCCGCCTGCGCTACCCGCAAATCAGTATTGAATTGGTGCTGGATAACACCCAGGTCAACCTGATCCACGCCGGTGTCGATCTGGCCATTCGCGTCGGCGCCCTGGCCGATTCCACGTTGAAAGCGCGCAAGCTCTGCGATGGCCACTATTGCCTGGTGGTCAGCCCGGCGTTTGCGATGCAGCACCCGCCTGCGTCCACGCCAACCGATCTTGCGTCTATGCCCGCCGTACTGGGCACCAGCCCCGTGGGAGATATCACCTTCCTAAACCAGGGCCGCAAATCGGCGTTGGTGCACGGCGACTGTATTCGGATAAACGACCTGGACGCGCAACTGATCGCCGCGCGCCAGGGCCTGGGGTTTGCGCTGTTGCCAAACTGGCTGGTGGCGCAAAGCATCCGGGCCGGCGAGTTGGTGGTCTGGTTGCCGCACTGGCGCATCCAGGGTGTGGAACGCGAGTTTGCCGTGTGGTTTGTCTACCCGCCCAAGCGCATCGTGTCGTCCAAGGTCCGCTGTTTTATCGACTTTATGGTTGAGCGCCTGGGCGAGACACCGGACTGGAATTGACTCAACTGAAGCGAATATCCAGGGCGCGCAGGTAGGTTTGCAGCCCCGCGTCCTGAATCGGGATCAGGAATGCCTCGCTATCGGATTCATTGAAATGCGCATGCCAATACCCCGGCGGCGTGACGAATGCCAGGCCGGGCGACCAGTCGACGCGCACCGGGTTGCGGATCTGCCCATCGGTGTCCAGCTCGGTGCCGACCAGGGAGTAGCAACTTGGCGGGCAATCTATGATGAAATCCAGGGCAATCGACTGATGCCGATGGGGCTTTTGCACCGACCCGGCCGGCAGGATTCCGTACATCGCCCACAACACGTGCGTGACAGTGCGCGTTTGCGGGAAGTGGCGGTTGCCCAGCAGAATACTGATGCGGCTGCGGTCCTGGGCGCGAGGATCGTCCGCCGCTTCGCGCAGCTTCGTGTTGGCCAGTTCCGCAGGGTACAGCGTGGGGGTAAAGCGATCTGTGCTGCGTGTCACCCCCAGGTAACGCAACAACGGCTCATCGTGCACATAGTAGAGCCGCGCATCCTCGGTGGCGCTCAAGTGCGCCGCTTGCAATCCCGGCAGCGCGATAAAGCAGCCCGTGGACCAGTGAATCTCATGCTCGGCCTGGGTCACGCTGCCCTCCCCGGCAATCACGTAGAACACCTGGGAGGTCGCGTTGGGCTGCAGGGTCAGTGTGTCGCCGCGGTTAAGCCGCACGAAGTTCGCGCACAGCCCGGGCCCCGTGGCCGGGCCTTCACAGCCGAGGGTGTCGCTGAGGTCCAGCGGGACAATGCGCGAAGGACCGCTGTCATACAGCGAAGCGGGAAAGCTGTGGTAGGGAATGCGCGGTATCAGATTGGCACTGATGGGGTTGGCGGCCTTGCTGTACTCGAAGTACTCGGCGTCCACCTGGTGGGTATCGGCCAATGCGGGGTTCAATTCAAGGTTCATCAGGCTCACCTCAGTCTGCGACGGGTATGCACGGCGCCGTTGAGTGCGCTGCGTGGGTGAGTGGACTATAGGCATAGGTGCGGCGGAGGATTAATCCCTCGATTCGCACAGCAGTTGTGCCAAACGGGGATGTTTGGCGTTCACCGCTGTGCCAAGGAGCGCCGACCTAACGGCGCGCAAACGCCGGAATGTCCAGTCCCAGGCTGTCGCGCAACGTCTTGCCTTCGTACGCGGTGCGGTAGACACCGCGCTCCTGCAGCAACGGAATGACCTGCCGCGTGAACCGGGCAAATTGCTCCGGGTGCCCGATGTAAATGTTGAACCCATCCACGGCCTGCGCCTGCAGCCAGTCCGCCATTTTTTGCGCAACCGTGTCGGCCGTGCCGGTGAAAGCCCCAGGTCGCAGCTGTCGGCCAAACTCCACGGCCTGGCGCAGGCTGAAACCCTGCTCGCGGGCCTGATCGGCGATGCGTTTGGCTGCAGTGAAAAAGCTGCTGCGCGCCGCTTCCAGGCTCTGCTGGGGGAACGGCGCGTCGAGGTCGTACTGGCTGAAGTCGTGCCAGCCGAAATTACGCCCGAACTCTTTGAGCGCAAGCTCGAAACTGTGATCAGTCTGGTGATAATGGCGCTCGATTTCACGGGCGTGCTCATCGGTGTCGCCGACATATACCTCGGCACCCGGCATGATCAACAGTTGCTCCGGATCGCGGCCTGCGGCCACCGCCCTGCCCTTTATATCGCGGTAAAACGCCTGGCCCTGCTCGATGCTGGCCGCGTGGGTGAAGATCACATCGGCGGTCGCGGCGCCCAGGTCGCGGCCTTGCTCGGAATCCCCGGCCTGGAAGATCACCGGCTGGCCCTGGGGGGAGCGCTGGATGTTCAGCGGGCCGACCACCGAAAAGTGCTCGCCCTGGTGATTCAGGCGATGCAGTTTGCTCGGGTCGAGAAACTGCCCGGTGGCGCGGTCGCGCACAAAGGCGTCGTCCTCATAAGAGTTCCACAGCCCCTGCACCACCTGCACATGTTCGGCGGCGCGGCCGTAGCGCGTGGTGTAGTCATAATGCTCGTCAAGGCTGTAATTGCCGGCAGTGCCGGCATCGCCGCTGGTTACCACGTTCCAGCCGGCGCGGCCTTTGCTGATCAAATCCAGGGACGCCAGGCGCCGCGCAACGTTATACGGCGCGTTGTAGGACGTGGTCAGCGTACCCACCAGGCCGATATGCCGCGTACTCACGGCCAATGCCGATAACAGCGTCAGTGGTTCCAGGCGATTGAGGTAATGAGAAGGCGAGCCTGGGGTGATGAATTGACTGTCGACGATAAAGATCAGGTCGAACAACGCTGCCTCGGCCTGGCGTGCGATGTCGATGTACCAGTCGATGTTAACGCTGGCGTCGGTCGGCAACTGCGGATCGAGCCACAGGTTATGGCGGCCCGGGCCACCGCAGCCCATGGTCAAGGCGCCCAGTTTGAGCTGTCGTTTGGTCATGTCGGATCGATTCCTTGGCGTATTCAGGGCTGTGTTTGCACGACGGCGGGCTGCAGGGCCGCGCTGAATGACGGGTCAAACAGGCTGGCGGCCGGGTAGGACTTGACCAGCCCTTGGCTGGCGAAAAAGTCCACGGTCTTTTGCGCCTCGACAGGCGCCTCGGCGCTCAGCGGTTCGACCGTGGTGCGTGCCCTTGCAAACCAGACGCGTGCTATTTCGGCGTCGGCGCGGGTGCGTTTGGCCCACGCATCGGCGTAGGCATTGGTGTTGGCCGGGTTCTGGCGCGCCCAGTCGCGGGCTTTTTTCAGGCGCTGGAGGAAATCGCCGATGGGCGCACGCTTGTCGTCGATCGCCTTGGCGTTGGCGGCGACGAAGCTCTGCGCGGGAATCAAGCCCTCGGCCGTCGCGAGTACCCGAGCACCCTGGCGTTCCTGCTGGGTAACGTAGGGCTCCCAGGTGGCAATGACGTCCACCGAACCGCCTTCCAGCGCATGGGAGGCGTCCAGTGCGCTGAGGTAGCGCAACTCCAGCGAGTCGTGGGCGACGCCGGCTTTGTCCAAGGCGCTCAACAGCAGTTGCTGGCTCCAGGAGCCTTTCCAGATGGCTGCGCGTTTGCCCGCCAGGTCCGCCAGGCTGTGGATCGACGAATCCTGCCTGACCAGAATGGCCACCCCCGCCAGGTTTTGCCGACTCACCGCAATCACCTTGATCGGTGCGCCCAATGCGCCCAGGAACAACACCGGTGCGTCACCCAGCAGGCCGATGTCCAGGCTGCCGACATTGAGCGCTTCGGCCACCGGCGAACCGGCCGTGAATTGCTTCCACTCAAGGGTGTAAGGCAGATCGTCAAGCACCCCCGCCGCTTCCATCACCGCTTGGGCGTTGTAGCTTTGATCGCCCACCACCAGCGTTTGCGCGTGAGCGCTCAGGCACAGCAATGCGGTGGCGATGCCAGTCGCCAGTTTTTTCAGGTAACGCACGTTCGTCTCCAGATGCCGTGAGGCACGTCAAGTCGATCCGCGCGTGCGGTCTCGGTAAGGGTTGTAAGGGGCTACGATGAGGTTATAAGCAAGACATGTAAAATATTTATATTGCATAACGTAATTCGATAAAAATGCACATATTGCATTTTGTTGCGCCATCGCCGCGCAAGGGACATTGCCCGCGCTCAAACGTCATAAATCCCCGGCCCTCTGCGTGGTAATCTCACGCCACCACGAATAGACATTGATCGTCACTTGACGATGACCAAAAGCCAGGAAAGAACATGCCCAAGATCTCTCACTCAGCGCTGCGCCGTAACTTTCGCGAACTGCTTGCCAAGCCCATCTGTGTTGAAACCGCCTCGGTATTCGACCCCATGTCCGCCCGTATCGCGGCAGACCTGGGTTTTGAGGTGGGTATCCTCGGCGGCTCCGTCGCCTCCCTGCAGGTACTGGCGGCCCCTGATTTTGCGTTGATTACCCTGAGTGAGTTCGTCGAACAGGCCACCCGTATCGGCCGCGTTGCGCAATTACCATTCATTGCAGACGCCGACCACGGCTACGGCAATGCCCTTAACGTGATGCGTACGGTTGAAGAGCTCGAACGCGCCGGCGTTGCGGCTTTGACCATCGAAGACACCCTGCTGCCAGCGCAATTCGGGCGTAAATCCACGGACCTGATCTCCGTCGAAGAAGGCATCGGCAAGGTCAAGGCGGCGCTCGAAGCGCGTGTCGATCCTGAACTGTCGATCATTGCCCGTACCAACGCCGGTGTTCTGCCGACCGAAGACGTCATCGCCCGCACCCAGGCGTATGAAAAGGCCGGCGCCGACGGGATCTGCATGGTCGGGGTCAAAGACTTCGACCACCTGGAAAAAATCGCCGAAAACCTCAGCGTGCCGCTGATGCTGGTGACCTACGGCAACCCGCAGCTGCATGACAGCGAGCGCCTGGCGAGCCTGGGCGTGCGCATCGTGGTGGCCGGACACGGCGCGTACTTCGCCGCGATCAAAGCCACTTACGACAGCCTGCGGGCGCAACGCCAGTTGACCCACAGCACTTCGAACCTCAGCGCTACCGAGCTGACGCACACCTACACCTTGCCGGAAAGCTATGTGGCGTGGGCTGAAGAATTCATGGATGTGAAAGAGTAAATCGTGCGCCGGTGCGGGTCTTGGCGATCGGCACCGGGAGCGGGCGTTTAATGGACCGGATTAGCCGACCCAACCCACCGCGGCCTTGGGAATGACCTCCGACTCGTCCAGCTTGGAGGCAAACATGCTCACCGCCTGCACCGCATCGCTGGTACTGGTGCGGATCTGCAAAATCACCGATCCGGCCTGATCGGCCAGGCTCACGCCGCGCTGCGCGCCTTCCTGGGTGGCGTTCATGCTGCTCACGGCATCACGGGTTTCGGTCAGGATCATGCCGATCATGTCAGCGATCTCCGCAGTGGAGCGGCTGGTACGCCCCGCCAGTTGCCTGACCTCATCGGCCACCACCGCAAAGCCGCGGCCCTGATCACCGGCGCGTGCCGCCTCGATGGCCGCGTTAAGCGCCAACAGGTTGGTCTGGTCGGCAATCCCGCGAATGGTATTGACGATCGCGGTGATCTGCTCGGAACGATCGCCCAACTGCCCCACCAACCGCGCCGAAGCGCCGATATTCTCGGCAATGCGGCGCATCTCGGTGGCGGTGTCCTGGATCACCTGAGTGCCGTGTTCGGCAAAGCGCTCGGTCTCGGACGAAATATGATAAGCCCGGGACGCCCCGCGCGAGTCTTCCTCGAACTTCTCGACACGCTCGGTGATATCGCTGGCAAACTTGACGATCTTGACCAGCTTGCCGTCGCCGTCGTAGACCGGGTTGTAACTGGCCTCCAGCCACACGACCCGACCATGCTTGCCGAGCCGTTTGAATTGGCCGGTAAAAAACTCACCGTTATTCAAGCGGCGCCAGAAATCGGCGTATTCACTGCTGTTGATCAGGCTCGGCTCGCAAAACAATCGGTGGTGCTTGCCTTTGAGCTCCGCCAGCGAATAGCCCATCACCTGCTGGAAGTTGGGATTGGCGTCCAGCACCTGGCCGCTCAAATCAAACTCGATGACCGCCATCGCCCGGTCCAGTGCGGCGAGTTTGCTGCGGGTGGCAGCTTCCTGTTCGACCTTGGCGGTGACGTCCAGCGCGTACTTGACCACCTTCAACACCTGCCCGCGCTCATCCATCAGTGGGTTATAGCTTGCCTCCAGCCAAATGGTCGCGCCGTTGCTGTGCACGCGTTTGAACGTGCCGGAGACAAACTTGCCGGCGCGCAGGTCGCTCCATAACTGAGCGTAGGCCGGGCTGCCGGTAAGGGATGGGGAGCAAAAGTCGCGATGGGACTTGCCGGCCAATTGGTCACGGCTGTAGCCCAAGGTATTCAGGAAATTATCGTTCGCACGCAACACCTTGCCATTGAGGTCGAACTCGACGACGGCCATGGAGCGTTCGAGTGCAGCAATCAGTCCTTTGTACTCATTGACTTCGACCGTCCTGGTCGCCAGTTCTTGTTTGAGTTTAGCGTTGAACATGATGTCGCCCTCAGCGTGCAGAGAATCAGTCTCTAACTCGCTATCGGCGCGGCCTTGAGCGACTTTACCTGGCGCAGGATTTTCTTTTTTGACGTCAAAAAACCACTGACAACCACCGTGACCCGCAGGTCCTCAGTGGTTAGACTGCCGGGCACCGTTTACGCCAACGCGAGAGGTTTTTTCATGGCAAACCACGATCTACAGTTCACCCCCGATCCGGATGCCGATTCGATCTCATCCGATGTAATCGAATTTAACGGCATCCTGGTCTCCACCCAGATTCCAACCCATGCCGACGGCAGCCTGGAACTGGGCGATATCACCCTGCAAAGCGAATGCACCCTGCAAGCGCTGAAAGTCGCGCTGGAAAAAGCCGGCAGTTCCATGGACCGGGTGATGCACCTGACCATCTACCTCACCGACATGGCCGACCGCGCCGCGTTCAACGAAGTCTACAAGCGCTTTTTCGCCGAGCCATGGCCAGTACGGGCGGCGGTGGGTGTTGCCGCATTGGCTGTAGAAGGCATGCGTGTCGAAGTGACGGCGATGGCTGCCAAGGCCTGACTCGGTTCAAAAATGTGGGAGGGGGCTTGCTCCGATGAGGGCGTGTCAGTCAGCGCATATGTGACTGACCCACCGCCATCGGGGGCAAGCCCCCTCCCACATGTGATCGCTGTTGTGTCAGGGATTATTGCTACAGGCACCTGGCATCGTCAGGTTTTCTTCCCGTGGCAAAGCAACGTCGAATTGACGACCGCAGCCAAGACCTGACTCGGGTCAAAATGTGGGAGGGGGCTTGCCCCCGATGAGGGCGTGTCAGTCAGCGCATATGTGACTGACCCACCGCCATCGAGGGCAACCCCCCTCCCACATTGAGTCCATAAGCCCTGCGGTAGATGCCGGTAAGACTTTTCGCAGCTACAATGCGCGTCTCGACCGTGACAAGCCTGACTAAAAAAACTATGTCCTTGCCCAAGCACCACCTGGAATTGCTCAGCCCTGCCCGCGATGTTGCCATCGCTCGCGAGGCGATCTTGCATGGCGCCGACGCCATTTATATCGGCGGGCCGAGCTTCGGCGCCCGTCATAATGCGTGTAACGAGGTGAGCGATATCGCTCAGCTGGTGGAATTCGCCCGGCGTTACCACGCTCGCGTCTTCACCACCATCAACACCATTTTGCATGACAACGAGCTGGAGCCGGCGCGCAAGCTGATCCACCAGCTCTACGACGCCGGTGTCGATGCGCTGATCGTGCAAGACCTGGGCGTGATGGAGCTGGATATTCCGCCCATCGAGCTGCACGCCAGCACCCAGACCGATATTCGCACACTCGGCCGGGCCAAGTTTTTGGACCAGGCCGGCTTCTCCCAGTTGGTACTGGCTCGCGAGCTGAACCTGCAAGAGATCCGCGCCATCGCTGATGAGACCGATGCCGCCATCGAGTTCTTCATCCACGGCGCCTTGTGCGTGGCGTTCTCTGGGCAGTGCAATATCTCCCACGCGCAGAACGGCCGCAGCGCCAACCGTGGCGATTGCTCCCAGGCCTGCCGCCTGCCGTACACCTTGAAAGATGACCAGGGCCGCGTCGTCGCCTTTGAAAAGCACCTGCTGTCGATGAAAGACAACAACCAGAGCGCCAACATTCGCGCGCTGGTCGAAGCCGGCGTGCGCTCGTTCAAGATCGAAGGTCGTTACAAGGACATGGGCTATGTGAAGAACATCACCGCCTATTACCGCCAGCGCCTGGATGACGTGCTTGAAGACCGCCCGGACCTGGCTCGCGCCTCCAGCGGGCGTACCGCGCACTTCTTCCTGCCCGACCCGGAAAAAACCTTCCACCGTGGCAGCACCGACTATTTCGTCACCGACCGCAAGGTCGATATCGGCGCCTTCGACACCCCGACCTTCACCGGCCTGCCGGTCGGCGTGGTGGAAAAAGCCGGCAAGCGCGACTTGCAGGTGGTCACCCATGAGCCGCTGTCCAACGGCGACGGCCTGAATGTGCTGGTCAAGCGTGAAGTGGTGGGTTTTCGCGCCAATATCGCCGAGCCCAAGGGCGAGTTCGAGGAGGACGGCGAGAAGCGCTACCGCTACCGCGTCGAACCCAACGAGATGCCGGCCGGCCTGCACCAGCTACGCCCAAACCATCCGCTGAACCGCAACCTGGACCACAACTGGCAACAGGCGCTGCTCAAGACCTCGTCCGAGCGGCGTATTGGCCTGACCTGGGCGGCTCGTCTGCGCGAAGAACAGCTGGAAGTCACCGCCACCAGCGAAGAAGGCATCAGCGCCAGCGTCACCCTGCCCGGCCCGTTTGGCGTGGCCAACAAACCGGAACAGGCGCTGGACACACTGCGCGACCTGCTTGGCCAACTGGGCACCACCGAATACCACGCGACCGACATCCAACTGGATGCGCCGCAGGCGTTCTTCATCCCCAACTCGCAGCTCAAGGCTTTACGCCGTGAGGTGATCGAAGTGCTGACCGCTGCCCGTGTGGCCGCTCACCCACGCGGTGGACGCAAAGCCGAAACCACCCCGCCGCCGGTATACCCGGACGCGCACCTGTCGTTCCTGGCCAACGTCTACAACCAGAAGGCCCGCGACTTCTACCACCGTCACGGGGTGAAGCTGATCGATGCCGCCTTCGAGGCCCACGAAGAAACTGGCGAAGTACCGGTGATGATCACCAAGCACTGCCTGCGTTTCTCGTTCAACCTGTGCCCTAAACAGGCCAAGGGTGTAACGGGCGTGAAGACCAAAGTGGCACCGATGCAGTTGATCCACGGCGATGAAGTCCTCACGCTGAAGTTCGACTGCAAGCCGTGCGAGATGCACGTGGTGGGCAAGATCAAGGGGCACATCCTGGGTTTGCCGCAGCCGGGCAGCGCGGTGGAGCATTTCAATCCGGAAAACATCATTTTCCAAGGCACACACTGACCCTCTGTAGGAGCGAGCTTGCTCGCGAAAAACCTGAGAACGCCGCGTATCAACCCGATGAGCTGCGTTATCGTCAGCGTTCTTCGCAAGCAAGCTCGCTCCTACCGAGGTTACGAGGCCACCACCAGCCCCGCTGCAACCCCGCCGCGGCCAGCAAAATCGCCGCCACACCCAACCACTGCAGCCAGCCCAGGTGATGCCCGAAGGCGATCCAGTCAACGAAGATCGCCGCAATCGGGTAGATGAACGACAATGCGCCGGTCATCGCAGTCGGCAGCTTCTGAATCGCCCCGTACAACAGCACGTACATCAAACCCGTGTGCACCAGGCCAAGGGTCGCCAGTGCCGCCCAGGCGTCGGTCGACGCGGGCAAGCGGTCCCAGGGCACCAGCGGCGCCAGCAACACCGCGCCGGTAGCTACCTGGATCAAGGCCATCAAATGCGGCGGAACCACCTTGAGCTGCTTGATGATCAGCGCGGCAACCGCGTACAAAAACGCAGCGCCCAGGGCCAGTGCGATGCCGGTCAAATAGTCCTCGCCACCCGGTTGCCCACCATGGGCCATGACAATCGCCAGCATGCCGAGAAACGCCACACTCAACCAGGTGATTTTCTGCAGGGTGATTTTCTCACCGAGAAACACCGCCGCCAGCATCACCAACAGGAACGGCTGCACGTTATAGACTGCCGTACTGATGGCAATCGACGCGTGCGAGTAGGATTCGAACAGCAGCAGCCAGTTGCCGACAATGGCCACACCGCTGAGCACCGCCAGCCCAAACTTGGCCCGGTTGAGCAGGTCCAGCCGCAGGTAGCCGAGCCATGCGCACACCAGCAGCAGCGCCAGCGCCCCGATTACACAGCGCCAGAACACCACTTCGATCACTGACACGCCCGACACCAACACAAACCAGCCGATGGTGCCGGAGATCAGCATGGCGGCGATCATTTCCCATATTCCGCGACGGATAGCGGTATCCATGATTGATGCTCCTCAAGTGAGGCTCAATTATGGCAATCTGCGAGGCAGCCGCTCCAGCGACTAAAAAAGGCCAAACCGTCGATTCACCTTTACTTATTAGGCGAACCCCATGATTGACACCATCGACCAGCAACTGATCGCCGCCTTGATGGACGACTCGCGCCTGTCCCTCAAGGCTCTGGCGGGCATCACCGGGCTGTCTTCGCCCAGCGTCGGCGAACGCTTGCGCCGCCTGGAAGAACGCGGCGTGCTGACCCATTACACCGTCGACATCGACCCCAAACACTTTGGCTACCTGCTGCAAGCCATCGTGCGCATCCGCCCCCTGCCCGGCAAGTTGCAGGAAGTGGAACGCCAGATCCAGGCGATCCCCGAATTCACCGAATGCGACAAGGTCACCGGTGAAGACTGCTTTATCGCCCGCCTGCACGTGCGCACCATGGACCAACTGGACAGCCTGCTGGACCGGATCAACGGGTATGCCGAAACCAACACCGCCATCGTCAAGAAAACCCCGGTGAAACGGCGCTTGCCGCCCCTGACCGACTGAAAGTGCACTACACAAACATGTGGGAGGGGGCTTGCTCCCGATAGCGGAGTGTCAGTCAGCACATCGGAGACTGACACACTGCTATCGGCATAGGTATCTACACAACTTCGCGCGGCCCTAAGCCTGTGACGGCTCAGCAGCCGAAGCCTCTGTAACTGACGCCCAGCGTTCCAATGTGGGAGGGGGCTTGCCCCCGATGGCGGCCTGAAAGCCGACAATGATGTTGGATCAGAGCGAGTACATATCCGTTGCTGCGGTAACGGCGGCTTAGGGTTCCGCCCTTACGGCGGGTCACTTTTGGAAAAGAGCCCCAAAAGTAACCAAAAGGGCTCCTGCCCCACCACTCGGCACCTCGCTCACGCTCGGTGTGCCCGTAATCCGACAGTGATTTGGAGGGCCGCCGCCACGCGCCATCCATGGCGCGGGGCGGCTAAACCGGCATCCCTGCCGGTTTACCCTCCAAATCACTATCGAATTCCGGCCAGCGTGGTTTAACGGGGCGCCTAAGATCAAGATCAAGAGCGCTCGCTTCGCATCGTGGTTACCGTAGGCTGCTACAAAGTTGTGTAGATACCTATGCTGCTATCGGGCAAGCCCCCTCCCCCATTAGATCGGCTCCAGCCGTCGATTTAATCCTGGAGGGCTTTCGCCGCTGCAAGCAGCCCCTGGAATTTTCGATACCGCGCCGCCAACACCGGCTGCACTTGCTCATCAGGCACATACCGCGCCTTCACCGGCATCCCCGCCGCCAGCAAATCCGCGCCCTCCCCGATGGACATGAAGCCCAACTTTGCCGCACCGATGCATGCGCTCAGTTCGCTGCCCTGCAAGGTAAAAATCTCGCGCTGCAGAATATTGGCCAGCAACTGCGCCCAATACTCGCTGCGCGCCCCGCCCCCCACCAACGCGAAGGCGCTGACCTCAGCCCCGGTCGACTGCACCGCGCGCCAGGCGTCGAGCAGGCCAAACCCCACGCCCTCCATCACCGCATAGCCGAGCATCGCCGGTGTGCAGTCATGGCCAAGCCCCATGAAGCCGCCACGCAGCATCGGGTCGTTATGGGGCGTGCGCTCACCCGCCAGGTACGGCAGAAACAACGGCGCCGACAGCGGCACCGCTTGCTCGATGGGCCATTGCGCCTGTACTTGGTCCAGCAGGGTTTGCTCATCCGGCATTCCGGTCAGGTGCGTCACCCAGCGCAGGCAACTGGCACCGGCCAGCATGGCGCCCATGGTGTACCAGCGATCGGGGAGCGCATGGCAGAAGCTGTGCACCGCACTGGCCGGGTTGCCGACGGCATGGGCGGTAATCGCGACAATCGCCGCGCTGGTGCCCAAGGTGATGAAACCGTCACCGGCATTGACGGCACCGATCCCGACCGCCGCCACCGGGTTATCACCGCCGCCACCGGCAATCACCACCTGCGGCGACAAGCCCAAGCCAGCCGCCGTGACACACGCACTGGCGGTTGCGCCCTCCACCAGCCTGGGCATGTGCGCGGGCGTCAGGCCAGTGGCATGCAGCATCGGGGTAAACCACTCGCGCCGCGCCACGTCCAGCCACAGGGTGCCCGCGGCATCGGACATCTCGCTGATGCGCTCCCCGCTCAGGCACAAGCGCAGGTAATCCTTGGGCGACAGCACGCAGTCAATGGCCTTGAACACCTCGGGCTCGTGCTGCTGCAGCCAGAGCAGTTTCGGCGCGGTCAAGCCGGCCATCGGCAAGCTGCCGGTGACCTCGGCATGGCCGGCGCCCAGTTGCTCTGCCTGCGCAACCGCACGGGAGTCGTCCCACAGGATGGCCGGGTACAGCACGCGATTGTCGGCACCCAGCAAGACCGCGCCATGCATCTGCCCCGACAGGCCGATGCAGGCCACACGGGCAAACGCCGCGTGCTCGCTCAGCTTATCCAGCGCCTGCTGGCACGCCTGCCACCAGTCTTGCGGCGCCTGTTCGGACCAGCCGCCATGGCGACGCGACACGCTCAAGCGCACGCCCGCGTGGGCCAGCACCGTGCCGTCGAGGTCCATGAGGATGGCTTTGAGTTCGGAGGTGCCAAGGTCTATACCGAGGGAAACAGGACGGTTCATACGTGGGGTGGTCCAATCAGTCACAGCCACAGGAATGACGCACGTGCAGGCGTGGCGCCAGGCGTACGCTGTGTTTGGGTGCAGTGGGAGTTGCCATGCGTTGCAACAACAGCTCGACAGCACGGGCGCCCAGTTGCTGGACCGGCTGGGCGATCAACGTCAGGCGCGGCACGAAAAAATCCGCCCAGTCGAAATCATCGAAGCCCACCAGGGCCATGTGCCCCGGCACGTCGAGGTGGGCGTCTCGCAGGGCGTGCATGGCACCGAGGGTCATCAGGTTATTGCCGGCCATGATGGCCGTGGGCGGCTCGGCCAGGTTCAGCAACTGCTGGGTGGCCTGGCGTGCCGGTTCGGTGTTGGAGCCGCCGTTGACCAGCAACTGCGGATCGAACGCCAGCCCCGCCGCCTGCAGCGCGGCGTGGTATCCCGCCACCCGCTCATCGGTGGTACTGAAACCGCTGCGCCCGGCGATAAAGCCGATGCGGCGGTGCCCGTGGGCAATCAGGTGTGCGATCAACGCCTGGGTGGCCTGGCTGTTCTCCACCCCGACCTGGTCGAACTGCTCGCTCATCATGCGATCCACCAGCACGGCCGGAATCTCGTTGGTGCGCAGGTACTCCAGGGCCCGCGAGCCGTTCGACGGCGCCAGTACAATCCCGTCGACCCGCCGGTGATGCAGCGCAGTAACGACCCGCAACTCTTGCTCCGGGTCGTCGTGGGTGTCGACGAACAGCATCATGTAGCCGTGCCGGGCGCACTCGGTTTCAATCGCGTGCACCGTCTCGCTGAAGTAATGGTTGGACAGCGCCGAGATCGCCACGCCGATGGTGCTGGTACTCGACCGTGCCAGCGAGCGGGCCAGGGTGTTGGGCGTATAGCCCAACGCCTGAATCGCCCGCTGCACCGCCTGCACCGTCGCCGGGCTGACCTTGCGCGTCCCGTTCAACACATGGGACACCGTCGACGTCGATACCCCGGCGCTGCGTGCCACGTCATCCATGGTGACCATGGCGCTATCCCCTTGGGTCAACGACTCAATGTTTGCTCGACCAGCCGCTGTAGGTGCCCACGTTGTCACGGGTGATCAGCTTGGGCGTGAGCAAGGTCACCGCTTCAGCCGGGGCTTTGTCGTTGAGCAGGTCGTTGCCTACATCCACGGCGGTCTGGGCCATGGCCCACGGGTCCTGGCTGGCGGAGGCCTGGATCTGGGTGTCGGTCTTGAGCGCGTTCTCGATATCCGGCGCGCCGTCCACCGAGGTGATAATGATGCCGCTGCGCTTGAGCTGCTTGGCCGCCAGATCGCTGCCAATGGCTTGCGGGTCGTTGATCGCGAACAGGCCGTCGATCTTCGCAAAGCGCGTGAGGTAACCCTGCATCACGTTCAAGCCGCCTTCACGCGAGCCTTTGCCGTCCTGATCGTCGGACAGCACCTTGATGTCGGGCGCGCCGGCCAGGGCGGCCTTGCAGCCTTTGACTCGATCCGTCACGGCGGTGACTTGCGGGCCGTTCTGGATGATCACGTTGCCCTTGCCCGAGAGCTTGTCCACCAGGTACTGGCAGGCCAGTTTGCCGGCTTCGACGTTGTCGGTCTGCACCGTGGCGTTGACGCCCTTGGCATCCACATCCACCGCCACCACCACAATCCCGGCGTCCCGCGCTTTCTTGATCGCCGAGGCCATGGCGGACGGGTCGACGGCGTTGATCAGGATCAGGTCGACCCTGGACGAGATGAAGTTGTCGATCTGCGAGAACTGCTTGCTCAGGTCATAGTCCGCCGACACCGACGTCACCTTGACGTTGGGGTTGAGTTCCTTGGCCCGCGCCGTGGCGCCGTCGGCCAGGGTCACGAAATACGGGTTGCCCAACGAGCCCATGCTGATGCCCAGGGCCTTGAGTTCGCGGGCTTGCACGGCTTGGGACATCAGGGCAGCCAAGGCAATGACGGGAAAGATGCGTTTGATGTTCATGGGGGTCTCTCTTGTGATTGTTGTAGGAGTGAACTCAGGTACGGGCGCCGGACTGGCGATAGCGATCCAGCGCCACCGCGCCGATGATCACGATGCCCTTGATGATGTACTGCCAGATATCCGATACCCCCAGCAGCACCAGGCCATTGGTGAGCACCGCGATGATCAGGGCGCCGATCAGCGTGCCGCCGATGGTGCCGACGCCGCCGGTAAAGCTGGTGCCGCCCAGGATCACCGCGGCAATCGCGTCCAGTTCATAGGACTGCCCCAGTTGCAGGCCGTTGGCGGCGAACAGGCGCGAGGCGCTCATCACCGCGCCGAGGCCAGCCAGCGCACCGGACATGGCATAGACGAACAGCAGCACCTTCCACACCTTGATCCCCGACAGCCGCGCCGCTTCCGGGTTGCCGCCCACCGAGTAGATCTGCACGCCCATCACCGTGCGCCGCAAGATAAACCACGACATCACCACCACCGCCACGGCGATGATCACCAGCCACGGCACGCCGAGGACTGAGTCGTTGCCGATAAAGGCAAACGGCAAATCGGGGTTGAACACCGTCTTGTCATCGGCCAGCAACCGCGCCAGGCCGCGCATGGCGGTGAGTGCGCCGAGGGTGACGATAAACGGCGGCAGGCGCATGAAGGCGATCAGCCCACCGTTGACCAGCCCCAGCAACAGGCCGAAACCGATCCCAGCGGCAATACCGAACATGCCGAACTGCGGCGACATCGAGGCCTGCAACGCCACCACCGCCGACGCGGCCAGGATCGCCCCCACCGACAGGTCGATGCCCGCCGTGAGAATCACGAAGGTCATGCCGGCCGCCAGTACCACGTTCACCGAGGCCTGCTGGGTGATGATCGACAGGTTCTGCATGGTCATGAAGTTCTCGCTGGCCAGGGCAAACCCCACCAACAGCAGCACCAGCACCGGCAACATGCCCACCGTGCGCATCAACTCGCGTACGCGCTCAGCCTTGCCCGTCGTTGTTGTTGCGATATTCAATTCAGCCATTGGCCACCACCTGATCGCCACCGGTGGCGAGGTCGATAATACGTTCCTGGGAGATGACGTGACCGGAGGCCCCGCCGACTTCAGCCACCAACTGGCCTTCGCGCATGATCAGCACGCGGTCGCACGTGCCGATGATTTCCGGCAGTTCGCTGGAAATCACCACGATGCCGACACCCGCCTGGGCCAGTTGATTGATGATGCGGTAGATCTCGGATTTGGAGCCGATGTCCACGCCACGGGTGGGCTCATCCAGAATCAGCACATGCGGCTTGACCTCCAACAGCCGCGCCAGCAAGACCTTCTGCTGGTTGCCGCCGGACAGCGCGCCCACATTGACCTTGCCGGACGCCACGCGAATCGACAGCGACTTGATCGCATCGTTGGCGCGCTGCGCGGCATGTGCGCGGTCCAGCACCCCACCGGCGCGGGCGTCCGGCACGCAGGCGCATACGTTGATGTTGTCGGCCACGCTCATGTCCAGGAACAGGCCCTGGGCCTTGCGGTCCTCGGTGAGGTACACCACGCCGGCGCGGATCGCATCGGCCGGGGTGCGCAGTTGGGTGACGGTTTTGCCGACCACTTCCAGGGTGCCGCTGGTGCGCGGGTCGGCGGCGAAGATCAAGCGCGCCAGCTCCGTGCGCCCTGCCCCGACCAGCCCGGCAATGCCCAGCACTTCGCCGGCATGCAGGTCGAAACTGCAATTGCGCACGCGCTTGCCGTCGGCCATGTCGCGCACGCGCATCACCACGTTGCCGGGGTTATAGGCGGCGTGTTCTTTCTTGTAGAAGCCGGACAGGTCGCGGCCCACCATCATTTTCACCAGCACGTCGGCCGACAGCGCATCGCGGGTCAACTCGCCGATGTACTGGCCGTCGCGCAGCACCGACACCCGGTCCGACAACTCATAGATCTCGGCCATGCGGTGGCTGATGTAGATGATTGCCAGGCCTTGGCTGCGCAGTTGCTTGATCAACGCAAACAGGCGGTCGGTCTCGCGCGACGACAGTGGCGTGGTCGGCTCGTCCATCACCAGGATTCGGGCGTGGGCATGCAGGGCACGGGCGATTTCCACCAACTGGCGTTCGGCGATCGACAGGCTGCTCACCGGGGTGGCCGCAGTGAATTCAGCGCCGAGGCGTTGCAGCACTTGCAGGCAACCGGCTTGCATGCCTTTGCGGTCGATGGTCCAGCCACGGCGCAGTTCGCGGCCCAGGTAGATGTTCTCGGCCACGCTCAGGTTCGGGCACAGGCTCAACTCCTGATAGATCACGGCGATGCCGAGGGCTTTGGCGATGGCGGGGGTAAAGCTGGCGACGGGTTGGCCGTCGATGCGGATTTCGCCGCCGGGGTCGGCCTGGTAGGCGCCGGAGAGGATTTTCATCAGCGTGGACTTGCCGGCGCCGTTCTCCCCCATCAAGGCGTGGATTTCGCCGGGGTAGACCTTCAGGCCGACACTTTTGAGCACGCGCAAACCGTTGAAGGTTTTGCTGATGCCCTGCATCTCAAGCAAGGGTTCAAGGCTCATGGATGAGCTCCTGGATTTATTGTTTTTGTTGTCGAGTGCTGCCGACTCTAGTTCAGATACATTTGCTTACGCAAGCGCTTGCGTCGCCATTTATCGGCTTGATGAAACGTTTCACCCACGGCAAAAACAGCAAAACCTTGCAGCGCCGGCTTTCTAGCGTCAAATGGATGTCATCGGCCATCAAAACGCCATAATTCTGCTATTGTCTACAGAACTCATCTCCTCCTTTTCGCGCTTGCGCGATCTTTTGTGAGCATGTTCTGCGCCAGCGTGTTACGCGATGGCGGGCCTGAAGTTCCCGGAATGCCTGGCAATGGACACATCCCTACCCGACCCGCCCCAGTCACGCGCCGAAAAGATCGTCGAGTTCAAACGCCAGAAAACCCTGCTCAAGACCGGCGCGCTGCAGGATGCGATCTTCAACAGCGCGTATTTCTCCAGTATCGCCACGGACGAAAAAGGCGTGATCCAGATCTTCAACGTCGGCGCCGAACGGATGCTCGGTTATGCCGCCGCCGATGTGCTCAATCTCATTACCCCCGCCGACATCTCCGACCCCGGCGAACTGATCACCCGCGCCGCCGCCCTGAGCCTGGAATTCGATACGCCGATCACGCCGGGCTTCGAAGCCCTGGTGTTCAAGGCGTCCCGAGGCATCGAAGACATTTACGAACTAACCTATATCCGCAAGGACGGCAGTCGCTTGTCCGCGATGGTGTCTGTGACCGCGTTGCGCAATCGCCATGACACCATCATTGGCTACCTGCTGATCGGTACCGACAACACCGCGCGCAAGCAGGAAGAAGCCGAGCGCAAGGGCTTTGAGCGCGCGCTGGAAGAAAAGAACCTGGAGCTGGAACACGCCAGCCGCATGAAGACGGAGTTCCTCGCCACCATGTCCCACGAACTGCGTACGCCGCTGAACGCGGTGATCGGCTTTTCCGAGGCGCTCAAGGATGGGCTGGTGGGTGAGATGAGTGAGGTGCAGCGCGAATACATCGGCGATATTTTCACCAGCGGCCAGCATCTGCTGTCGCTGATCAACGACATTCTCGACCTGTCCAAGGTCGAGGCCGGGATGATGGACCTGGAGCTGGAGCCCGTAGAACTCGACGGGCTGCTGGCCAACAGCTTGCTGATCGTGCGGGAAAAGGCCGCGCTGCAGCGCATTGAGCTCAAACTCGACTGCGCGACGGATTTTGGCGTGCTTGCTCTGGACCTGCGCAAGACCAAGCAAATCATCTACAACCTGCTGGCCAATGCGGTGAAGTTCAGTGAACACGGTGCCCGCGTGACCCTCGCAGTGCGTGAAGTCAGCCGCGCCGAGGTCGGCCAGGTGCCTGAGGATTGGCCGACACACGGGTTCGCCCTGCCACCCAGCGCGTTCCAGTGCTTTCTGGAACTGAGCGTGAGCGACACCGGCATCGGTATCGCCGAAGACGACATGGACAAGCTGTTCAAGGCCTTCAGCCAGATCGACAGCAGCCTGGCGCGCAAGTTTGAAGGCACCGGCCTTGGGTTGGCGCTGGTCAAGCAACTGACCGACCTGCACGGCGGCAGCGTCGCCGTGGCCAGTCGCGTGGGCCTGGGCGCTCGCTTTGTGGTGTGGCTGCCATTGCATCGTGCCGCGGAGGCATCATGGCCGAGATCCTGATCGTCGAAGACAACGAGGCGAACATGCGCCTGGCCCGCCTGCTGTTGGTCCACGCCGGGCATACGGTGCTGTGCGCCACGGATGCCGAAACCGGCCTGACCCTGGCCCGGGAAAAACAGCCGGCGCTGTTGCTGATGGACATCCAGCTGCCGGGCATGGACGGCCTGGCCGCCACCGCCCTGCTCAAGCAAGACCCCGTCACGGCCCATATCCCGGTGATCGCCCTGACCGCGATGGCGATGAAAGAGGACCGGGAAAAGACCCGGCTGGCCGGCTGCGATGCGTACATCATCAAGCCGCTGCGCTACAAAGAGCTGTATCAGGTGATCGACAACTTGCTGCAACAGACCATCAGCCCCCTCACATGAGTCCTCTCCATGGCCAGCCCACCCGCCACGCTGTTGATCGTTGACGACGAACCCCTGGTTCGCAAGCTGCTCGAAACCCTGCTGCAGCCCGAGGGCTACCGCATATTGAGCGCCGACAGTGGTGAAGAAGCCCTGCGCCTGGTGGCCCAACAACCACCGGACCTGATCCTGCTGGACATCATGATGCCGGGCATGGACGGTTATGAAGTGGCCAGCCACTTGAAGGCTGACGAGTCCACCGCCAGCATTCCGATCATCATGCTGTCGGCCCTCAACGAGCCCAGCGCCCGCGTCAGTGGGCTGCAATCGGGTGCCGAGGAGTTTCTGAGCAAGCCGGTGGAGCGCGTCGAGCTGTGGCTGCGGGTGCGCAACCTGCTGCGGCTCAAGGCCCGTGGTGACCAGTTCAAAACGCATAGCCTGTTGCTCGAACAGCAACTGCAGCGCCAAACCGATGAAACCGCCGGCACGAGCCTGCCTGACCTGGCACGCCAGGACATGGAAAAGGACCTGCGCCTGGCGGTGGAACACGGGGATTTCACTTTGCACTATCAACCCAAGCTCGAGCTGGCCGGCGGCCAGATCGCGGCGTTGGAAGCCCTGCTGCGCTGGGATCGCCCAGGCCATGGCGCGATCTCCCCGGCGGTGTTCGTGCCGCTGCTCGAAAGCCTGGGGTTGATCGTGAGCGTTGGGCGCTGGGTAATCGAGCGTGTGTGTCAGCAGATCGCCACGTGGCAGGACGGTGCCGTCGGTGCGGTGCAAGTGTCGGTCAACGTCTCGGGGCACCAACTGATCGAGGGCGACCTGATTGCCGATATCGCGCAGATCCTGGCCAGCACCGGGGTTCAGGCGCGTTACCTGGAAGTCGAACTGACCGAAGGCTCGTTGATGGAAGACACCCAGCACACCATCGCCAGCCTGCAGCGCCTGCGCACCCTGGGGGTAAAAATCTCCATCGATGACTTCGGCACCGGCTATTCAAGCCTGGCGTACCTGCGCCGTTTTCCCATCGACACCCTCAAAATCGACATCGCGTTTATCAGGGAAGTCACCACCAACCCCCAGGACGCGGCCATCACCCGCACCATCATCGAACTGGCCCACAGCCTGAACCTGCAGACGGTCGCCGAAGGCGTGGAAACGCCGGAGCAACTGGAATTCTTGAAGCAAGCCGGCTGCGATCAGATCCAGGGCTATCTGTTCAGTCGACCGTTGCCAGGGGCCAGTGTGGAGCGCCTGCTGCTGGAGCACCGAGCCGGGGCATGATGCGCGCCAGCGCCAAACCACATTGAACCTGTATCGGACCGTGCGCCTCCAACCTAGATAGACCACGCCCGGACGCACGCTTAATGACGTTTATTCTATGGATGGCCGTACTGGGGGCCATTTTGCTGATACTGGCCCTCACCTCCTCCTACCTGCGCTGGATGCCGGTGACCACCTCGGCGGTGTGCCTGTTGCTGGGTGTGGCGATCGGTCCGCTGGGCGTGGACCTGTTGCGCCTGGACATCAAGGGTTCGGCGCGCTGGATGGAGCACCTGACCGAAGTCGCGGTGCTGTTTTCGCTGTTCGTCAGCGGTCTGAAACTGCGCCTGCCCCTTAAGCATCGCACCTGGCGTATCGCCTTTGGCATGGCGGGGCCGGTGATGTTGCTGACTATCCTCGGCGTTTGCCTGGCGTTGCATTACCTGTTCGAACTGCCATGGGGAGTGTCGATGCTGGTGGGCGCGATCCTGGCACCTACCGACCCGGTGCTTGCCGGACTGGTTCAGGTCAACAATGCCCAGGACTATGACGCGCTGCGTTTCGGCCTGTCGGGCGAAGCCGGCATGAACGACGGCACCGCCTTTCCCTTCGTGATCTTTGGCCTGTTGTTCATGCAGCACGGCGGCTTCGACGGCAACTGGTTCGGCGGTTGGGTGCTGAAAAACCTGCTGTGGGCGGTGCCGGTCGGGCTGTTGATTGGTTACTGGATGGGGCGTGGCATCGGTCGCGTGACCTTGCGCCTGCGCCTGATCAATGCCGACAGCACCTTGTCACCCAATGACTACCTGACGCTGGCGCTGATCGCCCTGGCGTATGTGAGCGCCGAAGCCGTCGGCGGTTACGGGTTTCTGTCAGTGTTCGCAGCGGGCCTGGGGCTGCGCCAGGCCGAGTTCAAATCCACCGGTTACGCCCCGACCCCCGCCGAGCATCTGGCGCAGCCGGTGGTGGGCCACCTGGAGATCGAGCCTGAGCGAGCCCTGCACGGTGATGTCAGCCAATTGCAGGATACGCAGATCGCGGCCGGTGTGATGATGGGCGATATGCTGGCTTTCGGCAGCCTGGTGGAGCGCTCCATGGAAGTGTTCCTGGTGACGCTGCTGGGTATTGTGCTGGTCAGTCATTGGGACTGGCGCGCGCTGGCGGTGGCCGCGTTGCTGTTCTGTGTGATCCGCCCGCTCAGCGTGTTCGCAATGCCTTGGGGCCGCCTGATGGACCGCCGGCAACGCAGCCTGGTCAGTTGGTTCGGCATTCGCGGGATCGGCAGCATCTATTACCTGTTCTATGCCCTCAACCACGGGCTGGTCGGCACCAGCAGCGCGGTGGCGGTGAACCTGACCCTCTCGGTGATCGCGTTGAGCGTGGTGGTGCATGGCCTCAGCACTCAGCCGATGCTGGTGTGGTACGAGCGCCGCGCCGCGCAAAAAAATTGAATCCTGCGCCGCGCCCGGGTTTCAAACAGTCAGTACCTACAGCGCGAGTCAACAGATGAAAAACATAGGGCAACGATTGCTTGAGGAACGCCAGCGCCTGGGGTATTCCCAGCAGTATCTGGCACAGGCGGGCGGCGTGAGCGTGCACGAGCAGCATCAATATGAACAGGGCGAAGACCTGCCCCGGGCCGACTATCTGGCCCAGTTGGCCGCCCATGGGGTGGATGTGGTGTATGTGGTGACCGGCAAGCGCAGCACGGTGATCAACATCAGCCGCCATCAGGCGCAGACCTTGATGGACAACCGCGTGGTAGGCCAGGAGGTAGCGCTGGACGGCCCGCCTGAAGAAGATCTCTACTTCAAGCTCAGCGATCCCTCCGGCCCGCCACCGGATCAGTCCTGATCTTCGGTGTGACCGACGTCCGCCGCTTCATCCAGATCGTTGAGCGGCACTTCGGCATCGTCCATCAGCGAGCCTGGGTCTTCATTGCCAGGATCGTTGAGTTCTTCATCCAATTCTTTTGACATGACCTTCTCCTCTAACCGCCTTGGGTATCGATATCGGCATCGGTTTCAGGCTTGGGCTCGAGCGGCTCAGGCTTGAAGTCTGGACTGTAGTCGTTTTCCTCGGCCACCGGATCACTTGCCGGTGCTGGATCCTTGGGTGCATCGGCGGCGGTGCCGGGGGCCGGCTCGCCACCGTCAATCACCGGGTCGTTGCGGTTGTGGGTCTGGGGATCGTTATCTGTCGTCATGGCGCACCTCTTCGCAGGCCTGTGGGAAATCTGTACCACGTAAAACTAAGGCGCTGCGTCAACCCGTGAAGTTCAGTCCGATTGCTCAATGCAACGGGTTGTCGACCTGGATATAGAAGGCATAGACGCCCAACACCAGCCAGAACACCATGAACAGCCACGGCGCACGCATGGAAAACAGCAGCGACTTGCGATAGCCCTTGTGCGACGACTCCATCTCGGAGAATAGCGGCGACTCATCGTAGGCCATGCCCATCACCGGTTCACTGCGCAGCAGCTCGCTTTGCTTGTAGTGCCAGTGGTCGATGATCTCGTAGGCGGCGCGTATGCCAGGCCAGGCGTTGAGGGAACTGAGAATGCCCAGCAAGGCGAGAAACACCGGCACCACCAGGGTGAACAACTTGCCCCACTCCGGGTTGAGGTTGCCCATACCGGAAACGAAAGCAATCACCAGGAACGACTGCGCGGTGAGGTAGGCGTCGGTACGGTTGGCCAGGATACTGGTTTCGTACTGGATCTCGCGACGATAGAAATCGAGCCGGTCCTTGGGCGAACCGAAGATCTTGGCGTTGTGCTCGCTGTGGTCGGTCAGGGCCGCTTCCGGGGTGTCGGGCGAAATGATTCTGGGCACGACGTGGCTCCACGTGGTTTCAAGACTTAATTAGAAGAAATCGGGCTGGGTGAAGTTCAAGTTTTTCGCGCACCAAATTGGAGCGCTCTTGAAGACCCCGAGGACTGCTCAGGGGGGCGCTTCGCAGCCCGGCGGGAGCAAGCGCCCTCGCCACAGGGCGATCGCGTTGACTTGGCCGTTTCGGCACACGCTTTGCTTAAACCATTCATCTGCCGGTAAACAGGAGCATGCGTTACCCCCCGACCCAGAGCCGACTCCATAAGAAAGTAAGGACCAGGCCCGTTGGCACCCTAAGCCACGGGCTCATAAAAAAATGCGTTTTTTCAAGCGGCAGTGCCACCCAGCAATCCTGGGCACTGACAAGGTACTGGAATGGCTCGATCTTTCTTCGATGAAATGAATGACGCAGACGGCGCGTGCCGCGCGCACTATCAGGATTTCTCGCGCTGGCTGGCCAATACGCCGCCGGAACTGCTGGCCCAGCGGCGCCGTGAGGCTGATTTGCTGTTCCACCGCGCCGGGATCACCTTCACGCTGTATGGCGACGAGCAGGACACCGAACGCCTGATCCCCTTCGACATCATCCCGCGCAGCATCCCCGCCAGCGAATGGAGCGTGATCGAGCGCGGCTGTATCCAGCGGGTCACGGCGTTGAACATGTTCCTGGCCGATATCTACCACGACCAGCGCATCATCAAGGCCGGGATCATCCCCGCCGACCAGGTGCTGGGTAACGAGGGGTATCAACAGGCGATGGTCGGCCTGGACCTGCACCGCGACATTTACTCGCACATCTCCGGCGTCGACCTGGTGCGCGACGGCGACGGCACCTACTACGTGCTCGAAGACAACCTGCGCACCCCCAGCGGCGTGAGCTACATGCTCGAAGACCGGAAGATGATGATGCGCCTGTTCCCGGAAGTGTTCGCCAGGCAGCGCATCGCGCCAGTGGACCACTACCCCAACCTGCTGCTCAAGACCCTCAAAAGCGCCAGCCGCCTGGACAACCCCAACGTCGTTGTGCTCACGCCTGGGCGCTTCAACAGTGCCTTCTTCGAACATGCGTTCCTCGCCCGGGAAATGGGCGTGGAGCTGGTGGAAGGCGCCGACCTGTTCGTGCACGAGCTCAAGGTATTCATGCGCACCACCGACGGCCCCAAGCCGGTGGATGTGATTTACCGACGCATCGACGACGCGTTCCTCGACCCCAAGGCCTTCAACCCCGATTCGATGCTCGGCGTACCCGGCCTGGTGGCCGCCTATTGCGCCGGCAACGTGGTGCTGGCCAATGCCATCGGCACCGGCGTGGCCGATGACAAGTCGATCTACCCCTATGTGCCGGAAATGATCCGCTTCTACCTGGATGAGGAGCCGGTGCTGCAGAACGTGCCGACCTTCCAGTGCCGCAAGCCCGATGAACTGTCCCACGTGCTGGCCAACCTTGAGCAACTGGTGGTCAAGGAAACCCAAGGCTCCGGCGGCTACGGGATGTTGGTCGGCCCGGCGTCGACCGCCGCCGAGATCGAGGACTTTCGCCAACGCATCAAGGCCCGCCCCCACGCCTACATCGCCCAGCCGACCCTGAGCCTGTCGACCTGCCCGACCTTTGTCGAAAACGGCATCGCGCCACGGCATATCGACCTGCGCCCGTTCGTGCTGTCGGGCAAGGAAACGCGCCTGGTGCCCGGTGGCCTGACCCGGGTCGCGCTGAAGGAAGGCTCGCTGATCGTCAATTCGTCGCAAGGCGGCGGAACCAAGGACACCTGGGTGGTGGAGGGCTGAGTATGTTGAGTAGAACCGCCGCGGATCTGTACTGGATGTCCCGCTACCTGGAGCGCGCCGAGAACCTGGCGCGCATGCTGGAAGTCAGCTATTCGCTGTCGCTGATGCCCCACGCCGGGCGCAGCGATGGCCTGGACGAACTGGCGATGTCACTGCTCAGCAGCGGCACCCTGGACAATTACCTGGAACGCCACAAGCAACTGGACGCCGAGCGCATGCTGCATTTCTTCGCCCTCGACGAAGAAAACCCGGCCAGCATCTACAACTGCCTGCGCGCTGCCCGGGGCAACGCCCACGCCGTGCGCGGGCGCATCACCGCCGACATGTGGGAAAACCTCAACGCCACCTGGCTGGAAATGCGCAGCATCGCCGCCGGCGGCCTGGCGCGCCATGGCATCAGCCACTTCTGTGATTGGGTCAAGCAGCGCTCGCACCTGTTTCGCGGCGCAACTTCCGGCACCATCATGCGCAATGACGCCTATCGGTTCATTCGCCTGGGCACCTTTGTCGAGCGTGCGGATAACACCCTGCGGCTGCTGGATGCGCGCTATGAGATGTTTGGCGAAGAGTCCGAGGAAGTCAGCGACCTGTCGGCGCGCGGTTACTACCAGTGGAGCGCCCTGCTGCGCGCACTGTCGTCGTTCGAGGCGTATACCGAGCTCTACCCGAACGCCTTGAATGCGCGCTCGGTGTCGGAATTGCTGTTGCTGCGCAGTGACGTGCCGCGCTCGCTGCATGCGTGCGTCGAGGAATTGAGCCATATCCTCGCCGACCTGCCCGGCAGTTACGGGCGCACCGCGCAGCGCCTGGCGGCGGAGTTCGAAGCGCGGTTGCGGTACACCGGGATCGACGAAATTCTGGAAGACGGGCTGCACACCCGGCTGACCGACTTTATCGACACCGTGCGCGAGTTGGCGCGGGCGATACAAAGCTCCTACCTGGAAGTGGTCTAAGCCCCAACACCGTGCAAATGTGGGAGGGGGCTTGCCCCCGATGGCTGTCTCTCAGCCAGCTTATTTGTAGCTGACCCACCGCTATCGGGGGCAAGCCCCCTCCCACAGTTACTTAGGGTGTGTCAGTTGGAACTGGTAGTGCTTCAAGCAGTTGGATCAGCAGGTCGGCCTCGAGCACCAACAACACTGGAGATCCAATGTGGGAGGCGGCTTGCCCCCGATAGCGGTGTGACAGTCGACAGAGTTATTGACTGATCTACCGCCATCGGGGAAAGCCCCCTCCCACAATGGGGCTAGGTAGCGATCGACCACCAGCTGGGCAGCAACTGGCGCACCCGCGCTTCACCGAAACGGTCGTCGATCAGCATCACCACGCCGCGGTCGTGCTGGCTGCGGATCACCCTCCCCGCTGCCTGCACGACTTTCTGGATACCGGGATACAGGTAGGTGTAGTCGTAGCCCGCACCGAAAATCGCGCCCATGCGCGCTTTCATCTGTTCATTCACCGGGTTGAGCTGCGGCAAGCCCAGGGTCGCGACAAACGCCCCGATCAGGCGCGCACCGGGTAAATCGATGCCTTCGCCAAAAGCACCGCCCAGCACGGCAAACCCGATACCCTGGCTGTGCTGGGTGAACTGGTCGAGAAACGCCTGGCGCTGCGCCTCGGCCATGCCCCGCGATTGCAACCACAGCGCGACCTGGGGATGACGCTCGGCCATCAACTGCGCCACCTGTTGCAGGTAATCGAAGCTTGAGAAAAACGCCAGGTAGTTGCCCGGTTGCTCGGCGAATTGCCGGGCAATCAGCGCCACGATGGGTTCCAGCGACGCTTGACGGTGCACGAACCGCGTGGAAATGCGGTCGATGATGCTCACCCGCAATTGCTCGGCGTTGAACGGCGACTCGACGTCGACCCAGGCGGTGTCGGTCGGCAACCCGAGCAAGTCGGCGTAATAGTGGCGCGGGCTCAGGGTCGCGGAAAACAGCACGCTGCTGCGCGCGGCGGTCAACCTGGGCCGGATGAATTCGGCCGGCACCACGTTGCGCAGGCACAGGGTCGAACTGCTGCGCTTGCTGCTGTACTGGCGTTTGCTGATATCGAAAATGAAGTGTTCATTGAACAGCTCGGCCACCTTGGCAAATTGCAGCGCCTCGAAGTAGAAGGCTTGCAGGTCGCCGCTGAGGGCTTCGGGGTGGTCGTTGAAGTAATCGCCCATGGCGCTGGCACACAGGCTCAGGGCCTGGAGCAGCTTGTCGGGTTTGCTCGCATAGGCCTGATACGGCGCGAGCTGGTCCTTGTGCAACGCATTCCACTCGCGGTTCAGGCGCTGCAAGGGCTTTTTCAGCGCCTCGGGTGCACCCTCGCGCAAGGTCTTGAGGCTGTACTGATCAAGGCTGGCGCTGTACATCGAACGCGCCCGCTCGACCAGGTTATGGGCTTCGTCCACCAGCACCGCGACCCGCCACTGGTTGAGCTGGGCCAGGCCGAAGAGCATCGCGCCAAAGTCGAAATAGTAGTTGTAGTCGGCGACCACCACGTCGGTCCAGCGCGCCATTTCCTGGCTCAGGTAATACGGGCAGACATCGTGGGCCAGCGCCACCTCGCGCAGATGACGTTGATCGAGCAGGCGCACCCCGGTCGCGGCCTGGCGCGCGGCGGGCAAGCGGTCGTAAAAGCCTTTGGCCAGCGGGCACGACTCGCCGTGGCAGGCTTTATCCGGGTGCTCGCACGCCTTGTCCCGCGCCACCAGTTCCAGCACGCGCAAAGGCAAGTCGGGGCTGCTGTCGTACAACACCTGGGCGGCGTCCAGCGCCAGCTTGCGGCCCGGGGTCTTGGCGGTGAGGAAAAACACGGTGTCCAACTGCTGGGGCGCCAGGGCCTTGAGCATCGGAAACAGCGTGCCGACGGTCTTGCCAATCCCCGTGGGCGCCTGGGCCATCAGGCAACGGCCGGTACTCACCGCTTTGTAGACCGATTCGGCGAGCACACGCTGGCCGCTGCGGAACTCGGCGTGGGGAAAGGCCAGGCCTTGCGCGGCATGGTTGCGCGCCTCGCGGTGCTGCATTTGCTGGTGAGCCCATTTAAGGAACAGCGCGCATTGCTGGTTGAAGAAGTGTTCGAGCTCGGGCGCGGCAAAGCGCTGGGTGAGCAGGGTTTCGCCTTCGCCGACGATGTCGAAGTACACCAGCGCCAGCTCAATGTCGCTGAGCCCGAGTTTCTGGCACATCAGCCAGCCGTAGACTTTGGCCTGGGCCCAATGCAGCTGCCGATGGTTGGCCGGCTGGGCCTGGAGGTCGCCGCGATAGGTTTTCACTTCTTCCAGGCGGTTGCTGTCCGGGTCATAGCCGTCGGCCCGGCCGCGTACCTTGAGCTGCGCGTACTCGCCTTCCAGCGCCACTTCGTTCTGATAGTGCGCGCTGCGCCGCGACGCCACCGTGCGATGGCCGACGATGCCTTCCTGGGCGCTGGGCGACGGGGTAAAGCGCAGGTCCAGATCCCCGACCTTGGCCGTGAACTCGCACAACGCCCGCACCGCGACGCTGTAACTCAAGCGGCCTGCTCCCAGCGCACGTAACAGACCGTGACCGGCATCTGGTATTCACCGCAGAACTCCAGCCAGCGCAACTGGTTGTCCTGCAGGCGGTCGCCAGGGCCCTTGACCTCGATCATGCGGTAGGTTTTCTGCGCCGGCCAGAACTGGATCAGGTCGGGCATTCCGGTGCGGTTGGCACGGATGTCCAGCAACAGCCGCTCGAACCAATAGCGCAGGTGCTCGGCGGGCAGGCAGGTCAGGGCTTGCTCCAGCAGTTCTTCGCTGAGCAGGTTCCAGAACACGAAAGGCGATTGAATCCCCCATTTTTCCGCATAGCGCTGGCGGATGGTGGCCTTGTAGCGCTCGTCGCGCAGTTGCTCGAAGCAGGCGCTGAACAACGCGGCGCGACGTTGCTGGAAGTCTTCGCTGTGCAGGTCGGCGGGCCCGCGCTGGAACGGGTGGAAAAACGCGCCTGGCAGCGGCGCGAAAATCACGTCCCAGCACAGCAGGCCGAACAGCGAATTGATCAGGCCGTTCTCCACGTAGTGCACCGGCGCGTCCGGCTCGCTCAGATGGGCCTGCACGCAATACTCCACCGACATCAGCGGCTCGGGGAATGCCAGGGCGAGGTCCAGGCGCGTGAGGTCCCGTGGCTTGGCCTTGGGTTGTCTCGGCTCACCCAGCTTGCGCCGCAGGCGCGGCAACACGCGCAACAGGTGTTGCTGCTCGGCGGCACTTTCCGGTGCCTGCTGCGCGGCAACAGCCAATGCCAGCGCTTGCGCATAAGCCTCTTGGCGCTCCAGCACGCGGATCAACCGCGAACGCGCGCCGGGGTAGCCGCAGCCGCGATAGATCTGTTCGGCCAGCGCCAGTTCAGCGCTGCGCTCACAGTATTGGCCGATCTGGAACAGCAGTTTGGCGCGGCGCTTTTCCAGCCAGGGGTTGTCGGTGTGCAGCGTGGCGATATGGGCCAATACCCTATCCAACGCCTCGCCCGCGTCGAAAGCCTGCTGGCATTGGTGCAGGAACACAAAGCCCTTGACGTCGGCGCGGCTGCGCAACCCACGGGACTCTGCGCTGAACGCGACCTTCTCGTAGGTGTAGATGCCCAGGTCGGCGAGCACGAACTCCGACCAGTCCTGATAGAGGTTGCCGAAAAACATCAGGCGCAGGCGGTCGCACAACTCCATCACCGTGAGGCTGTACAGCACATCGTCCAGATCGGGGCACCAGTGGGCAAAGCTGCGGCTTTCATCGAAGCGCTCTGCCAATGGTGCCAGCCAGTCGGATTTCCGGGCTTTGGGCTGGTCGATCCAGGGCCTGAAGGCTGTGAGCAGTTCGCCTTTTTGCAACAAGCCGAACAGTTCCTCAAAGCCCAACAGGCATTGGGCATCCACCCAGCCGAACGCCAACAGCGGCTGCATGGCCGCATGCGGGCAGCCGACCTCCTGATAACTGAGCTTTGCCCCACGAAAGTGCACGCCCTTGCGCATGACCATGCGCACCAATAACGCCTGGGACGCTTGCGGCAAGCTGTCGAATTGCTGAATGAACTGCAATTCGTGCGGGTCGAGCAAATCGGCGTAGCGCTGCTCCAGCCAACTCAGCACTTGGCGGAAGTTGTGCAGGTAATACAAGGGGTCTTCGAGGGGGTTGGCCATGGCGCAAAGCAATCGACTACTGGTTATGCATACAGAGTGCCGTTGCAAACGCGTTGTTGCAATCAGTAATAGATAAGTGGCGCCTGCAACTTTTTGCAAAAAAGCGATCAGATGAGGGAGCTGATCGCGTAACATTTATGCCCCGCAGCCAGACGCTGCGGGGCTTTTAAGCGGGACTATTCAGGGTAAAGGTAAGGGTAAATGAACATGAAGAATTTGGGTCTGCCGCTGGTTGCACTCACTTTTCTGGTCTTGGCCGGTTGCTCCACGCAAACGGTGGTGACGTTGCAAAACGGCACACAGTATTTGACCAAGGACACCCCCAACGCCAAGACCGCCGACGGCTTCTATGAATTCACCGACATCGCCGGCAAGCGCATCCGGATCAAGGCGGATGATGTGGCCACGGTGCGCAAGGAAAAATAATCCCTTATTGATCGTTGTACGCCGATCAAAATGTGGGAGGGGGCTTGCTCCCGATGGCGGTGGGTCAGCCAGCTTATGTGTAGCTGACCCACCGCTATCGGGGGCAAGCCCCCTCCCACAGTTTTTACTGCATTGCGCCCTTCAGCCGATCATTATCCCCTCCCCCGACACACTGCTCACACCCACCAGTGTCACCGAGTCGGCGCCGAAGCTGATCACGGTATCCGCGCCTACCAGCTTGGCATGATCGCGGTAATCGGTGCTGCCCCCTACCCCGTCGAACACCAGCTTGTCCGTCGCCTGATAGCCAATCACCCGGTCGTTGCCAAAGTGCCCGCTGAACAGAAAGGTGTTATGCCCGCTGCTGTCGCGAATCGTGTCGTTGCCTTTGCCGCCTTCGATGAAATCGGCTCCCTTGCCGCCCTGGATCAGGTCGTTGCCGTGACTGCCGATAATGAAGGTGTTGCCCTTGTGCGTTTCGGCATTGCGGTTGAGGTCTTGCACCCAGGTGGTGGCCCGCGCCGGGTCGGACAGGTTGGCGACGATCACCGTTGAATCGCGGGTCATCTGCTCATAAAAACCCGAATCGAGAACGCGCGTCATGCCATCGCCATAACCGGTGGGCAAGTGAGACACCCAGGTCGGCAGGTTGAGGATGGAAAAGGGCAGCGCGTTCCACAGCGTTGATGCGTAATGGTCGTTGAAGCTGACGATGTTATCGGTGGTTGATTCGTGGGGTTTGTCATGCACGCCCAGCGTCGACAGGGTCGACGACGTACCCTCCAGCGCACGGAACACCGGGTCATTTTCGTAGCCCACGTTCAACACCTTGTCGCCGGCACTCTGGGTCGGCGAGGCATAGGCGACGTAGTTGGAGTCCTTGTAGAAGCCCGACCACTTGCTGTCGCTCAAGTCGGCCATGCTGTTGACCGCAAGCCCACCGAGGCTGTGGCCGCTGACCACTACGTCGTGGCCGCTCAGGCCGTGGGCACCAGCATAGTCGGCGACGTTCTTGAGCAGGCCGCCGAACGCTTCGCCAGCATAGTTTTTCGCGTAGTCCTTGGGGCCAATGGCGGCAAGCAGATCATTGATCAGGTCGCCGATGGAGTCGGTGATCAGGTTTTCACGCGGCCCCGAAGTGCCACGAAAGCCGATGCCGATCTCGAGCAACTTGCCCGCGTCATCGTACTTGCCCAGTACCTCGACCTGAGCCGTGGCGTAGGCGGGCTTTTCGCCAAAGAAAGTGCCCCGGGCGTCGACTTTGCCGGTGTAGCCCAGGGTGCTGGCGCTGATGGGCGTCCAGCCGGCCTGCTGCACCGCGTCGAGGGCGGCTTTTTCGGAATCGGGATTCCAGGGAATGCCGGGAATCACCCCCTGGGAATCGGTGCTGCCCAGCAAGGCGCCCACCAGCGTGGCCGGCAAGCCCAGGCCCAGGCCGTTATGCTGATACCCCACGGCGAAGCCGTTATCCAGGTTGTGGTAGGAATACAAAGTGATGGCCATCGCATCGGCGAACAGCGTCTTGGAGCCCTCGGTGCCGAGGTTTTTGTAGTCAAAGATACCCATGGTATTGCCTCTCTGTTGTTGGATTTGTAGAGAAAGCCAAAACACCTGTCACCCCCTGACGGCACCACGCGCCAGGGGGTGTTGAAGCCTTAGAACGCCCAGTCCAGGCTCAGGCCGACGCCATGCACCTTCTCCTTGCTGGCCAGCAAACCGTTGTAATCGAAGTTGACCCGCGCATCCTTGCTCAACGCCAGGCTCACCCGTGCCCCCACCAGCGCGGCATCACGCACCATCGGCGCGCTTTCCACCGCGAACGAAGGGCCACCCGAGGCAAACGCCAGGTGCTGTTCGGAGTCGGTGCTGCTCAAGTTGTGCTGCCAGCCCAGGGTGCCGGACACTTCCAGTTGCTGGTGATCGTTGACGTTGAAGGTCTTCAAGGCGCGCACGCCCAAGGTGCTCAGCACCAGGTCGCGGCTGTCGTCGCCACTTTTCAGCGCGGCGGCATCGCCCTTCTCGGTGAAGCCATCGGTGTCCAGGTGCACGTAGGCCAGGTTGGCGAACGGTTCCAGGGCCAGTGGTTGCAGGTTGACGCGGTACGCCGCCTCGGTGAACACCTGGGTGCTGTGGGCATCGACCTTGGCTTTCTGCTTGCCGCTGACGTCACCGTATTGCAGGTCGCGCTTCACATCGGCGCGGTGCCAGCTGTAGGTCGCGCCGCCACTCAGGCGCCAGGCGCCAATCTCATGCCCGGCGTAGGCGCCGAAGTGGTAACTGTCCACCGAGGCACGGCTATGGGTATCGCTGCCCATGTTCAGCGACGTATCGCTGTAGCCCGCCACCAGACCGATGCGTGTCGCGTCGTCGAGGGCACCGTCCACACCGGCGAGCATGCCGCCGATAGACGTGGTGTAGCCCGCCGTGTCGCTGCGGCTGTCGGTCTTGCCCCAGGCACCCAGTGCCTTGACCCACACGTTGCCACGGCTGTCGATGGCCTGGCTGGTCGCGCCCATTTCACCATTGCGCAGCCGTTCGCCCACTGCTTCGCGCACGTAGCGGCTGTCATTGACCAGCGCGGTCTCCAACGCCGGGTAGACTTCGCCACTCAGTTGCTGGAACGCGCCCTGGGCCGAGGCCGCACTCGGTGACAGCAACAGGCTTTCATACACCCCATTGCCCGCACCCAATTGCTCGGCGGCAGCGGCGACGGCGCGCTGGTTCGGCGTTGCGGCCACACTGGCGAAGCTGTTGGTGCGCGCCACATCCAGCTGCACGCCGTTGGCTGCGTAGTTCAGGGTGCCACCGATGAACAGGTAGTCCGGCAATACCGCACCGAAGCTGCCGGTGATACCGCCCGCCGCTTGCAGGATGTTGTACTGGCGGCCGATCAGGCTTTGCGCCTGGGTTGCGCTCAGTAACGTCGGGCTGTTTTCCAGGGCCAGGGTCACGGTGCCGCCGTTCAGCGTGGCGGTGCCGCCGGCGACGATACGGTCGCTGCTGGTGGGCGACAATTCCACTGCGTAGGTCGAGCCCGCATCGAAGGTGACGTTACCCGCCACGTTCAACGTACCGATGGAGTTGCCCGGCGCCACGGTGCCGCCGCTTTTTGCGGTCAGCGAGCCAATACGCCCCGAGCCACCGACAACGCCGCTCTGGCTGACGGTCACGTCGGAGGTAACCGAGCCGTTAATCGCCAGCAACCCCTGGTTGACCAGGGTCGGGCCGCTGTAGGTGTTGGCGCCGGTCAGCACCAGCGCGCCAATGCCCTGCTTGGTCAGGCCGCCATGCCCGGAGATATCGTTACTCCACACATCCAGCCCGCAGTGCACATCGTTGCACACCCGCTCGGTCGGTTTGCCGGCATCCACCACCGCGCCGATCCCCGGCAGGTCCGCGACGAACTGGCCGCTGCCATAAGCGCCGTCAATGCGAAACTCAGCCGGAATGTCCTCGGCGGTAATGAACATCCCCGGCCCATTGACCGCCTTGCCCAGGTTGATCATGCCCCAGCCGTACAAGGAGTCGATGCCCGGCGCGCCAAGGTCGGTGGCGGTGGTCTTGAGCAGCGTGGAGATCTGGTCGCCACTCATGTACGGGAAGCGCTCCATCAGCACCGCCGCGCTGCCGGCCACGTGGGGCGCGGCCATGGAGGTGCCGTTGAAGTTGGCGTAGTCGTTGGTGAGGTTGTCCAGGTTGGTGCCGTTGATGATCGAACTGAAAATCTTGGTACCCGGTGCCGACACACAGAAACTCGCCGCATAGCCGCAGCGCGAAGAGAAGGTACTGATCACATACGGGTTGGCGCTGGTGGTGTCCGGGTTCTGCTGCAAGGCGGCCACCGACAGCCAGTTCGGAGCAATCTCGGGGACGAAGTACGCCAGGCCCGAAATGGCGTCCGGGTTGTTGCGGTTGTAGTCGTTGCCAGCGGCAAAGATCGTCAGCACGCCGCTGCGGGCAGCGTCGATTGCGCCTTGGTAAGCGCCGCCGGCAATCGTGCCGAGGATCGGTCGGATGGTGTTGAACTGCGCCTGGGCCTCATTGACCGTGAAGTTGGGGAAGGCGGGATCGCGGCCACCCTTGGCGTACTGATCACCGATGCCGATGCCCCAACTGTTGTTGATGATTCGCGCGCCGCTGGCGACCAGCGCATCCCAACCGGCTTTGTACACCGCGCCGTCGTTGCCCAGGATGATCCCGTCTTCCGGGCCTGGGTCGCCGTTTTCCGCACTGATGATTTGCGCGTTGAACGCCACGCCATGCATCGGCCCGCCGTCGCGGTTACCGGCAGCAATGCCGCCGACGTGGGTGCCGTGGTTGCCCAATTTGCCGTTGGAGCCCAGGGATGGCGTGCCGTCGTAGCGAAACGCATCACCGGCCTTCACCGGAATATACGGGTCGGTGTATTGGCGGATGCCCTCGGTAACGATTGTCACCACTTTGTTGGGGCTGGCGAATTCCGGGTGTGGGGCGTACACCGGCTGGTCGAAGATGCCCAGCTTGACGCCCTTGCCGGTGTAGCCTGCGGCGTACGCCGTGTCGGCATGTACCGCGCCCAGGCCCCAGTCGGCCTTGAACTCATTGCTGCGCCAACTGGCGGCGTCGCCCAGCTTGCCGGTTTCCACATAGGGTGCGGCCTGGGCGGTCCCCAGGCTTGCCAGGCAGCACAGCAACGCGCCGTATGGCACGCAGCTCAAAGCCTTGAGCGGATAGCCCGGGCCGGTGTGGATGGCGGTAGTTAACCCTGACTTGCGTTTTTTCACGGTGACCTTCCTTAGTTTTCTTATTGCCAGTATGTGAATCGCTTCCAATGTGGGAGGGGGCAAGCCCCCTCCCACATTTTTGATCGATGGAGTTCCTTTAGAACTGCCAGTTCAGGCTCATCCCCACGCCCTGAGTTTTCTCGCGCCCACCCAATTGGCCGTTGTAATCGAGGTTGACCCGCGTCGACGGGCTCAGCGCCAGGCTTGCCTGCACGCCCACCAGCGCGGCATCGCGCAGCAACGGTGCGCTGCGTACGTCGAATGAAGGCCCACCGGCGACAAACGCCAGGTGTTCTTCGGACTCGACGGCGGTCAGGCTGTGTTGCCAGCCCAGGGAACCCGACAGCTCAAGCTGCTGGTGGTCATTGAGTGCCAGGGTTTTCAGCGCCCGCACGCCCAGGGTACCGAGCACCGCATCGCGTCGATCGCTGCCGCGCTCCAGAGCCGCCGCGGCGCCTTTTTCGTGGAACGAATCACTGTCCAGGTGCACGTAGGCCAGGTTGGCGAAGGGCTCCAATGCCAGCGGTTGCAGGTGAATGCGGTACGCGGCTTCGGTGAACAGTTGCGCGGTGCTGGCGTCCAGCTTGGTCTTCTGCTTGCCGCCGACCTCGCCGTATTGCAGGTCACGCTTCACATCGCCGCGGTGCCAGCTGTAGGCACCGCCGACGCTGACCCGCCAGTCGCCCAGCTCACGCCCGGCATAGGCGCCGAAGTGATAGCTGTCGATGGACGCCGAGGAGTGAGTGCCGCTGCCCAAGCTCAATGAACTGTCGCTGTAACCGGCCACTACGCCGACACGGGTCTGTTCGTCCAGCGCGCCGTCGACGCCGGCCAGCAAGCCGCCGATGGACGTGGTGGAACCCGCCGTTTCACCGCGATTGTCCGACTTGCCCCAGGCGCCCAGGGCCTTGAGCCACAGATTGCTTTCACCGGCCACCGGCGTGTGGCGCAAGCGCTCGCCTACCGCGTCACGCAGTTGGCGGCTGTCGTTGATCAACATCGCGCCCACGGCCGGGTAGATTTCACCGGACAGCTGCTGCAAGCCCTGTTGCGCCGTGGCAATCGAGTCCGACTGCAACAGGCTTTCGTACACGGGATTGCCGGCGCCGAGTTGCTCGGCGGCAGCGGCAACGGCGCGCTGGTTGCGGGTGGCGCCGACGCTGGCAAAGCTGGCATCGTTGCGCCCCACCGCCAGTTGCACGCCGTTGGCGGCATAGTCCAGGGTGCCGCCCAGGAACAGGTAGTTCGGCAGCACTTGGCCGAACTGGCCCTGGATGCCGCCGGCCGCTTCAAGAATCGAGTACTGACGACCGATCAGGCTCTGGGCCTGGCTCTGGCTCAACAAGGTCGAGCTGTTTTCCAGGGCCAGGGTCACCGTGCCGCCTCCCAGCACCGCCTTGCCGCCTGCAACGATGCGGTCGCTGCTGGTCGGCGTCAGCTCCACGGCATAGGTGGAGCCCGCGCCCAGGTTCACATCCCCGGCCACCTGCAAGGTGCCCACCGAGTTGCCTGGTGCCACGCGCCCGCCGCTGGTCACCGACAGCGCGCCGATACGCCCGGAGCCGCCGAGGGTGCCGCTGTTGTTGACGGTGACGGCCGAGGTCAGCGAGCCGTTCACGGCCAACAGCCCGCCGTTGACGGTTGTTGCACCGCGGTACGTGCTGTCGCCGCTGAGCACCAGGCTGCCGGCGCCGGACTTGATCAGGCTGCCTTCGTACACACGGTTCGCCGCGGCTTGATCGCGCGCGCTGCCCACGGCGTAGTCGGTCTGGTCCTGCTGGCTGGCCGTGGCGCCCACACCGTTCTGCCAGCCTTTATCGATCAGGGTCTGCTGCCAGGCACTGTGCTCGGCGCGGTCTTCTGCCTGGCGCTGGAGCAATGCCTGGTCGGAAATGCCGTTGCTCCACACATCGCCCTGCCCGGCCGCCAGGTTCACGTCGGTGACGCCGAGCAACTGCCCTGGCCCGTGCATCGCCCGGCCCAGGTCCGGCACGCCCCAGCCGACGATGGCGTTGGGTACCTGGGTGATTGAGCCGTCGAGTTGCGTGGCGGTGGTCAACAGCACCTGCAACGCCTGCTCGTTGGTCATATACGGGTAGCGCTCCATCACCAGCGCCAACGCACCGGTGGCATGGGGCGCCGACATCGAGGTGCCGGATTTCACACCGTAACCGCCGTCCGGGATGGTGCTGTTGATCAGCGCACCGGGGGTGGAGATACACCAGTACTTGGCGATGCCACACTTGTTGTATTTCTGGTTGTTGGCCTTATCCAGCCCCGACACCGCCAGCCAGTGGCCTTCCAGTTCCGGTTGGAAGTACGGCAAGGCCGAGCGCACGCTGGCGTTCGCGTAACCGCTGTTGCCGGCGCTGAACACGTTGATCACACCGGCCTTGGCCACATCCGCCGCCGCATCCAGCCAGGTGCCACGGTTGTAGTGCTGGGCATAGGCTGCATGCAGATCGCCCAGGGTCTGGTAGCTCACGTCCTTGGGCTGGCTGCCCCAGCTGTTGTTGATGGCGCGCACGCCGGAATCCACCAGGGCGCTGTACACCGCCTTGAAATACTTGGGGTCCGGGGTCGGGCCGAACAGGAAGCTGTCGTTGGCGTTGGTGTTGCCGACAAACACCTGGGCGTTATACGCCACGCCATGCATGCCCACGCCGTCGCGCGCCGCGCCCATGGTGCCGGTGACGTGGGTGCCGTGGGAATCGTTGTTCGGGTTGAGCGCGCCCGTGGTGCTGAACGCACTGCCATCGACGTAAGTGCCGCTGGCCGTGACCGGATGGAAGCGGTCTTTGGACGCTTCGGGGTGATTGGGATCAAAGCCCGAGTCCAGCGCGCCGATCTTCACGCCATTGCCGCTGATGCCGGCGGCATAGGCTTCATCGGCCTTCATGCGCCCCAGGCCCCAGTCGCTCTGGTATTCGGCCGAACGCCAGCTGGCGGGGTCTCCCGGTTGACCGGTCTCGGCATATTGCGCCTGTGCCGCAACGGACAGCAGCAGCAATGAGCCTGCGGTGAAGGGTTTGAAACGTGGTGAATGGGTGATCATCCGTACACTCCTGTTTATTGTTATTCGCCCTGCACAAGTGAGCCTTTTTGTGGCGAGGGAGCTTGCTCCCGCTCGACAGCGCAGCTGGAGCCGGATTTTCCGGGAGCGCTTCGCACTCCAGCGGGAGCAAGCTCCCTCGCCACAGCAAGCTCGCTCCTACAGTTTTCGATCCGGGCCGAAGGCTTCGTCCACCTTGGCCAGGTCGGTGTCACGCAAGTTGCCCGCGTAGTAGTGCAATTTGGTCCAGGCCATCAGGTAGTCGTACCGCGCCTGGGCGAGGTCGCGGCGGGTGCTGTAGAGCTGCTGCTCGGCATTGAGCGCATCGAGGTTGACCCGCTCGCCGCCAAGGATGCTTTGCTTGGTCGACACCACCAGCGCCTCGGCCGAGGCCAGGGCCTTTTGATAGGCGCGCAGCTTGCTCACCCCCGACAGGCACGCGCTGAACTGGCGGCGCAGTTCGATCAGGGTTTCGCGGGTCTTGCCTTCCAGTTCGTATTCGGCCTGCTCCATGGCGCGACTGGCCTGGCGTGTGGAGGCCGAGATGCCGCCACCGGCGTACAGCGGCACACTGACTTCAACGCCGATGGTGTTGGTGTCGTAGCGCTGGTTGTAGGTGTTGCCGCTGTCGGACTCCTGCTTGCGCGAACTGGCGTAGGCAGTGACTTTCGGCAAATGCCCGGCGCGGTTGCGTTCCACTTCATAGCGCGCCACTTCCAGGGCCTGGCGCTGGGAGGCCAGTGTCGGGTTGTTGCTGATGGCCAGCTCATGCCAGGTGTCGTAATTGGCCGGGGTCAGGGTGAAGGCGGCAAAGCCTTGGTTCAGCGGTGCCAGGTCGTCGATGTTGACGCTTTGCACGCCAATCAACGCGCCCAACTCGCGCAACGACGCATCCTGCTCATCCATGGCCTGGATCTCTTCGGCGGTGGCCAGCTCATAGCGCGATTCGGCTTCGAGGATGTCGGTGCGGGTGCCCTCGCCTTGCTGGAACAGGTGCTGGTTCTGCTGGAACTGCTGCTCGAAGGCTTTCTTCTTGGCGCGGGCGATGTCGATCTGGTCCTGGGCAAACAACGCCTGGGTGTAATAGCTCAACACCCGCACCAACAGCGCCTGGCTCTTGTCGCGAAAGCTTTCATCGGCAAACAGCGCCTGGGCCACGCCCTTGCGGTAGTTGGCATAGGCTTCGTAGTCGAACAGCGGCTGCTGCAGGCTGAAGGTGGAGCCGTAACTGTTGTAGTTGCGGTCGTCGCGGTAGCTGCCACCGCGCCCATCGGGCAGGTGCGCCTCGGAATTGTTGCGGCCCTTGTTGTAGTTGTACGACAGCTTGGGCAGAAGGCCGGCGCGGCCGATGGTGCGGTTTTCCAGGCCGGCGTCGCGCTCCTTGATCGCGCCGAGGAACACCGGGTCATTGCGCAAGGCTTGTTCGTACACATCGAACGGGCCCATGGCGGCGTGTGCACTGGCGCAACTGAACAGCAAGGCGATGAACACAGGTTTCATGCTCATTCCTCGGTCAACGCGGAGCCGGCGCGGTCGAGCAGCGGCTTGAACAGGTAATTGAGCAACGAGCGCTCGCCGGTGCGCACGAACATCTCGGCGGGCATGCCGGGCTTGATCACCAAGCCGTGGAGTTTTTCCAGCGCCGCCTCGCTGACCGTGGTGCGCAGCACGTAATAGGGTGCGCCGGTCTTTTCATCGAGCATCTGGTCAGCCGAAATCAGGCTCACCTCCCCCGGCACCCGTGGCGTGCGGCTCTGGTTGAAGGCGGTGAAGAGGATGTCCACCGGCAAGTGCGTGCCAACCTTGTCCACCAGGTGCACCGGCAGATGCCCTTCCACCTCCAGGCGCGTGCCCTGGGGCACGATCTCCAGCAGGGTTTCACCGGCGCGCACCACGGCGCCTTCGGTGTGCACGCCCAGGTTGACCGCGATGCCATCGGCCGGCGCGTTGATTTCGCTGTGCTGCAGGTCGAACCCGGCGGAGGTGAGTTGCTGCTCCAGGGTCAGGCTGCGCAGTTGCGCATCGGCCAGTTGGCTGCGCACTTCCTTTTGATACTCCTCGCTGTGCTGCTGCAATTTGAGACGCGATTCGACAATGCCCTGCTCCACGCGGCCACTTTCGCCGGCGTTTTGCGCCAGGTCCTGCTGCACCTGGGACAACTGGCGCTGGTAGTCCATCAGCCGGTTGCGCGGGATGTAGCCATTGTCGGCCAGCGGTTGCAGGTTGCTCAGTTGCTCGCGCAGGGATTGCGCCTGGGCGGTGAGGTCGCTGCGGGCACGGCGCATGCCGCCCAGCTGCGACGTGGCGCCATCGATGCTGGCACGGATGCCGGCCTGCTCACGGGCAAAGGCCTCGCGCCGGCTGCTGAACAGTTGGCGTTGGCCTTCGAGCACCAGCGCCAGCGCCGGGTCGGGGTTGCCGCTCAGTTCAGCCGGAAAGCGCACGCCGGGCAGGTTATCGCGCTCGCTCTGCCAGCGGGCAGCGCTGGCCCAGGCCATGCGGTACTGGGCTTGCAGCGATTGCACGTCGGCCTGGTGTTGGGTCTGGTCAAGGCGAAACAGCGGCTGGCCCTGCTTCACCACCTCGCCTTCGCGCACCAGGATCCGGCTGACCACACCGGGGCTGAGGGTTTGCACGGCCTTGCGCTTGCCCGACACCACCACCGTGCCTTGCACCGGGATGCCCTGATCCAGCGGCGCCAGGCTGGCCCAGAGGAAAAAACCACCAGCGCCCACCACGGTCAGCAGCCAGCCCATGCGCACGAAGAAACGTGCGTCGTGTTGTTCGTAAATCATGCAAGTATCCTTACTGCTTGACGCAAAACATGTAGGAGCGAGCTTGCTCGCGAAAAACCCACAAGCACCGTGTGTATCCAATCGGAGCGCGTCATCGTTGACGACTTTCGCGAGCAAGCTCGCTCCTACCGCCGGGTTTTTCCTTCGGTGCCTCCTGCTGGCCGGACAAGGCGCGCAGCACTTCCTGGCTGGGTCCGAACGCCTGCAACTGGCCTTCATTGAGGATCAGCAGCTTGTCGGCCTGGGCCAATGCAGAAGAACGGTGGGTGACCAGCACCACGCTGCTGCCCTGGGCCTTCATCTGCACGATGGCGCTGGCCAGCGCCGCTTCGCCGACGGTGTCGAGGTTGGAGTTGGGCTCATCCAGCACAATCAAGCGCGGGCTGCCATACAGCGCACGGGCCAGGGCCACGCGTTGCTTCTGCCCGCCGGACAGGCCGCCGCCGTTGTCGCCCAGCACGGTGTCGTAGCCTTGGGGCAGGCGCAGGATCAGCTCGTGCACCCCGGCCTGTTGCGCCGCCTTCACGACCAATTCGGGGTCAGCCTGGCGAAAGCGCGCGATGTTGTCGGCGATGCTGCCGCTGAACAGCTCGATGTCCTGGGGCAGGTAGCCGATATACGGGCCGAGGTCGTCGCGGTCCCAACGGTGGATGTCCGCGCCGTCCAGGCGCACGGTGCCTGCCAGGGTCGGCCACACGCCCACCAGCACGCGGGCCAGGGTGGATTTACCCGAGCCCGAGGCGCCGAGCACGCCCAGCACTTCGCCGGCGCCGAGGTTGAAGCTGATGTGATGCAGGCTGGCCAGACGCCGACCGGGCGGCCCGGCGCTGACCTGTTCGAAGCTCACCTGGCCCTTGGGCGCCGGCAACGTCATGTGCTCGCCTTCCGGCGGGAACTCGCGCAGCAGTTCATCGAGGCGCTGGTACGCCAGCTTGGCCGAACTCCACTGCTTCCACACGGCGATCAACTGGTCGATGGGGCTGAGTACCCGGCCCATCAGGATGGACCCGGCAATCATCATGCCCGCGGTCATGTCGCCCTTGATCACCAGCAGCGCGCCGAGGCCCAGCACCAGCGATTGCAGGCACAGGCGCAGGGACTTGCTCAGGGAGGTGATCACCGAGCCGGTGTCGCTGGCCTTGTTCTGCAAACCGAGGAACTGCGAATGCACCGCAAACCAACGCTGACGCAGTGCTCCGAGCATGCCCATGGCCTGGATGGTTTCGGCATTGTGCAAATGGCTGGTGGCCAACTGCGTCGACTGTTGGGAGAAACCGCTGGCTTCGCCCAGCGGTTTTTTGGTCAGGTATTCGTTGAGGCAGGCGAGGCCGATCAGCAGCACTGCCCCGGCGGTGGCCAGTACACCCAGCCACACGTTGAACAGGAAAATCACGAACAGGTAGATCGGAAACCACGGCGCATCGAAAAACGCGAACAGCGCAGGTCCGGTAATGAACTGGCGAATATGGGTCAGGTCGCCCAGGGATTGCCCGGCATGCCCCTGGCCGCGTTGCAGGTTGCGTTCGAACGCGGCCTTGTAGACGCGCAAATTGAAACGTCGCTCCAAAGCGCTGCCGATGCGTATCACGACAAAACTGCGGATAACTTCCAACAGGCCAATAAAGGCAAAGAACCCGACGACCATCAACGTCAACATCATCAGGGTGGTTTCATTCTGGGAGGACAGTACGCGGTCGTACACTTGCAGCATGTAAATCGAGGGCACCAGCATCAACAGGTTAATCAGCGCGGTAAAACAGCCAATGCTGATCAAGATGCTCTTGTATTCACCCAGCGCCTTGAACAAGGGTGCAACGGTATGGGGCTTGGCCATATCTTCTTTATCTTCCCTGAACCCAGTTTTCGCGCAATAGTTGCCCTACCCCCTGAATAAGGAGCGGCCAACTAAAAAATTAAGTTATAAGCTTATAACCGGAACTAAGGCGTGCGTTGCAACACAACTACGGCACCCGATTTAGTCCGCGCCTGATATTCGCCTTCCTTCTGACGATTCAGATGCGTAATCCCGCTGCCTTCGGCATTCATCAGCCAGATACCGTCCGGCGTCGGCGACCAGCTCAGCGGTTCGTCCCCCAGCCATTGCGCCACGCATGCCACATCGCCACCCAGGCGGTTGGCCTGCTCCAGCAGGTCCAGCGCACACACCTGCTCCCCCTGGTGCAACTGCCAATGCCCCGCCAACTGCGCGGTGGTGGGTAAAACAAGACTGCTCGCCATTGCATGGGCTCCTGCCGACACGATCAATAAGGTGAACCATTTGAAACGCTGCATCTTTGGCTCCAGCCTGGAACGCGGCGCCGAAGCGCCGCGCGTTACATCACGCCACGATGTCGCTGGCAGCCGCCTGGCCAACGGTGGTGACGAGGAAATCCGCCACGCCGTGCCCGGAGAAGTCCACCGCCAACGTACCCAGGTTGGTACCCGAGGCGTAGGACAGAACCGCATCGCCGGCATGCCCGGTGAACGCATTGACGAAGGTCACGCCTGCACCCTTGGTGATGCCGGACAGGTCGATCTTGTCGGAACCTGAGGTGAAGTCAAAGATCTTGTCCGCCGCCCCTGGCTTGGAATCGGACACGGCACCGAACACGAACGTGTCGCTGCCTGCGCCGCCCCACAGTTGGTCCGCCCCGCCGCCACCGTAGATGAGGTCGCTACCGGCCCCGCCCTTGATGAGGTTGGCAACCTGGTTACCAATGATCAGGTCGTTGCCCGCGCCGCCGAAGGCATTCTCTACCGTCACGCCCTTGGCAATGGACACGTTGCCCACCAGGCCGCCAACATCGGAGAACGAGGTGGCATTGAGGTTGATCTTCTGGTTTTGGGTAAAACCGGAGAAGTCCAGGGTGTCGTTGCCTCCACCGTCCCATACCGAGAACACCAGCTTGTCGGCGTTGGAGGTGGCGCTGAGGAAATCACGCCCGGTGTTGGAGTTGAAACCGTAGGTGGTGTCACCGGCGCGAGTGTTGAAGTTGGCACCGTAGAGCTTCTGAATCGCGGCGATGTCGTCGATCAGCGGCCCCGACGCATAGGCTTCGACCCCGCCTTTGCTGAAGTTCTGGTTGGTGTTGCTCTCGCTCCAGTAACTCATGACGCTATAGCCACGCGTGTCCTGTCCATAGGTCGCGTCGTTGTAGGTCGGGTTGCCATTCCCGGCGTTGTAGTCGCCAGGGTGAGCCAGGCCCAGGGTGTGGCCGATTTCGTGGGTCAGGGTCTGCCGGCCATAGTTGTTCAGGTCCGGGGTCTTGTTCGGCGTGTAGCTGCTGTTGGTGAGGTACCACGAGGTGCCGTCGTAGCCTGCGCCGGTACCGGGCAGGTAAGCGAACGCCGCCGCGCCGTCCTGGCCACCGCTGTAGTTGCCGAAGGTCATGTGTGCGTCACCGCCGGAAGCCTTTTCGGTAAAGGTCACGTTGGCGACGTCCGACCAGGATTGCATGGCCAATGCGGCCTGTGCTTTCTGCTGGGCGTTGAATTGGCTGAAGCCCGAGATGCCATGTTTGTTCATGGTGCTCTGGGTAGCCGAGGTGAGGAAGGTGTAGGTCAGATCGATCTTGCCGTTGCCATCAGCGTCCCGATACGCGGCACCGTCCCGCAGCAGCTGGGTCGCTGCCTGGTCCACGCTGTAGGACGGTTTGCCATTGACCGTAAGGTTGCCACCACGGTCATACAAATGGCTGAAGCTATCGATTTGCGAGTAAGCAGTGCTGGCTTGCGCGGCAGATACAATAGCCTTGTCTTTTACTTTTGACATAAACGTACTTCCTTGTTTGCAAGTGCATCAGTCTTTGTTCGATAGGAACCTCGCGGGCGAGGATAGTCCTATCACTCACCTCTTTTGAAGGCGTAAGAAAACTGACACAACTTGAAATCTTTCGTCTACACATATTTCAGTAGCCAAAAGCTGACCCGAATTCAACTTGATGAAGTCCCCGCGCAGTGTTTGTTGGGCACTGTTGTGTTTGCGGCCCGGAATCGGGCCGAGAGATATTTAAATATTAAATACACGTTAAGCCGCTCTAGTGAGCACCCCACTGAAATAAGGGATCCAATATATTGTCATGGTGTCATTAGCGACATTAAAGAGCCACTACTTGAACTATTAACTGCCTTGTCCCCTGTTACCGGGACATCGGGCCGAGTTAAACCTGTGCTTATCGTCCAGTGCGGATGGTATTCCACACCCGTGTACGAATCCGGTCGATATTCAAAGGCATGGCCTGCAGCGCAAACAACTTGCCCATCATTTCCGGGCTTGGGTAGACCTTGGTGTCCGCCTTGATCGCCGGGTCCACCAGGCTGTCGGCCGCCAGGTTGCCGTTGGCGTAATGCACGTAGTTGGTGATGCTGGCCATCACCTCCGGGCGCAGCAGGTAGTTCATGAATGCGTAGCCGGCCTGTTCGTTTGGCGCGTCGGCGGGCATGGCGACCATGTCGAACCAGATCGCCGCGCCTTCCCGGGGAATGTTGTAGCCGATGTTCACGCCGTTCCCGGCTTCCCTGGCGCGGCTTTCTGCCTGCAGGATGTCACCGGAAAAGCCCACGGCCACACAGATGTCGCCGTTGGCCAGGTCCGCGGTGTATTTGGAGGAGTGGAAATAGGCCACGTAAGGCCGCACTTTCATCAGCAAGTCTTCGGCCTTCTTGTAGTCCTCGGCCTTTTTGCTGTGGTGCGGCAAGCCCAGGTAGTTCAGCGCCGCCGGCAGCAGCTCCGGGCCGTTGTCGAGGATGGCTACCCCGCACTTCTGCAGCTTGGCCATGTTTTCCGGCTTGAAGACCAGGTCCCAGGAATCCACCGCAGCGTTGTCGCCCAATACCGCCCTGACCTTGTCGATGTTGTAGCCGATGCCGGTGCTGCCCCACAGGTAGGGAAAACCGTGGGCATTGCCCGGGTCGTTGCTTTCCAGGGCCTTGAGCAGCACCGGGTTGAGGTTTTTCCAGTTGGGCAGCTGGCGCTTGTCGAGGGCCTTCAGCGCCCCGCCCTGGATCTGCCGGGCCATGAAGTGGTTGGAGGGGAACACCACGTCATAGCCGGATTTGCCAGTCATCAACTTGCCATCGAGGGTTTCGTTGCTGTCGTAGACGTCGTAGGTAAAACCGATGCCGGTTTCTTTCTGAAAATCGCGCGTGGTGTCCGGCGCGATGTAATCCGACCAGTTGTAGATCTTTACCGTCTCGGCGGCCTGGCTGACAGCGGCTACCCACATCAAGGGCAACAGGGCAATGACTTTCATGGTTGGGTTTCCTGGCGGTGTTTGGGAGTGGAACGGCTCAGTGCATGAAACCTTCCATGAAGCCCGCCAAGCCGGTCGCCAGCTTGCGGCGCCAGGGGGCGGTATTGGGGTTGGCCAATACCTGGTCTTCATGAACGAAACTTTGGATGATCGCGTTGTAGCCCAGCCAGCGGCAGGGTTCAGGCTCCCAGGCTTTCAACGCCTTGAGCCCACGTTCGCGAATCACCCAGGGCTGGTGGATCAGGGGTGTGTCAAGGCCCAGGATCAGGTCGGCCAGGGTGCGCCCCCCAGATTGCTGGCACCGACACCTTCCCCGCCATACCCGCCGGACAGCGCGATACCGGTCGCGGGATCGCAGAGCATGTGGGGGCGAAAGCGGCGTGACATGCCGAGGTTGCCACCCCAGGAATGGGTAATCCGCGCCTTCTTGAGCTGTGGGAAAAGTTCACCGAACAGGTAACGACGCAGCGCTACTTCACTGTCGGTCAAGTCGAAGCCATGCCGCAGCTGGCCAGCGAACTGATAGCCACCGCGTGCGCCGAACACCAGCCGATTGTCCCGCGTACGCTGGCCATAAGTGACCTGCCGACTGCTCTCGCCAAATGCCTGGCCGTGGTTCAGGCCGATCTCGTCCCAGGCACTGGCGGACAACGGTTCGGTGGCGACCATCAAGCTTTGCACCGGCAGTTGGTAACGGCCCAGTGGTGGCAAGGTTGTGGCGTAACCCTCGACCGCCGGCACCACCCAGGTGGCGCGCACAGCGGCCTTGGCGGTGCGCAGCGCGCCGGATTGCCAATGGGTCACCGGGCTGTTTTCGTGAAGGCTCACGCCCATGCCTTCAACCACACGCGCCAGGCCACGCACCAGTTTGGCCGGGTTGATGGTCGCCACATGAGGCGCATGGATACCCCCGTAAGGTTTGGCGATGCGGATCTGTTCGGCCAGTTGTTGAGGGCTCAGCCAGCGGTAGTCGGCTTCGGTGAGGCCTTGGGCGTAGAGTTTGTCGAGGTAACGGCGCAGGCTGCCCTCCTGCTCCGGGTAGCGCGCCGCGCAGTACAGCGCGCCCCCTTTGCGATAGTCACAATCGATGCCTTCGCGGGCCAGCACCTGGGCCACTTCTTCGGGAATACCGTGCAGCAGGTCGAATGAGGCGCGACGCTGTTCGGGCGCAAGCCCCGCCAGCAGGCGATCTTCGCCAAGCAGGTTGCCCATCAGCCAGCCGCCGTTGCGGCCGGACGCACCAAAACCGGCGGTTTGCGCTTCGATGATTGCGATCTTCAACTGCGGCGCCTGGCGCTTGAGGTAATAGGCGGTCCAGAGGCCCGTGTAGCCGGCGCCGATAATGGCCACGTCGACGTCCAGGTCATGTTCCAGACACGGCCGCGCCTGCAACGGGTCGTCCAGTTGATCCATCCATAAGCTGATCGTGCGCCAGGCCTGCATGCCCTGTTCCCCTGCCTCGTTTCGATAGGGTCGATCCTAGAGCGCGGCCTTATTGGCTGTCTTGCGCGCGTGCACGCAGAGAAATTTGTTTGACGTAGGCCTTGGGCGATTGGCCCGTGTGCTGGCGAAAAGCGCTATAGAACGCCGACAACGAATTGAAGCCGGCGGCAAAAGCCAGCTCGTCGACCTTGATTGGTTGCGCCGCGTGCTCCAGCGCCGCCAGCAGGTGCTGAAGCCGGGCCTGGTTGACGTAACGGTAGAAGCTCTGCCCCAGCACTTGATTGAGCAGATAGGAAATCTGATTGCGGCTGTAGCCACATTCCCTGGCGACGCGCTGAAGGTCCAGCTCCGGGTCCAGGTAGGGTTGCTGCTGTTGGAAATACTGCTGCAGATCGTTGGCCATATGCCCTAATTGCTGGGGCGAAAGACCCAGGCGGCTGACCGTGGGGCGCAGGGCCCGGGTGGGCTGCTCGTGCACCAGCGAAGCGTATTCGTTGACGCGCCAGATCAGCCCATCGCGCACGGTGATGGCCTCACTGGTGCGAAAGGACACCAACCCCTGGCCGCCGCGCAACGTGATGCGGTACTGGATAAAAGCCGTATCGCCGTCGGCACGAATGCGGTCGGTGTGCTCAATGGCCTCGTCAGCCCCGCGTGGCATGCTGGCTTGCAGGTACTGGCGCAGTTCAGCGTAAACCACCACTCGGTTCTGGAAGAAGTCGTGGTACTGAATCTCGGGATGGTAATAGCTCATCACCCCGTCCAGGTCGCGATGGCGCCAGCACAGGTGATGGCGCAGGACCAGTTCGCGGGTAGCGCGGGTCGTGTGGCGATCATCATCCGGGGCGAGGTCGGGCATACACGGCTCTACGGTGGGATAAGCGCTTGAGAGTGCCGAAAGTGAACGGCGTGTTCAATGGCCAACGGCGACTTCTGGCTGATGGCCATTAGCCTGATCCAAAACAGGACTTGATCCAGGTCAATGCCCGGTGAAGAACTGCCGAACGGGCCTGAAAAAGTCGCCGCGCACTTGCGAACGAATGCTATTTTGAATGTACGACGCCATGACCATTGAAGGTCCTGGCCCCTGCCGCGAGCTAAAGGAAGCGCTCAATGAACCAGGTAGGCAACATGAACAAAGTCACCTTCCCCAACGCATGCCAGTTGATGCGCTGGCATTTTCATCCGATGGGCTTCGAGGGGAGTATGGACGCCCCCGGCAGCATGGTAGCCCGCCTGTTCGACCGTTCCAGCGGCGAGACGCTGATCGCTATTGCCGGCATCCCCTGCGCCACCGTGATGAACGCCGCCGATGTGGAGCGCATCATCGAGGCGGTGGAAGATGAGCTGGAGTGCTTTGTGCCGCCTCTGTCGTTGCGGGCCTGATCGAGGCCCCAAAGCTGTGAGATCAACTGTGGGAGGGGGCTTGCCCCCGATAGTGTTGGGTCAGCCACTGAAAGGTCGGATGGCACACCGCCATCGGGGGCAAGCTGAACTGGCCTAATGATCCCGGACACCTCTTAAGGGCGATATGATTCGCCCAATCAGGAGGTTCCGAATGCAACAGCGAAAGACCTATACCCACGAGTTCAAGCAACGTGCTGCAAGCATGGTTCTTGATGATAACTGCTCAGTTCCCGACGTCTGCGCATCGATGGACGTTGGCCCTACGGCTCTGCGCCGCTGGGTTGATCAGGTTCGTAAAGAACGTCACAAAGGGCAGCCAGTGGCAGGTACCAAGGCTATCAGCGACGAACAGCGAGAGCTTCAACAGCTACGAGCCAAGATCAAGCGCCTGGAGACTGAGGCTGAAATCTTAAAAAAGGCTACGGCTCTCTTGATGTCGGATCCCGATCGTTTTTCCTGATCGAGGAACTGAGGGAGTCGAGTTCATATCCGACCAGCCTGCTTTGCAGTGCGCTAGGCGTTTCTCGCAGCGCGTTTTATGACTGGATTAAGCGTCGCTCAGCACCGAATGCCGAGCGTGACGCGCTTAGAGCAAAAGTCGTGCAATTGCATGTCGAAAGCCGGGAAAGTGCAGGCGCACGGATGATCTCTCAGCGCCTGAAGGCCCAACAGATCAAGGCGGGAAGGTATTTAGTTGCAAAGCTCATGGCGGAGGCAAATCTGGCCAGCAAACAGCGTCGCCGCCATCAGTATCGCTCTAGAGGCGTCGAAGCATTTGTGGCCAAGAACCTGCTCGAGCGTAACTTCGAGCCAACCGCAATTAATCAGGTCTGGTGCGGCGACGTTACCAGCCTGATGGTTGGGAAACGCTGGTATCACTTGGCAGCGGTGATTGATCTGTTCGCCCGCCGAATCGTTGGCTGGGCGTTTTCTCTGATCAATGACGCCAACCTGGTTAGCAGGGCGCTGAGAATGGCGGTGGAGGTTCGAGGCAAACATGCAGGCTTGATGTTTCATTCAGATCAAGGCTGCCAATACACCAGCCAGCTCTTTCAGTCCGAGCTGCTGGAGCATGGAATAACGCAAAGCATGAGCCGCAGGGGGCAGTGCTGGGACAACGCGCCAACAGAGCGTTTCTTCGGGACGCTCAAATCAGAGTGGGTGCCCACCAAAGGCTATACGACAGTTGAAGAAGCCAAGCAGGATATGACCCGCTTTTTCATGCGATACAACCGAATCAGGCTCCACAGCTACAACAACTACCTGTCGCCAATAGCCATGGAGCAGGAGGCGGCTTGATCACCGTAACCGGTGTCCGGAAAAACTTGACCAGAACAAGCCCCCTCCCACATTAACCGCGCTGATCGTCGAAAAACGCTTTCCTGCCGTCCACCCGCTCCGACGCCCTTAGCACATTCACCGCCTGGCCTTCGGGCTTTTCCACATACCAGTAACAGTGGCTTGCCGCTCGGGTGATACCGACGTAGGCCAGACGCAGCACTTCGTCTTTTTGTGCGTTGTCGTACGCCTCGCTGTCGCCTTCCTTGCCCAGGCCCGCCAGGCGGTAGACCTGGTTCTTGTAGGGCGAGCTGGTGAGGTGCTGGCAGTCACCCAGTAGAAAGACGGAATCGGCCTGCAGGCCCTTGGCGCTGTGGTAGGTCAGCTGTTTGAGCCTTCGCGCCTGGGGCGGCAAGCTAGAATCCAGATTAACTACAGCCTGAATATGCTCGTGTATCAATAACTTATCGCTGCTTTTTCGATACAGCATTAGCACCGTATCGCCCTGCTGGTAGCGTTCGAGTAACTGCCGGGCCAGTGCGGCGTCGTCGCGTTCGCGCACTATCACGGGCACCAATGGCTTGGGTTCGCCGCAGGCCTTCGCCTTCTTGCCGGGGATGGCCGGTGCACTGCGCACGATGTGCTCGGCCGCGTCGATGATGTGTTGGTGGCTGCGGTAATTCTCACCCAGCATCACGCGGGTGGTGCTCGGCGATGGGAACTCCTTGTTGAATTCCATGAAGTACTGGGGCGAGCTGCCGCGCCAGCCGTAGATCGACTGCCAGTCGTCCCCCACGCACAGCAATGACGAACGCTGGGCCCCACGCCCGACGTGCATGGCCGGGCCGCGACTGCGGATTTCCCGCAGGCTGGCGCGAATCCACGAGACGATCTGCGGTGAAACGTCCTGGAACTCGTCGATCATCAGGTGTGACATCGGCCGCAGCAGCGGATCGCTGAGCAGCTTGAGGTTCTCCGGGGTATTTTCGCCAAATAACGAGAACATGCGGTTGTAGGTCATGATCGGTGGCGACTGATCAAGCAAGTGGTCTTCCAGGGCTTTCCAGAAAATACCCAGGGCTTCAAAGAACAAGCGGTCAGGATCGTCCTTGGGGAAACTCATCCCGCCTACCGCGGTGGGCACATCCAACCCAAGGTTCTCGATAAAGCCAGCGGCCATGACAAAGCTGTCCAGCAGCGGCGCCGAAGCCAGCTCACCCTTGACCTTGTAATCGAACCCAGGCCCTGCCGTGGCGTCGCCTGCCAGGCTACTTAACAATCTTCTTGAAGATTCGTAACCATCCAACCATATCAAAGGCTTACGACAGAAAGCTTGAAACAGGGTGCGCTTCACCGCCCATTCTGCGCGCACTGACAACTTCGAATTCGGTCGGTTGATCTGGGCGTTTTCCCGCGGATCAAAGCCCAGCACTACCCACGCATCCAGCTCAGGGATATAGCCATGGCAGTGGAACTGCGCGCCGTTGATCTCGACCCGCTGCCGGTTCGGCTCGATCCCCTGGATAGGCCAGGCGCCGGCACGAAACCACAGATCCTCGATGACATCACAGAGTTCTTCATCGCGTTTGGCCGCCAGCTCCGTTACCGCTGCGCGTTTCTGCACATCCGGATGATCGCGCTCCAGTTCCTTGAGCTGCAGCCCGTGACGCGCCAGCGGTGCGATCAGCTCGCGAAACCGCGCATGGCGGCCATGCAAACGGTGATAGCAGGCGTTCATCTGTTGGCGCTGGGCGTCGTTGATGCGCAGGTCGAACGGGTTGCTGTCGGCGTCTTCGAACCCGGCACTGAGGTTCTCGAACGCCTGCAGCCGCTCAAAGCCCGGCAGGCTGCGCACCATCGGCAGGATGCGCGAGTGAAAGGTGCGCACCACCGCCTGGGCTTCTTTCTGGTCGAGGGGTTGGCCCCACAGGGTGAGGATGTTCATGAGCTTATTGATGAAGTCTTTGCGCGACTCACGGGTGAAGGTCACCACCGTCATCGAACTCAGCTCAAAGCCCAGGTAGTGAGTCAGCAGCAGGATACGCAGCACCAGCGAGGTGGACTTGCCCGCGCCTGCACCGGCAATTACCGAGGTGGACGGCGTGTCGCTGAAGATCATCTTCCACTGCGCGGCGCTGGGCTGGGCGTGGGCAGGCAATAAACGTGCAACGTCGGCCTTCATGCGCTTTTTGATTTCAGGGGTGAGCGGCAGTCGCCAATCGTCGAACAGGCTGTCATCAATGCCGGGAGCACGGTGTTCATCGCTGCGAAAATCGCGAATCAGCAGGACCTGCCGGCCTTCCTCCAACCCCTCTGCCTTGCCTTCGCGGTAACCGTACTCCACCCCGGCTTCATGCCCGCTGCGAAAACCGTCGGCCTGGCCATGCAGCCAGGAGAACCGGTGCTGCGCGCGCAAACGCGTGAGGCCGTGGCCGAACAGGCGCGCAGCGAGCCGCTTCAACAACGGCATTTCAGCCAGAGGGCGCAGTTCAGGGGGCAGATCAGGCTGTGGGTGCGGCACGCGGACTCCTGCGATGAGCTTGGTTTTAACGGTGCGCCATGGTCGCCGGAATCGCCGCTCAGTTCCAGCCAAATGCTTTGATGTCATGCAGTTAGGCGATGAAGTGAATGTTAATGCCCTTATTTATCATCGAATAAACAGATAGGAATCAGGCATTTTTTACGCTTTTTATCGATCATGCGCTGCTGGATCATAGGGCTATCAACAGGAGACGATCATGCTTGAACTTCGACCTTTCAACACTCTGGGCGGCGCCCACCATGGCTGGCTCGATGCCCATCACCATTTTTCATTCGCCGAATACCATGATCCCGAGCGCATGCACTGGGGCAACCTGCGGGTGTGGAACGACGACATCATTGCGCCGGGCAGCGGCTTCCCGCAGCACGCGCACCGCGACATGGAAATCATCACCTACGTGCGTGAAGGCGCGATCAGTCACGCCGACAACCTTGGCAACAAGGGCCGTACCGAGGCCGGTGATGTGCAAGTAATGAGCGCCGGCACCGGCATCGCCCACAGCGAATACAACCTGGAAGCCACGCCTACCAAGATCTTTCAGATCTGGATCATCCCCAATGAGGCCGGGTTGCCGCCCTCCTGGGGCGCCAAACCGTTTCCACAGGGTGAGCGCGAAGGTTTCGTGACCCTGGCCAGCGGTAAGGCCGGCGATGCGCAAAGCCTGCGTATTCGGGCCGACGCGCGCCTGGTGGCGGCCAATCTGAAGGCAGGCGAAAGTGCCGAATACCGCCTCGACAGTGGGCGCCGTGCGTACCTGGTGCCCGCAACGGGCGTGATTGAAGTCAATGGTTTGCGTGCGCAAGCGCGAGACGGTGTGGCGGTTGCCGATGAGCAGGTGCTGCGGGTGACCGCGATTGAAGACAGCGAGATCGTGCTGGTCGACCTGGCCTGATCTCAAACCTTGCAGGTATTCAATGTGGGAGGGGGCTTGCCCCCGATAGCGGTGGGTCAGTCAATGATGATATCGACTGAGCTACCGTCATCGGGGGCAAGCCCCCTTGTGTCTTGAGCCAGGATTAGACTGAGGGTGAGAGCGGTGAGTAGCAAGCTGAATGCCCCGAGTGCTTAAAGCACGTGTGGGAGCCCACGCTGCTACTCACCTCTCCGCTCTGGACATGAGCCCGAACAGTTGAACGAGCCCACCTCGAACAGTTACAAGCGTGGGCCAAGCCAGAGCGCTCTCACATTAAGTGTAAGAGGATTTGGCTATGTTTTCCTATCCAGCAGGTATTGATGTTTCCAAGGACAGCCTTGAGGCTCGAGTTAATCAGGTTGACGTTGGGGTAAATTGCGCTAACGCCGAAGAAGATTTCCCTGGGTTGATTGGGTGGCTATTGCTTCACCAGGTTGGTCGCGTGGTATTGGAGGCTACTGGCGGTTATGAGCGCAAAGTCATGAAGGCGCTTCAGGCTGCGGGCCTTGATGTCATCTGCATCAATCCGCACCGAGCCAAGAGTTTTTCCAGGGCGATGGGCAAACAAGCCAAAACCGACCCGATAGACGCAAAGTCTCTTGCGCACTATGCAGCTGTTCTAGACTCGCCAAGCGCCCGAGTTACAAGCCCGGAGCACGATAAGCTGCGCGCGTTGGTCCAGCAGCGGGAGCATTTTGTTCAGCAAAGAGATGACGACAGACGACGCCTGAAAACAGCTTCCTGCGATGCGGTAAAGCCTGCATTACAGAACCATATCGACTATTTGACCGTGGCAGTGGAGGCGATAGATCAACTGATTCGTCAAAGTGCGAACGAGTTAGATAGCGAAAAGGTGGCTCGACTGTGTTCAGTCAAAGGAATCGGGCTGGTTACTGCCACCAGTCTTATGGCTTACCTGCCTGAGCTGGGAGAGATTGGAGGGCGCCCTATCGCGGCACTAGCGGGCCTCGCTCCGTACAACAACGACAGCGGAAGGCATAAAGGTGCACGCCATATTAGTGGCGGAAGGTTTTCAGCCCGTCGCTCACTTTACATGGCCTGTTGGGTGGTTATCCGTGACCAGCCAGAATTCGGGACTCGATATAAGGCGCTACGTGATAAAGGGAAATGCGCCAAAGTCGCGTTGATCGCCTGTATGCGCGTTTTGTTGGTACGTCTGAACGCGATGCTGCGTGACCGCACTGAATGGAAAGAGCGCACCGATTAGCTCGGTAGCAGCAATTTCCTTCAGCATTGCACGGCCTAAGCTGTGGGAGCTTTGCTGCCTATGAAAATGACTTCTGAATTGAATCCAATAAGACAGTTGCTCCCACATTGGATAGCAGCTATATCAAGCCTTGCGTCGCCTGCCGGTACTGCCTGGGCGTGAACCCTGTCGACGCCTTGAACTGTCGGGTGAACGCGCTGTGGTCGGTGTACCCGCACTGCAACGCCACCTCGGTGATCGGCAGTTCGCTGTGCAGCAATCGATGGGCATGCTCCAGCCGTACCTTCTGGATCATTTGGCGGGGCGTGAGGTGGAACACGCGCTTGCAGTAACGCTCCAGCTGCGCCACGGAAATGCCGGCGATGCGCGTCAGCTCACCGAGGGTGACGCGGCGGTTGAAGTGGGTGCGGATATGCTCGTCCACCGCTGCCAGGCGCTGGTAGGCAGGATGGGTTTCGCTGGCCGATTGCAGGTCGACCGAAATGCCGGCCAGGCCGATGATAGTGCCACTCTCGTTATACAGCGGCCATTTGTGCGTCAGGCACCAGCCCGGTTCGCGGCTGCCGTAGAGGTGCAGCTCAAGCTGGTCTTCCAGCACCAGACCCTCCTGCAGCACCCGTCGGTCCTGCTCGGTATAGCCTGGCCCCAGTTGCGCGGGGAACACCTCGGCGCTGGTCTTGCCCAGCAGCGGTTGCAGTTGCCGCAGGCCGCAGCGCTGCACCAGGGTGCGGTTGGCGAGCACGTAGCGGGCGTCGATGTCCTTGATGAAAATCGCCGCGTTGGGGATCACGTCCAGCAGCGGCAACAGCTGCACCGCGCCGGTCAGCAATTGCTCGATGCTGTGGGGGCGACTGCCCTGGAAAAGACTCGCAAACACCTGCTGCACCATGACCTTCATCGCCCGCTTCAGCCCCTGACGCCACGCAGATTGCCCCATGCCCGCGACGCTGTCGAGCGCCGGCCATTGTGCTGAATTCGTCATCCATCCCACCGCAAAACATCAATCGCCGCCCGCCCATCGGGTTCACGATAACGCCACTGCATGCCTATCCAATAACTCACAAGAAGGCGCCGCTATGTCAGGCCAAGGCAAGTTCAAGAAACAGCTGTCACTGATGGACCTCACCTTTATCGGGCTGGGGGCCATCTTCGGTTCGGGTTGGTTGTTCGCCGCCAGCCATGTCTCTGCCATCGCCGGTCCCGGCGGGATTATTTCCTGGCTGATCGGCGGGTTCGCGGTGCTGTTGCTGGGCATTGTCTACTGCGAACTCGGCGCCGCCCTGCCCCGCGCCGGTGGCGTGGTGCGTTACCCGGTGTATTCCCACGGCCCGCTGCTGGGCTACCTGATGGGCTTTATCACGCTGATCGCGTTTTCCAGCCTGGTGGCGATTGAAGTGGTCGCCTCGCGCCAATACGCCGCGGCGTGGTTTCCCGAGCTGACCAAGGCCGGCTCCAGCGACCCGACCACCCTGGGCTGGCTGGTGCAGTTTGCCCTGCTGTGCCTGTTCTTCATCCTCAACTACCGCAGCGTGAAGACCTTCGCCATCGCCAATAACCTGGTGAGCGTGTTCAAGTTCATCGTGCCATTGCTGGTGATCGGCGTGCTGTTCACCTTTTTCAAGCCGGCGAATTTCCAGCTGCATGGTTTTGCGCCGTTCGGGCTGTCGGGCATCGAGATGGCGGTGTCGGCCGGCGGGGTGATCTTCGCCTACCTGGGCCTGACGCCGATCATTTCGGTGGCCAGTGAAGTAAAGAACCCGCAACGCACCATCCCGATTGCGTTGATCCTTTCGGTGCTGCTGTCGACGGCAATCTACGTGCTGTTGCAAACCGCGTTCCTGGGCGGCGTGCCCACCGAGATGCTCGCCAATGGCTGGGCCGGGATCAGCAAGGAACTGGCGCTGCCCTATCGCGATATCGCCCTGGCACTCGGCGTGGGCTGGCTGGCCTACCTGGTGGTGGCCGATGCGGTGATCTCCCCCAGCGGCTGCGGCAACATCTACATGAATGCCACCCCGCGCGTGGTGTATGGCTGGGCGCAGACCGGCACTTTCTTCAAGATTTTCACCCGCATCGATGAAAAGTCCGGCATTCCACGCCCGGCATTGTGGCTGACGTTTGGCCTGTCGGTGTTCTGGACCCTGCCGTTCCCGTCCTGGGAAGCGCTGATCAACGTGGTCTCGGCCGCGCTGATCCTGAGTTACGCCGTGGCCCCGGTAACGGTCGCCGCGCTGCGCCGCAATGCACCGCAGCTGGCGCGCCCGTTCCGGGTCAAGGGCATGGCGGTACTCGGCCCGCTGTCGTTCATCATCGCCGCGCTGATTGTGTACTGGTCGGGCTGGAGCACGGTGTCCTGGTTGCTCGGTCTGCAAATCCTGATGTTCGTGGTGTACCTGCTGTGCGCACGCTGGGTGCCCACCGCCCACCTGAATCTCAAGCAACAAGTGCGCTCGTCGGCCTGGCTGATCGGCTTCTACGCGCTGACCATTCTGCTCTCCAAACTCGGCAGTTTTGGCGGCATCGGCCTGATCAGCCATCCGTTCGACACCGTCGCCGTGGCGGTCTGCGCCCTGGGCATTTACTACTGGGGCGCCGCCACCGGCGTACCGGCCCACCTGGTGCGCCTGGAAAGCGAAGACGATGAAAGCGAAGCCGTCAGCGACGAGCGCTACAGCACCCCGCTCTCTGCGGCCACTCACTGATGGAGCCTTGCATGAAACGCCTGCACGTCATTGACTCCCACACCGGCGGCGAACCCACCCGCCTGATCATGAACGGCTTCCCCGCGCTGGCGGGCGCCACGATCGCTGATCAACTTGAGGATCTGCGCAACCACCATGACCAATGGCGCCGCGCCTGCCTCTTGGAACCGCGTGGCAACGATGTACTGGTGGGCGCGCTGTACTGCGCGCCGGTCACTCCCGGCGCGACCTGTGGCGTGATTTTCTTCAACAACGCCGGCTACCTCGGCATGTGCGGCCACGGCACCATCGGCCTGGTCGCCTCGTTGCATTACCTGGGGCTTATCGAGCCTGGCGTGCACACCGTCGACACACCGGTAGGCCCGGTGGCGGCCACGCTGCACGACGACGGCGCGGTGACGCTGCGCAACGTCCCGGCCTATCGCTATCGCCGACAAGTCAGCGTGGACGTGCCCGGCCATGGCCGGGTGGCGGGTGATATCGCCTGGGGCGGCAACTGGTTCTTCCTGGTCTCCGACCACGGCCAGGCGTTGCAGATGAGCAACGTGGACGCCCTCACCGACTACACCTGGGCCATGCTCAAGGCCCTTGAAGCCCAGGGTATCCATGGCGCAGACGGCGCACTGATCGACCACATCGAACTGTTCGCCGATGACGCCGATGCCGACAGCCGCAACTTCGTGATGTGCCCCGGCAAGGCCTATGACCGCTCCCCCTGCGGCACCGGCACCAGTGCCAAGCTTGCCTGCCTGGCCGCCGACGGCACCCTCAGCCCCGGCGAGCTTTGGATACAGGCCAGCATCACCGGCAGCCAATTCCAGGCCCGCTATGAATGGGACAGCGAACGCGTGCGCCCCTTCATCACCGGCCGCGCCCACATGACCGCCGACAGCACCTTGCTGATCGACGAGCAGGACCCTTTTGCCTGGGGCATCTGAGCCCCTTCTCATACTCAAGTACCAAGGAGTCAGCACCATGAGCGACAACATTTTCACCGGCTGCATGCCCGCCCTGATGACGCCGTGCACCCCGGCGCGCAAACCGGACTTCGATGGCCTGGTGGCCAAGGGTCGCGAGCTGATCGATATCGGCATGAGCGCCGTGGTGTATTGCGGCTCCATGGGCGACTGGCCGCTGCTCACCGAAGCCGAGCGCCAGGAAGGCGTGGCGCGCCTGGTGGCCGCCGGTGTGCCAACCATCGTCGGCACCGGCGCGGTCAACAGCCGCGAGGCCGTTGCCCACGCCGCGCATGCGGCCAAGGTCGGCGCGCAGGGCTTGATGGTGATTCCGCGCGTGCTGTCCCGTAGCGCCTCCGCCACCGCACAAAAGGCCCACTTTGCGGCGATCCTCAACGCGGCGCCCAACCTGCCGGCGGTGATCTACAACAGCCCGTACTACGGTTTCGCCACCCGCGCCGAGCTGTTCTTCGAACTGCGCCGCGAGCACCCGAACCTGATCGGTTTCAAGGAATTCGGCGGCGGCGCCGACCTGCGCTACGCGGCGGAAAACATCACCTCCCAGGACGATGATGTGACCCTGATGGTTGGTGTCGACACCCAAGTGGTGCACGGCTTCGTCAATTGCAACGCCACCGGCGCCATCACCGGCATCGGCAACGCGCTGCCGCGGGAAGTGCTGCAACTGGTGGCCTTGAGCAAAAAAGCCGCCAGTGGCGACGCCAAGGCCCGTCGCCAGGCGCGCGAGCTGGAAGCGGCGCTGGCGGTGCTGTCGTCCTTCGATGAAGGCTGCGACCTGGTGCTGTATTACAAGCACTTGATGGTACTCAATGGCGACCAGGGTTATGCGCTGCATTTTAACGAAACCGATGTACTCAGCGACGCTCAGCGCCGCTATGCCGAGCAGCAGTACGCGCTGTTCCGCCAGTGGTACGCCAATTGGTCGGCTGAGCAGAACGTCGACTGATCGCTGTGGCGAGGGCGCTTGCTCCCGCTGGTTGTGTAGCGGCCGCAGGCTTTATTGGGGTGCGCTGCACGCCCCGGCGCAAGCAAGCTTGCTCGCCACAAAAAGCTACTTACTCTTTGTGTTTTCCAGGATGACTCCATGACTCTGACGGGCAACATGCTGATCGGTCAGCACTCCCTTTGCGGCACTCGCGAGACGATCCGGGCCATCAACCCGGCCACCAACACGCCGCTGGAACCCGCCTATGCCGGCGGCGACCGCCAGCAGGTCGCGCAGGCCTGCGCACTGGCCTGGGCCGCGTTCGACACTTACCGCGAAACCTCCCTGGCCGCCCGCGCCACGTTTCTGGAGACCATCGCAGACAACATCGAAGCCCTCGGCGATGCGCTGATCGAACGCGCGGTCGCCGAAACCGGCCTGCCCAGTGCGCGTATCCAGGGCGAACGCGGCCGCACCTGCGGGCAGTTACGCAGCTTTGCACGCACCGTACGCCTGGGCGAATGGCTGGATGTACGGGTCGACACCGCCCAACCCCAGCGCCAGCCCCTGCCCCGTGCCGACCTGCGCCAACGCCATATTGCCCTGGGCCCGGTAGCAGTGTTTGGCGCCAGCAACTTTCCCCTGGCCTTCTCCGTGGCCGGCGGCGACACCGCCTCGGCACTCGCCGCCGGTTGCCCGGTGATCGTCAAGGCCCATCCGGCCCATCCCGGCACCAGTGAGCTGGTGGGCCGCGCCGTTGCCCAGGCGGTGCAACATTGTGGCTTGCCGGACGGTGTGTTCTCGCTGCTCTACGATGCTGGCCATGAAGTGGGTATCGCGCTGGTGACCGACCCACGTGTCAAAGCGGTGGGCTTTACCGGTTCGCGCCGTGGCGGTGTGGCGTTGACCCAGGCGGCCCAGGCGCGCCCCGAGCCGATTCCGGTGTACGCGGAAATGAGCTCGATCAATCCGGTCTATCTGTTCCCCAACGCGCTGCACGCACGCGGCGATGCATTGGCCGAAGGTTTTGTCGCCTCACTGACCCAGGGCGCCGGCCAGTTCTGCACCAACCCCGGCCTGGTGATCGCCGTGCAAGGCCCCGCCCTGGATCGTTTCATCAGCACCGCCAGCGCCGCGCTCCAGCGCTGCCCGGCCCAGACCATGCTCACTCCCGGTATCTTCAACGCCTACGAAAGCGGCGCACGTAGCCTGGCCAGCCATGCACGGGTCGCCGCAAAAGGCCTACCGGCGAGCGGCCCGAACCAGGGCCAGCCTCATCTGTTCGTGACCTCGGCCGAGACCTTCCTGAGTAATTCACAGGTGCAAGCCGAAGTCTTCGGCGCGGCCTCGCTGGTGGTGCAATGCAGCGATGCCGAACAACTGCGCCAGGTATCTGAACACCTGGAGGGCCAACTCACCGCCACCCTGCACCTGGATGAAGCTGACCTGCCGCAGGCGAAGGCGTTGTTGCCGGTGCTGGAACGCAAGGCCGGGCGCCTGCTGGTCAACGGCTGGCCAACCGGCGTGGAAGTGTGCGATGCCATGGTGCATGGCGGGCCGTTCCCGGCCACCTCGGACGCGCGCAGCACCTCGGTGGGGACGGCGGCGATCCTGCGCTTCCTGCGGCCGGTGTGCTACCAGGACTTCCCGGACGCATTGCTGCCCACCGCCGTGCAGCACGCCAACCCCTTGCGGTTGCGCCGCTTGCTCGACGGCAGCAGAGAGGCCTAGACGATGGCCAAGCCCCCTTCAGCGGATATCGTCGTGGTCGGCGCCGGCATCATCGGCGTTACTTGTGCGCTGCAACTGGCCCGACAAGGTCGGCAGGTGCGGGTGATCGACGCGCAGGCGCCCGGCATGGGCGCCTCCTATGGCAACGCCGGGCACCTGGCGACCGAGCAGGTGTTTCCCATCGTCGACCTGTCGATCCTCAAACGCCTGCCGGCCATGCTCCTGGACCCGATGGGCCCGCTGCGCCTGGACTGGGCCTACCTGCCCCGCGCCCTGCCCTGGTTCATGCGCCTGCTGCTGAACCTGCGGCCGGCGCGCTACCAGCGCACCGTCGCTGGCATCCGCGCCTTGAACGAAGCCAGCCTTGGCGCGTGGCAGCGGCTGTTGCAGTCCATCGGGCGACCCCAGCTGTTACGCGAGGACGGCTCGCTGCTGGTGTTCGAGCGCGCCGAATCCCGCGCCGCCCTGGACGCCTTGCAGCAACGCATGATGCAGCAAGGCGTGCCGGTGGCGTTCTGGTCGGCGCAAGCGGTGCACACCGCGGCGCCGCAATTGAGCGAGGCGATACAAGGCGGTTTGTTTTTTCCGGGTACCGGGCATTTTCTTGACCCCTACACCGTGGTGGGCGAGTTGGTTGAAGCCGCCAAGGCCCTGGGTGTGGAATTCCTGCAGCAGCGCGTCCTGAACGCACGGGTGGACGACAACGGTGTGGTATTGACGACGGATCAAGGCACCGCGAGCGCACGCCAGGTCCTGATCGCCTGCGGCGCCCACTCCGCGGCCCTGACCACCGCACTCACCGGCAAGCACGTGCCGCTGGACACCGAGCGCGGCTACCACCTGATGCTGCCCCACGAACACCAGCGCCTGCCCTTCGCGGTCACCTCGCTGGAGCGCAAATTCATCATGACCCCCATGAACGACGGCCTGCGCCTGGCCGGCACCGTCGAATTCGCCGGCCTGAAACGCCCGCCGAACATGCAGCGAGCGTGGCAGTTGCACCGGTTGAGCAGCGGACTGTTCCGCCAGCCGCTGAATGCCGACGACGCCACACCTTGGATGGGTTTCCGCCCGTCGCTGCCCGACTCGTTGCCGATCATTGATCGGGTGTGCGACGGCAAGGTGTTGCTCGCGTTTGGTCACCAGCATCTGGGACTGACCCAGGCGGCGGTGACGGCGGAAAAGGTCGCTCAGTTGGCCAGCGGTGAGGCGGTAGCTGGGTTGGAGGCGTATCGACTGGGGCGGTTCTGATAGAACCGCACCATTCCCACCGTCTTAAGATGATTGCTTCGAGGCGGCAGCAAATAACCCATCGGCGGTCTCTTCGATATCGTCGCGTAGGTATAGCGTGTCCAGCCAACCGATGGGGATAGCATGGACGCCGTAATACGCGCCGGCCAACTGCCCCACGATGGCGGCGGTTGTATCGGCATCATCTCCCAGGTTTGCCGCTGCGAGTACCGCCTCGGCAAAACTGGAAGTGGTGTCGAAGCACCAGAAAGCCGCTTCTAAAGAGGCAACCGCATAACCCGACCCCACGATGTCTGTCTTTGCCTTCTCGCGATAATTCCCCCGAGCAATCTCCCTGACTTTTGGTGCTGACAACCCAGCGTCTGCCAGGCGCAACACTTCATCTTTCGCCACACCGCGCAAGGCATTGCGAATGGCTTCGGCCAGCAACTGGCAGCACTCGATCGCTTCCTGGGCTGCGTGAGTGGTACGCGAACTGAGCGCACTGAACTGGCGGATCTTTTCCGCGTCTGGAAAGTAAAAAAGCACCACGGGCGCGAGTCGCATCATCGAACCATTACCAGCCGAATACGGGTCCGTAGACCCGGCGAAGGCGTCGCCATTGCTCTCAAATGACGCCAGCGCTTCCCGAACGGTCATGCCTATATCGAAACATTCACCGGTCGAGCTGAGGTAGCCCCACTTCCACCAGTTCAGATAACGCCCCATTTGATCGGCCGCATCGAAACCGCCCTTGCGCAGCAAACTTTCCGCCAGGCATAGCGCCATGGAGGTGTCGTCTGTCCATTGGCCGGGCCTGAGGCTGAACGGCCCGCCGCCCACCATATCGGTGACGGGCAAAAAGGTCCCGCGAGGCATGAACTCAACGGTGGTCCCTACAGCATCGCCACAGGCCAATCCAAGCAAACTGCCGCGATAACGATCCAAAAGCGTGATGTTCATGGCATTCCCTTAAAAAAACGTTGCAGCGCCCATGCTACTTGACCAACCGCTTCTCCCTGGAGGGGCGATATCCGAAATACGCGCTGTAACACTTGCTGAAATGACTCGGCGACACGAACCCGCACGCCACCAGCACGTCCACCTGGGACAGCTCGGTGTGCTGCAACAGGCGCCGCGCTTCAGTCACGCGCAACTCCATGTAATAGCGTTGCGGCGTGGTGCCCAGTTGTTCCTTGAACAAGCGCTCCAGCTGGCGGCGGGAACGGCCGGCGTAGACGGCGAGTTGGTCGAGCTCCAGGGGCTCTTCGAGGTTGGCGTCCATCAACTTGACCACTTCGCGCAGCGGCGCGCTGACGCAGACGTTTTCGGTCGGTTTGATACGCCGGTAGCGCGACTCTTCGAAGGCCAGGATGTCTTCGATGCCCTCAACCAATGCCTTGCCGTGCAGGCTCTTGATCCAGTCCAGGGCCATATGGAAGGCGCCCGAGGGGCTGGAAGCGGTCAGGCGGTCGCGGTCGATTACGAAGGGCTCGCTGGTCACTTCGGCGGCCTTGGACACTTCCGCCAGCGCCGGGCGATGTTCCGGGTGGATGGCGCAGCGATAACCTTGCAGCAACCCGGCACGGCCAAGAAACCACGAGCCGTTCCACAGGCCGGCAAGCCCGATGCCCTGTTCGGCAGCAGCGCGCAAGATGTGGATGAAGTCTTCACTGGCCTTGAGCTCGGTGCGGAATCCGCCGCAGATCACCAGCAAGTCCAACGTCGGCAACGCTGCCAGTTCAAGGCTGGCATCGGGGCGGATGACCAGACCCAGATCGCTGATCACCTCACCCTCGTCCCAACCGAACGTGCGTGACGCGAACAGCTCGGGACGCAGAAGATTGGCGGTGACCAGGGTGTCGAGGGTCTGGGTGAAGGCAGGCAGCGAAAAGTGTTCGAGCAGCAGGAAGCCGATGCGGGTGGCCGCGGCCGGCTGCGGGAGATCGTCATTGAGGTAGCGCAGGTTCTTGCCCTTCATGCCACCGCTGAACTGGCGTCTTTCCATCGAGGGTTGGCCCACTTTTATTGTTAATGCGAGGGGCACTATCTTAGGGGCAAACGCGGTCACTGTCGCAACCCATGCGGCTGATCTTTAAAAGCCGGCGGGGCCTGAAAACCCGTGGTTTAGCCGCCGCCGCGCAATCTGATACGGTTTTTTACGCATCATCTGCGTCTGTACCGAAAACCGCCCAAAGCGGACAATGGCGCCATCCCGACACTCCTGTCGTCCCCTTCCCTTCGGAGGCCTTATGACCAAGATGGCTATTTTCCTGTTCGGTTTTCTGGTGTTGACCATCGGCATCGGCTTGCTCGCAACCATCTCGCCGGTCTGATGGGGCGGTTATCCCACAACGAGCATCGGATACAACGACAGCACCAGTAAGCCCGCCATGGTCCAATTGAACGCCCGCAACCAGCGCGGCTCGCGCAATACGCTGCGCAAACCGCTGCCGCAGCCGACCCACACGCATACACTCGGCAAGTTGACCACGGCAAACAGCAACGCAATCACCAGCACATTGGTCACGTAACCCTCGGCCGGCGTGTAGGTGGTGATCGCGCCCAGCGCCATGATCCACGCCTTGGGATTGACCCACTGGAAGGCCGCCGCGGCAAGAAAGGTCATTGGCTTGCCCTGCTCGTCATCGCTGTCGGCCATGCCGCCGGCGTTGGCAATCTTCCACGCCAGGTACAGCAGGTACGCAGCGCCGACGTAGCGCAACAGCGTGTAGGCCCATGGAAACAGCTTGAACACCTCACCCAAGCCCAACCCCACACAAATCACCAGCAGCATGAAACCGATGCTGACCCCCAACGCATGGGGAATGGAACGACGAAAGCCGAAGTTCACCCCGGAGGCCAGCAACATGGTGTTGTTGGGCCCAGGCGTGATCGAAGACACGAAGGCGAACAAAGCAAAGGCAGACAAGAGACTGGCGGACATGAACATGACGCGGCATCCAGGCGGAGTTGATGTGCCTGTGACAGTAGAGGCTTGCACGGCTAATCGCCCCGTACAGCTGGCGGTGGATCGGGGAATACACTTTTATTTCTCCGCCATTTGCATTTCACAAAGCTTTCACAGACAGGCCTCTATGGTTATCCCAGCTCCTACATGAACACCCCTTTAGCCCGCTCCCCCATCGCGGGCTTTTCTTTGCCCATGCATTACTCAAATCAAGAGGGTGGACACGTTGATCGACAATCTGGACGGCCCCAGGACCGCGCAACAGGAACTGTTCTACGACCTTGAAGATGCCGGCGCTGTCATCGGCTGGTCGGTGGTCGAACTGACGGCCATGGCCGCAGGCTTGAACGCGCATGATCAGGCAGCGCAGCTGCTGAAGGTCTGCGCATTATTAGGCGTCCAGCAGAAACACGCGAAGTCAAGGAACAGCGAATCAGCCGGGCCGAACCGGCGGGCTGAGGCCAGCCGCAAGGCTGGCGCAGGTGATGGGCAGTCAGTGGCTTTGCGCTGAGTGCTGCTTATCAAGAGCATGTTGTTTTTTTACACGCTTTCGCGCTCTAAGTTCGTATTGGTGATGAAAAAACCAGGCTACCAAGAGTAGGCCTGTCACAGCGAAAACCAGGGTTAACAGCTCTAGTGCAGTGCTTTCGTGCGAAAACATTTTTCGTTCCTCATCCTGAAGTCGTGTGACTGGAAAACAGTCTCACCGAAATTGTCTGTAACAATTCATACATTTTCAGGGTAGACCGCTAAAACCCCGATGACAACCCTGACCGCCCTGAAACCCTTGATCTAGACACGTCATTCGTCGAAAAACCCCTCATCCCCTGTGGCGAGGGAGCTTGCTCCCGCTGGACTGCGCAGCAGTCCCCTCTTCAGTTCTGCCCGATCACGCCCAGCACCCACCGTGAATCCTGAATCCAAAAAAAACCCGGCATCAGCCGGGTTCGCAAGCTTGAATCAATCACTAGTTATCCGGATGCTCACTCGCCACCGAATCGGCCGCATCCACGTCCGACATATCCTCCTCCAGAGGCGCCTCGTCGTCCGGCGGCAGCGGTACTGCATCCTCATCATGCTTCGGATCGTGCCCTGTTTCGCTGCCTGCGATGCGGGCGGATTGCTGCTGCTGGGAAATGTTGCCTGGTGCATCTTCGTTGATGTGCATGCTGGCTCTCCGTTCTAACGCCCGGGATATCCGCGCTTGATATTCAGAGGCAGCGCGGCGGGCAGAGTGCCGGGGGCTAGACGAATGGTGGTGGGTTCAAGGCTGGGGCAGGACCGATCGCGACCTGTTTGAGCTGTTGGTAGGCAACCACCAATTGTTCCAGGCTGAACGCCAGGTTTCGCCCACTGGGATTGGGCAAGATCCACACCGCGGCATTGCCGAACGTTCTGGCCTGAGGCCCCCACTCCACGTTGCGCTGCCCGGATAACGCCGAGTAAGCCGCCTTGCCGAGGAACGCTACATAACGCGGTGCATAACGAGCGATCTTCTGTTCGAAAGCCGCTGCCGCTGCGCTGAACTCCTGCCTGGACAACTGATCGGCGCGGGCCGTCGGCCGCTCGACCACGGCGGTCAACCCGCACCGGTATTCAAGAATCGTCCGATCACATTGCGCAGGCACCTGCCCGGGCGTGAACCCGGCCAGATGCAGCGTGCGCCAGAAGCGATTGCCTCGGCCCGCAAAGTGATGCCCTTGGGCGGCAGCGGTCATGCCGGGGTTGATTCCGCAAAAAACCACCGCCAACTGTTCGGCCAATATGTCTTCAAGCCCCTCACTCACAGCAGATCACCCTATTAAGGAACCATCGGCAGAAGACTGTCGTATTTACAACCTAAACGTAGCCCCACGTGTTCGCATACAGCGAGTAGATCGAATGACTACTGGCCATGAACAGCCGATTCCCTTCGCGCCCCCCCAAAGCAAGCAGTTACTGGAGTGCGACAGCCAGTGACCTGCATGCACGGCAACAAATCATCAGCCTGGCAAGCCTGCCGCCCTTCAGTGGTTGATGAACGTGATGACGGCATCAGCGAACAGTTCCGGCTGATCCAGCATGATGAAGTGAAAACTATCGTCAATTCGCCTGAAGCTGACGTCCGGTGTCGAGGCATAGGCATCACGGAACATTGCATCTATGTGGGACGCCTCTACGCCATAAAGCGGGTCGTAGGCGTAGACGACCTGCACAGGCACCTTTATGCGCCCAAGCTCAGGCCGCAGGTCCGTGACCATCAGCTCGTACATGGCATCGGCCATCGTCTTTCGGTCAGAGTTCATCCCCGCAGCAACCAAACCTGGCCTTACCGCTTCAGTTTTGGCGAGACGGGCGATAGAGGCCTGTTGCATGGCTTCTGCCTGCTCAGGCGTTGCCGCCAACATCGCATCATGCATCGCAGAAGCATGCGGCGTCGCCGTTTCACTGGTCGCTGAAGAGTCAAACAGCAAGGTATAAAAGGGCATCGCATCGACAATCATCAGGCGCCCTACTTGATCAGGATGACGAGCACCCAGCATCAGTGCCACTTCACCCCCCAACGAATGACCGATGATCACCGGGGCCTCGATGCGCTGGCTGCGGATGTATTCGGCGATGGCCTCGACCGTCGGTGCGACTACTTGACCGCCTGGATTGCTTACAGCAGGCGATCCGGCAAAACCCGCGACCTGTACAAGATGCAGACGGTGGTTCTGCCGTAATCTGGAGGCCAAATCGGCCCAGACTTCGTAGGACGAGGCAAATCCTGGGATCAGGATAATATCTGTGCCCGTGCCTTGTACCAGCACCGAGATACCATTCTGACCGGCACTGACTGGCAGAGGCGCAGACTGGGCTGGTGATGCAGACAACAGCGCCAGGGTGGCGCCAATCCCGGCAAGCATCATTCCTGTGCGCATGGCGCTACCCTTTTGGTGCAATGCGAAGTGGCATTGACGATATAGAGAACGCCAATTGCAGCGATGGGTAGGCAGTTTAAAGGGGTCATAGCCATTCCTTTTTGACCGGAAAATAATTGCCGCTATACGGCGGCAAACGCGTCAGGAACTACCCCACCTTCAACCCTTGGTGTTAATTTTGGATCGATTGCACACGTCTGATCGGCGGGCTCTCGGCCATTAGGGACGTTTGTGAAGGGTGGTTTTCGATCTAGACTGTAAAAGCACTTTGCCAGAATCAAGGCATGCGTATCTACGTTAAACCGAGAATTATCGGCACGCCAGCAGATGTAAACTTCACGTGGAAGCGAGATTTTCAGTCCGGTTTTTAGTATCAGATACGCTCAAAAGCGGCTTGCAGAGTTTTGACCAAAAGCGATCACTCTAAAGCCCAATAAAAACAGAGATTTATCGACCTCTGCATTTCTAAGTTTCACGTATAGGCCTGAGAAGCGAATGTTTTGATTCGACAGTGGGGCTATCGTGGCACTCCGGATACTGAGTACAAGCTATCCCGGTCAAAAAGCTGGCAGGCAATTTACCATCAATGTAGGATTAACGATTAACGTCCATACCGATTGTGTGTACAGACATTAAAAGATTAAAGAGAAAGAAGTGATTTTTTCTATCTATAAATTACGACGGAGCGACTAAATAATGGAAAACGATACAAAACTAGGGAAAAGCAAACTCTCCTTAAAGCAGGGCGACATATGGTTCGGAAAAGAAGTAGAGTCCGTACATGTGCGCGGATCGGATTATATTATTTACACCATGGTCGGCGACGATCACTGCTCTTGGTATTATGAGTTAAAAGACGAAAGGATAGATGAGGCATTAAGAGTCTTAAATGAGAGCCAAGTTAAAATAAGCTATAAATTTCGCGGGGTTGTGTCCGGCGTAATTAGCAGACTAATACTTAACGCCGTTAGAACTATATTCGGAGAGCGTGAAAACAAAGATGCAATTGCCAGCGCCATTATCGCTTTGGAACAAAAAATAGATTTGCTAGTGGGTGTCAAGGTAGTCATAGCCCAGAACGAAAAATTCAAAGTTTGGATGACCGAAGACAATCGGATAGTCCATCACGTGAAAAAGGCATTCATGACACCTGAAGTAGGAGAGGCTGTTAAAGAGTTTAAGATTTTGGAGTCGTTCGCTATCGCGATGCTCCCCTTGAAAAACCATTCGTTATTCTTTAGACGTCTTGCTGCAGCTTTTGCGGGAAGACTGGAGAGTGCTAACGATCCGTTGATTTCAGGGGTATTTGAAGAGCTAAGGCTCTACGTGAATAAGACAGTTGAGAACGGTTTAAAAGTAAGATATTTATCGATAGCTTTTTTGATAACTTTTATAATTGTTGGGTTGACTTTCTTAATACATCGTTCTCACTTCTTTTCTGGGTTTCTTCAACAGGCAATTGTCGCGGTTTCGGGCGGCGTTCTTGGCGCATTTATTTCGGTATTGGAACGATCAAAAAATATTATTATCAGTGAGCACGAGACTGATGCGCTAATTTTTATGCAATGTGTTGTTAGGGTTTTTTTGGGGGGCGTATTTGGATTGATTCTTGTCAGTGCGGTGGTTTCTGGAGTTGCCTTTACACTTTTTAGCCATTCGTCAGCGGCGATGTTATTACTGGGTGTGGTTTCAGGATTCAGTGAGCGATTAATTCCAGAGTTGATTCAGGGCATAAGCATGCATGGGGATAAGCAAGAGCCGTGAATATAAGAAACGATCAATGGGGCTCTATCTGGCAGTCAGCTTCTGACCCTAACTTTTTTCATTACGGGTTCCGAAGTCATTACTATTAGTGCGATCCAGCGATGGCTTGTGGCTATCATCCGACATTTGAAGGTCGGACTAATCCGTAAAAGGGAGCGCCTACTAATGTTGCCTTGCAGGCTAAGGCAGCTACAACACATCCGGCCGTCGAATGAGTCAGCACATGCTTCGCAATAGGTGGGACGAAGCCCGCGAGAAGGCCGCGATCAAAGCCAGCGCCGACGGTGACTCTGCCCTGGCAGTGCTGATCCGTCAATTCCAGTTCAAGGACATACGCCCCAAAGCGGCCAGTGAGATCGAATTGACTCACGCCAGCCGCCTGCTTGGTCACTCCGCGGAAGATATTACTAAAAAGTTTATCGGCGAGTTGGGGAAATAGTAAACCCAACAAAATAACCAACCAAACTAGATTAGTGGCCGTGCCCAACCCCATAGTTTGTTCCAGCACTATTGATAGGCTTCGCAGGTGACTCCCTTAAAAACTCCTTATACTTTTTAACATTCAACCACTTCAACCAAATCAAATAACCCGACGAGACTACAGCCAAAATATATGGAAGACTTCTAGCAACTGAGAAATTACATAAGGGAAGAGAGAATCCAGGTACCACACGATCAAAAAAATGGTACCCAAGTACCAACAAAGCTAAAACGAGCCCCAACATCATCTGAATTCTAAGGTGGTATATCATTTTATTAGTAGGTCGATGCGACCCAAAATAATAATGAATTTCCTTCGGATCTTTCTCCACTAGAAACTGCCGCTCTATATTAGCTATAATCACTAAATTGCGATTATACCAATAAGCGGCATCAAACAAATGAGCCATTAACCAAAGCGCTAACAACAAGACAATACAAACTGCAAAATCTATTGATACAACATTTTTTTCGACCAAAGCAAATACTGCGAATGCTCCGATCAATACACCAACACTTTGCCAAACAACTAAAATATGGCGATTAATATCATTAAACATTTGATCATACATCTTCAAAAGCAAGTCTTCTCTGCTCATACTGGCTCTCCAATCAGCGCCGTTACGTCTGGGTGTACAGAGTAATTCATCCACAATTGGTTAATGTTTTCAATAGAGGCCGTCAGACATTGCTCGTACCCTCCTATCGGATGCGGTATGAAACGCCTACCGTCAAAATAATCACCATATCTTGCATCAAGAGTAAACCTATTACAGTCAATCGAAAACACCTTCATAACATCCCCTAAAGAACGTTGTACATCTGGACGCACTCCTAGAAGATGCACAGGTCTATCAAAGCTTTCGATTGAGACCTTAGTCCCCCCATATCTAGTCGGAACACTGTATGCCAGCATGAACTCTTTCGGTATCAGCTCCTGCAACCGACCGTTAAGACGTACGTCTTTCGGCACAATGGCCACGTGAGTACTATGTCGATGCAGCTCCTCCGCCTCCCTAATTATTTCATCTAAAGTATAAATACACTCTATATCTCGAGCTATAGTGATTCTTGGTGTCACTTTAGCGGCTGCGGCCAGATGCATTTCAAAATCGTAGCTTTTCCAGTTGATATCTAAAAACCCTTCACATCCGAACTTAAAGGTTTTGACATCCCTCAAATTCGTATACCTTGCGCCTGGATACCAGCCGTACTTCTGCGCAATTGATATGACCTTTTTACTATGCGCAACAAATTTCACAATTTCCATATAAGGTAATCCATCTAGGTTTTATCTAACCCCCAACGAAGGGAGCATCATACCCACCCGTTTCTACCTGCGTAACCCAACGAGGAACCTAAAATAAATGCTATACGATTTCAACGAACTGCCGAGGGTTGCGGAACACATCCACAAAGTTGCAGAACGATTCCCAAATCGCAGGCATTAAAAAACCCCGTAGACCATTGATCTACGGGGCTTTAAGAGTGGAGGCCGAGGTCGGAATCGAACCGGCGTAGGCGGATTTGCAATCCGCTAATTTCCTCATACCAATCATGTAGTTAGATAACAACCTATTCCGCACCTGCTGAATTTTCAGTGGTGGGGAGCCCGCTAAAACTGGGCACGCAGCGCAAGGATGCGGAATTGATTTCGGCCCTATTCATCCCGCAGAAATCACGTGCTCTGTATCCTTAGCAGGTGCCTATTGAAGAAAGTCGCGCTGGGCACTATTTTGGCTGCACCTCAGCGTCGAGGTGCCAACATGTAGACAAGGATTGAACATGGCCGACTTTTGCATCACCGCGGTTAGATACGACACCGAACGTAAACACATAAACTATGTTGAGGTCAGGGAAGACGTTCCGGAAGGATTCGGGCCCAAACGCACAGTTCCCAGAGCTTTCGTGGCCGACTTAATTCGAAAAAATAAGGCTACCTTTGCTACGTGGATCCTCATTAAAGAAACTGGAAAGTTCAAAATGGGAGCTGACGTGCATGTAGTAGAAAGTGTTTATCTATCCACCGACAGTAACAGTACCAAACGGGATAACCTCGCGAACCTGCCTGAATTCTGATTGTTACTTTTAGTTTGCTTCATGACCTAAGAGCCTTGGCGTATGCTTGACATGCCCGCAGCACAATTATTCAGTAACCCCTTCGCAGGTGACGGCGATAATTCGTTGAGCATGCTCCCGATTAAGTTGGCTCGACGCACTGTGTGAGCCACGCTGGTGGCGCCGGCGGAGGAACGAACGTGCGCCCATTGGCTGGATCTTCTGCAAGCAATACTGATAGCCGGGCATCAAGATCCGCTCGGCTACCAGGCGCTTGTTTTGCTAGATACGCGAAGAAGATCATCCCCACCCAGAGGCTGCGCATCCAGTCCAACAATATGAAGGAACTTAAACGACTCGGGAAAGCGGTTTGAAAAAGTGCAGAATACTCCTACTCCCTATTTCCCTACTCGAGCCAGATGTTTCGTGCTGCCTTGTGGGCAGCTACACTGGTTTTTCGAGTTCATTAGGAACGTTTTTTGGGAGCTGAGTATCGTTACTCTGCTGTACTGCAAAAAATGTCTCTTGATGAGCGACGAGGTATTTTTGGATGCTAAGAGCTGTCCGGTAAGTACCATAATCGGCTGCGAAGTAGGCGCCTGCCCATATCATGACTGTCAGCGGAATCAATCCTATGAAGAATCCATATGGAGGAATCTTTATAGTCAGAACGATTGAGATCGCGCCTCCTAACAAGAGAAGAAGGATGGCCATAATCAAGCTAAGCCTCGCGGAAAGCTTGTCGACCGTTGTGATATTGACTGAAGGTAATGAGTCTTCGGGGTTCACCACTAGGAATTTAGAAACTCTTCGAATTTCCTCACTATTCCAATATCCTAAGCGGTCCAGTTTCACAAGAGCCGCGATTTGTTTGGAGCTTCCTCTGACGCCTGAGACGATGCGAAACACCTCAAGCTCCAAGGAATCTTCCAAGTAGCCCTTAAGTTTGCTTTCTACAGGGATCCCAGAGGATAACTCCTTTAAAATCTTATATCGCTTATCTATGAAATGTTTATCATGAAACTCCATGATCTGGTTCAGTATAGATATGGATTTTAGTGTGATTCCTACTAACACACTGATGGCAGCCACCATCGCACCTTTACTGCTGAATAGATCCAAAACCTCCTGATACATTGCCCTTACTCCTTGAATTCCAAGACGGCACTCTGCCACTATCCAGGGTGATTTTCTAGCTTCGAAAAGATTTATCTGGTCGATGATGGATTGGACCTAGCCCTCCCCAGAGCCGCCGCCAGCCATGCGTTCGAGGCATTGAGCGGCCGCTTTCGTAGCAATTTCTAAGCAAGCACCAATTTACTAGGCCACTGCTATGCTTAGCCCTTTTAGGGGGAGTGACACACATGGCAGGGGAATCTTCACTTCAAGATTTGCTTGAACGAATGTACGAGAATCAGCTCGCGTTGGAAGCAGCTCTGATGGAGCTGGCTCTCCAAAGCGAAAAGCAAGGCATGGATGAGGTGGTAACAACGTACGCGGTGCTCTACTCGTGATCGGCGAAAACGCTGGGCACATCAAGCAGGGCTTGGCCAAGCTACGAACCAATCGCCTCTGACAAAGCACACGCCAATTGTGTAGGAGTATGTGGGGAATTTAGAGGGATAGGCCCGTAGTTACGGGCTGTGACGCTCGTTCAAGGCAGGTTGCATAAATGCATAATGGGCATTGGATGGCATAGATTGACGTACGGATTGCCCCATTTTTGCCCCACGCCTGAGACCCCGAACCTGCTTCATTTCCTCTGGGGCCCCAACGATAGCGAAAGTAGACTACTTTGATGTTTTAATCCAAGAGGTTCCAAAGCCCTCTAATGTTCGGACGTTTTGGTAACGCTTCACCGTTTTCGAATGGTTCGCTCCAGAGCTGAAAATATTGGGACAGGCGCAACCTAAACATATATGAGGAATGTCTAGTGGCCAAGGAAGACGGTGTGTCGTTCTCCGAGGAAGACCTAGCTGCTGTACTCGGCAATGCTGTCTCACACGTCGCAAACGAGATGCTCGTTCTCGCGCAGTACGAGAGATTGCAAGAGGGTCTATTCCCCTATCTATGGCCGGCCATTGACAACGGCGAGTTCGATCTACGCATGAATCGTGTGGTGCGACACATGGGTGGACCTCCAGAAGCTCACCTAGTACGCAAAGACGAAATAGCACCGCTTGCTGACAAATATCCAGAATCATCAATGGCCGAAGTATTCGATGTGTTCAAGCGAGCCCGTAAATCTGTAATACGTGCTCATATGTTCATGACTGGCTCAAGGCTCCTAACCGAGCAACCCGAGCTATTGGAATGGCCTCCGCACCCAAAGGCTACTGTGTTGCTCACCAAAGATGCACAATTGGCTTTCTGGGAGCACGCAGAAGCAGCGTACATAAGGCTGTTTTCATTCTGGGATCGAATCGGCCAGGTTTTAGACTTCACATTTTTCAATATCCGTAAATTCGACCAAAACGGCTTCAACGCTGTGATGACTCGCATCCATACAAATGTAGTCAAAATGAACAAGCAGCTTGAGGAGAGTGATAGCTGGCGGCGCCTGCGTACTTTTCAAACCTCGGAAAAGGATGATGGACTGCAATTTCTTCTACAACGTCGCAACCTGCTGGTTCATAGCCTTCACTTGCATCCGCTCAAAATTGACGAAGAAGATGTATTCAAATCGCAGTTCAATCACCTTCACGCAGCACACCGCGAACGACTGCGCCCGCGTAGTCCGGAGGGTGAAGTAGAAATTCTCACAGCTCAGCTCAACAGGACTACAAACCTATTCAGTGACTTTCTCAACTTAGTGCAGCTTTCGCCTTCACGTACCCCATCACTACCCTCAAAAAAGTGAAGCCCCCATCTAGGACTTGACAATGCAGCCTCATCCTTTACGCGAAAAAGTTATCAATAGCTTTATTAACAGCTGGACCAACGCTCGCTCGGAATACTCCGTCATTGCGGTGGAGTTTTTGACATCCCTATATGATCGGTTTCGATCAGAAGGCCTGGCCGACCCCATCTTTGAGACTCAACTAACAAGCGGGTTACCCGAAAAATACTGCCAAAGAGTTGCCGAGCTTCTACTCGCTGAGATGTTGTGGAAGGACGGTTTTGAGCTTAAGAGTTCTAGTGCTGGTCCGGACTTTCACATTACCAAGGACGGCAAGAGCGCTTGGGTGGAACTCCAGACCCCCCAAGCCATGGGTATCCCATCCGTGTATTTTGAGTGTCCGGGGACAAAACCAGTTGTCCGAAGCGTGCCATACAACGCTATAAATTTGCGGTGGACTAGCGCTATTTCCGAGAAAACTAGGCAATTGCGAAAGTATTTAGAACGTGGAATTGTGACAGAGGATGAGCCCTACATTATTGCCGTCAATGCTCACCTTTTGAGTCCCATGGCTATGACAGGCTTGTACGGAGTAAGTCAAAAGCCAGCTCCAGTAGAGGTTCTATTCAGTCTCGGCCCGATCCAGATGGAAATAGATCGAAATACCGGCGACATTGTTGATCAATCCCATCAGCACAGACCGCGAATCGACAAGCCCGGCAGTGAACATGGCGTAGAAGCCGACACTTTTATCGATGAGCGCAACGCATGCGTCAGCGCAGTTCTCGGTCTCGATCTATTGGAACAGATAGCTCTAAACACAGAGCATCATTCCGCACTGGTCTATAATCCGCTGGCAACCAATCCGATCGTCCCTCGGTGGATTACAGCTCAAGAACACTGGAGCTGTAAAATAGACCCCGACTCATTCACCGTCATGAGGATTTAGAGTCGACATTCTAACTATCTGAGCACTGTGGCGTTGCGAAGCAAATTGCAATCCTAGCCAGCCCTTCGTCGGATCCACAACCCGCCAGCGCACAACACGTGACACTGGCTACATATACAGCACATCTTCAGGTGGAAGTTATGAGCGCAGGCAACCTTGCCCACGCGTGCCCGAAAGAATCTCAATGTATACCTTTACAAAATCTCCCCGGCAAACCCTTTTACCTCTCTTGATTTGGTACGCTAGCACCTCATACGTGCTAAAGACCAAGGAGCGGTACAGATCAATGGCTGCCAATAAAAAACATCATTTTGTTCCGAGGTTATACCTTAAAAACTTTTCTTCTAATGATAAGACAATAAATCTGTTTAATTTGAGCAGAGATATTGTTATTCGTGAGGGAAAGCTGAAGTCACAATGCTATCGCGATTATCTTTATGGTGTAGATGACGGATTGGAAAAAGCCCTTGGAATAATTGAAGGTGAAGCAGCTAAATTATTCCGTAGAATTCGGAGAGAGCTTAAACCACCTCGATTTGAAAGCGCTGATTACGCGAACTTTTTAACGTTCGTGATCTATCAGCGCAATCGAACTCTCTATGCTGCTCGCTCTATCAATGAGATGCTCGTAGCGATGGCGCAAAAATATGTTTCATATCGACCTGATGTTCCAGAAGATATTTTTGACAAGGTTTCGATCACAGTAAATGACCCTGTAATTCATGCATTGAACGCAGCAAACCATTCTCTACATTTTGCTATGGACTTATCATGTAAATTGCTTCTCGCGAAAAAAGGTGCAGAATTTATAACATCTGATAATCCAGTTGTATTCTACAATCAAGCTCTAGAAGCATGCCACACGCACAATGGAATAGGCACAGCAGCTAAAGGATTACAAATTTTTTTCCCGATTTGTCCAGGAATTACGATTCTATTCTATGATGCAAGCGTCTATAAAGTTGGGGCACGACGAGAACTGTCGGTCCAAGTTACAGAGCAGAGTGACATGGATCAGATCAATACTCTGACGCTAGCAAATGCCGAAGAAAATATTTATTTTCTCACATGTGACCGGATTAATTTAAGAGAAATAAAGAAAGGAAAAAGATTTCGCGTTAAAAACACTGGCAAGCTTCATACTTTACCCGGAAAAAGAACCGAGAATGAAAACTCCGATATACTCATACATCAAGGAATACGACCAAAAACCGGGCTTCGGCTTTCTTTCTTGAAAGAACTTACAACCGCCATTGAATTAAGGAATTTAGTTAATACTGGTTACCTTCGCCACCCTGGCTTGCTCCGCGACCCAGTATTGGTCGAGTGGGATGAGCGATGGCAGGAGAGCGTTGAAGCCGGTAACAAACAAAACTTTTTTGAATATATGGCTTCTCAGTGACAATTGATCTTTAATTCGCTAGCACACAGATCGCTTAGCCCAACGTACCGCAATTACACACATGGAACCTTCCAAAGTTGATCAAGTTTCGTTGTGTAGCTCTGACTCATCATCTCACGTCTCATTCCCCACTCAGGATTGGTAGGTACGCTGGCTGACCGCAGGGTTCCCCTACCCCACCGCCCATTGATCTGATCAAGCACCGTCATTACCCGAGTTGCTTCGGATGGTTGCGATGTAGCGAACAGATCATCGGTATATTCCCCGTGCTGGCATAGATCGAGCAACATCACTTCAGCCTTGCTGTATTTGAAGCCTGACCGAAATACGCGCTCAAGCGCGCCAACAGCCGCCTGAGTGAGAAGGCGCACGTCGTCGGTGGGATACGGCATATCAACCACCACTCCGTTGGCGTACTTAGCCTCTTCAGGATTGAACATGCCGTACGGATACAAACGCGCACTTTCTTGCACAGCGAGTTCTGGACGCGAAGCTTCTCAGAAGCTCGCATCATGTAGGTGGCTACAGCCTCTCTGATAGGCGGCAGCTCCGTCAGCCGCTGACCGAACATGCGACTGCAGCAGATCTCCTGCTTTGGCGGATCTGGCTCATCCAGCTCCAGGCAAGGTGTACCGCCCAGCTCCCTGGCCGTCTTTTCAATCACAACGCTGAACTTCTTGCGGAGCGTCCAGGGATCCGCCTTAGCCAGGTCCATTGCAGACTTTATGCCCATCGCATCAAGGTGAAGTTTCATCTTGCGGCCAACGCCCCACACTTCCCCCACGTCCGTATTACGCAGCACCCAGTCCCGCTTAACCGGGTCGGTGATATTGACCACACCACCGGTCTGCGATTGCAGGCGCTTCGCTGTGTGGTTTGCCAGCTTCGCCAGCGTCTTTGTATGAGCAATACCCACACCAACAGGTATGCCGGTCCAGCGTAGTGCCTGGGCGCGGATCTGTCGGCCTAACGTATCCAACCCACTGACACCGGTCAGATCGGCGAATGCCTCATCAATGCTATAAACCTCAACCGCCGGCACCAACGCCTCGATCAGGCTCATCACGCGCTCGCTGATATCGCCGTACAGTGCATAGTTGGAGGAGAACGACACAATGCCGTGTTGCTTGAGCTTGTGCTTGATCTGGAAATACGGCTCGCCCATCTTGATGAACGGCTTCGCGTCGTAACTGCGCGCGATGACACAGCCATCGTTGTTGCTCAGCACCACGATGGGCACCTTCGCCAGGTCCGGCCGGAACACCCGCTCGCAACTGGCATAAAAGCTGTTGCAGTCGATCAGCGCAAAGGTCGGTTCTTGCTTAGACATGGCTGCGCACTGTGCTGGTAATCACACCCCAGATTGAGAGCTCATCGCCTTCAAGCACATAACGCGCCGGGTATCTGGGGTTCTCTGATAAAAGGATCACCTCCCGGCCGCGCTTACATAGGCGCTTGCAGACGGGCTCATTGTTCAGCAGAGCCACCACCACATGTCCGTGAGCCGGTTCAATGGCACGATCCACCACCGCGAGATCGCCTTCGAAGATACCAATCCCCTGCATGCTTTCCCCAGTGATGGCTACCAGGTACACATGCGGTGCGCGGATATTCAGGACCTCATCCAATGAGATGTGCAGCTCAATGTGATCCGCTGCCGGCGAAGGAAAGCCAGCCGGAACCTGGAACGAACACATAGGCAGCTTCGCGCCTGCCTCAGCGATAGGACCTAGAATGGTGAAGCTCATGATGCGGCCTTTTACAGATACTGTACGAATGTACAGTTAACTTTGTAGGACGCTTGCGGTCAATTTTTCTGTAGGGGATTTCGACAGACGGAGGACGGCGTATGTGCGGACGATTTGTGCAGTACGAGGGGATGGCGATCTTCATTGAAGAGCTGAGCCCCCAAATAGAGCTGTTCAGCGGCTATGACGCTCAGCCAATTGATCGCTACAACGTCGCTCCGTCGACACGGGTTCAGTTGCTGCACGCCGCAGAGGGTGGGCTGCATATCGATGCGGTCAAATGGGGATGGGCGCCGTTCTGGGCCAAGGGCAAACGTCCCGACCCGATCAACGCACGCGTAGAGACGGTCACCACGGGAAGGTTCTTTACGCAACTTTGGCCGAATGGCCGAGCCCTGGTGCCGAGTGAAGGGTGGTATGAGTGGGTCAAAGACCCTGACGATCCGAAGAGAAAGCAGCCCTACTTCATTCGCCTGAAGAGTCAGAAGCCCATGTTTTTTGGCGCGCTTGCTCAAGTTCATCCTGGCCTTGATCCGCACGACGGCGATGGGTTCGTGATCATCACCGCCGCCAGTGATCAGGGCATGGTGGACATCCACGACCGCAAGCCGTTGGTGCTGACACCTGAGCACGCCAGGGAATGGATTGACCCCAACCTTCCCCCAGCCAGGGCCGAGGAAATAGCAAAGGAATGTTGCCAGCCTGCGGATGACTTTGAGTGGTATACCGTGGGCAAAGCAGTGGGAAGCGTGAAAAATCAGGGAGCTGATTTACTGCTTCCGGTGCCACTCATGGATGTTTGAAGCTTTTAGAACAGCCCTCCCAATGCGGCTGGCTCCCAGTTCATGATCACCAGTTCACCGCTAACCTCACTCCTTCCTTGCCGTTGGTTAGATGTGGTGTATCGAATGTCGACTGTTTCAAAATGGAAGCTCTGGAACACCTGCCGAATGTCCGGGTGATCATTGATGCTGACCATTACCTTCCCTTTGCAGTGCCGCATGAAGCCGGCCATACGCTCGTAATTCTCAAAGGGAAAGTCCACGCCATAACCGGCCGTCTGCCAGTAAGGCGGATCCATGTAATGGAAGGTGTGGGGACGGTCGTAGCGTTCGGCGCAGTCCAACCAAGGCAGGTTTTCAACGTAGGTGCCCGACAGACGCTGCCACGCTGCAGACAAGTTCTCCTCGATCCGCAGCAAGTTGATTGCAGGCCCGGTCGTTGCAGTGCCGAACGTCTGCCCCGTCACTTTGCCGGCGAAGGCATGGTGCTGCAGGTAAAAGAATCGCGCAGCGCGCTGGATGTCAGTGAGGGTTTCCGTGCGGGTCATCTTCTGCCATTCGAACACCTGGCGGGAACTGAGCGCCCATTTGAATTGGCGCACGAACTCTTCTAGGTGGTTCTGCACGACACGGTACAACGTCACCAGGTCGCCGTTGATATCGTTAAGAACTTCAACAGGCGCTGCCTGGGGACGCATGAAGTAGAGCGCGGCACCGCCGGCAAAGACTTCAACGTAGCATTCGTGTGGCGGAAAAAGCGGGATGAGACGGTCGGCCAGGCGGCGTTTGCCGCCCATCCAAGGGATGATAGGTGTAGACATAAAAAGCAAGACCTTTGCTGTATGGATAAACAGTGCTAGGCTCGCTCCGCTTTGTGCACGAAGCAGGAGCCTTGGCTGGACTTGCAGGGACGATCTGCGGGGAAGGTGGCCGGCCTGGATGTTGACGCATCCAGCCCGGCCGCTCCTTTCACTTCTGTGTAGAAACTTCTTTTGCGTAAGCCTGACAGGCCCGCAGGGCGATCAATCCTCGGTCGCCGGCATCGGTGATTCCGATAATTCGTTGAGCATGCGCTGGGTCAAGTTGGGCTCTTGTGGGGCCATGAACCACGCGGCCGGTGGCGGTGGTGGTTGGCACTGAACAGCTGCCGGTGGTTTCGGTGGCGGAGAGTACGACTGACAGCCGCAGATCAGCAGTAGCCAGGCGATCACGCAGACGAGCCTGCTTGATTTGCTCATCGGTCAATTCCTTGTAGTGGGTTTCGTCTTTGTTCTGCAGGCGGAGCTCCAGGGCACGGCGCTTGTCCTGCTCGGTACGCTGCAGAGCAGCAGACGCTTTGGATATTTCGTTGAGGGTGTCCGCCTGCAGGCGGGCTTGCCGCTCCAGCACGCTGCCATAACGCCAGTCCTGAGCAGTCCAGGCCAATGCTGCAGATCCTGCGACCACCACCACTAACAGCAAGCTGATAGCGGCGATACGGAACTGCGCGGGGATCAGATCGAAGAGACGCATAACACCGCCCTCGCCCTGGCCCACAACTGCAGCCGATCCTCCAGGCCATTAAGGCCGCCGTTGATCCGGCGAGTGATGGTGTTGAACTGGTCCTGATCCGCGAGCGCATTCAGCCCGTTTACAGACCAGAACCACGCCGCCGACTCTGCCGCCCATTGCGGCTGCTCGAGCAGCTCGGGGGTGCGCAACAATCGCTCATCGCCGAACAGTGCCAGACTGCAGCGCAGGTAGTTATCGTGCCCGGTGACCTGGATCAACCCTCGGCCGCGATACCGCTGACCATCACCATCTGCAGTTGGGGTATTACCAAGCTTGGCAGCCAGAGTGCCGGTATCGTATTTACTCAGGTATTGATCCCCGCCCAGTTCGCGGACGTACTGCAGTTGACCGGACTCGTGACCAAGCTGCGCCAGGAAAGCAGCCTGGCGTTTCGGTGTATTGATCTGCCGATGCGCCATTGCCGCGTTCAGGGCAGATACAAAAACGCCCGCTTGGCGGCGGGCGTTTGGCATGATGCGTTGTAGCTGTTGTTCAGTGATGGTCATAAAAACTCCGAACAAAAAAATACCGCACTTAGGCGGCGGTGGATTGCATTACAGCTTCTCGACGCTCACGACCTTGAGCGGCTTCGTTTCTTTCTTTTTCTTACCCTTGGATTTGCCTTGCTTGCCGGCATTGCACTCGACCGTGGTCGACCAGCCAGATTGGGTAAACACCTGCTCCACCGAATCCGCCAGGTATTCGCCATCCAGCCCGACCTTGAAGCCCTGGGCGTTGATCAGGCGCTCGGCAAAAATGTCAGTCCGGCCTGGCATCTCGAAACGCACGTCGGCGGTCGAGCGATTGAATGCCGCTAACCGTGCTTTGGCTGCTGACTCAGCAGCGGTCTTGTTCGGATAGATGTGCCGATCCGTGTGCACCGCCGGCAAGCCGTCCGGCGCATCCTCGTTGTCGATGGTGACCACCGCCAATTTGCCGTCCTTTTTGTTCTGATGCTTAGTCGCCACGGCCTTGTGCGAATTGCGATCCCCTACCTGACCGGCCAGCGCCCTGCCGATGTGCTGAAGGTGGCAACTACCGATCTGTCCAACGGCTTCGTAGGGGTTCGCCAGGGCAAGGGCGGCAAGCTTCTGCGTATTCGCCTGGACGATGCCGGCGAACAATCAGCGCTTAGTCTATTCCTAGACAAGCTAGTCGAACGCAGATCGTTAAATGGGATTAAGACCTCAACGCTTATCACGAACGCGTCCGGCCTTCGGATGAGCCAGCAGATGCTACGCAACCGCTGGGATGAAGCCCGGGAGAAAGCGGCCATCAAGGCCGGTGCCGACGGCGATCCCGCCCTGGCTGTACTAATCCGTCAGTTTCAGTTCAAAGACATCCGCCCTAAAGCCGCAAGCGAGATAGAACTAGCGCATGCAAGTCGGCTGCTCGGCCACTCCACTGAGGAGATGACAAAGAAGGTCTATCGGCGCGTCGGTGAGATCGTTAACCCCACGAAGTAACAGGCGACGAAGGAGGGAAGCTACGGCTGGATGGCGTCGTGGTTGGTCAACCTCAATTGAAAATGACCAACGTCGGTGAAAAAAATTGCCAACACTGAGTAATACGTCGACTATGTTGGAGTGCTAGCGCAAAAAAGCCCTGTAGCCTCGAGATTAAAGGGCTATAGGGCTTGTGTACATATCGCGTCGCGGCTATTTTTCATTGGCATTAAATAAAATTTCAAAAATCAACGATCAATAACCCCATGCTCACGAAGCAAAGCAGTTACAGCAAAGGAATACTCCCTATCCGGGGCAGCCTCTTTAATCAATTCCGCCAGAGCTAATCTACGCAACTCTGGGTTTTCACGAGCATAGACCGCCGAAATAACTTCACGAATGTTATCAACATGAGTTTTACGCCTCTCAACAAGTTCCGGGCGATTCAACCCCAGATCATTAATTGTCAACTGACCACGCTCATTACCGCGAAAAGCGAACACAAAACTATATACAGAAACCAAATACTCCGAAGGCTCCTCCTCAAACGGATTAACATAAGGAAAAGCCTCGTCAAACTTATCAGACTTAGAGCCATTACATCGAGCACAAGAAATACCTAAATTGCTCCATTCAAACTCTAAATGCGGAAACTTACCTTCAGCCTTTGGGCGAATGTGTTCTACATCACCATAATCAACTGCAAGCACTTTACTTTCACAATACATGCACTTGCCATGCGTGCTTGCTAACAAAGCCTCCTTATTCCTCGAATGCTTATAATTCCGGTTTTCTAATGCTAACGGGTACGGACAATCCAGACGAGCAAGTCTTATCATTTTTGACTCACCACAGCTGTAATGGTTTGCGGTAAAAAATCCTCCAGTCCTCTAGATTTCAGCTCCTCTCGTAAATCCGAAAAAATAACTTCCGTCACCGGGCGCTGACTGTAATCGTTAACAACGATAGCCAGTTGCTCCTCCACCCAAACTGGAACTGTAACTGTAACACCCAAAACCTCATCCAATATTTGAGCAGCTGTCCTCGCCTTCTCCTTAAAATCAAGCAATTCGGAATTAGCACGAGACCACTCATCAAAGCGCAAGGCATAGACATTTGCTTCAAATACAGAAGACACTACGAGCGGACTATGAGTACTAACTACGAACCTTGCAAGAGGAAATGCGGCAACTAAATCTGGAAGAATCGTTCTTTGAATACTGGGGTGTAGATGATTTTCAATTTCATCAATTATCGCGGTAAATTCCTCGCCCCCCTCCACATTGAGCTGCTGAAGGTACAGCATCCATGCGATTTCAATTACAGCTGCGAGACCTCCCGACGCACTCTCAAGAATAAAACGATCACGCCCACCATTACATACGAAAACTACCTCTGCACCAACACCCACCTCAATAGACTCAAACTTGAATTGACGAGGTACTGCAATACGCAAAATACTCTGGAAACCTTCAAAGTACCTCCGACATTCATCTACTGGATGGAGTATATATTTATCGCTAGACTTAACGCCATACCCAGCAACCAACCACGCAAACAGAGTGTTTTTTATTGAAGCAGTGAAATTATCTTTCGTTCCTTCAATAGCAGATTTTTGTCCATCCCTCGACAACTCCAATGCTTTTTTTAGATCAGGGCTATCATCTATTTTAATACCGGTTGGGGTGTCATATCGAAGTGGAGGCCGATGCGAAGACACAAAAAAGCTATTAACAACCTGAGCCTTCGAAAGAGCGAGATGCTTGCGAATCCCCTGTTCGCTCACCAAAACATCAGTTATTTGACCATTGGAATATTCAAGCTCTCCAATAGTCTTATATGTAATATGTGTCGAGGGGGACTCCACCGCCGATTTCTCGCCAGGAACACCAAAATCACTGGCCGCCCATTGGGCATGCATCGCGAGCAGTCGAAGCAAGGAAGTTTTCCCGCTTCCATTCGCGCCAGTGAGAATAGTAACTCGGCGACTTAGATCAATTTCTATCCTTCCCAAGGCATGCCAGTTGCTGACCGAGAGTTTTTGAAAGTTCATACGGTTCCACCAGTTAAATTTGCATGCCTTGATTCATGTTCGTAACGTCGTATCGTGCCACCAAAGGAGATGGATTGACTACATTAAAATAAGCCCCCCAACGCTGCTGAGTCCTAGTTCATGGTTACAAGTCCTCCACTGACCTCAGCCGTTTTTCCCCGTAGGAGGTGCAGTACAGGATGTCAAGCGTCTCAAGGTGAAAACCATCGAACACTCGTCGGATGTCCGGGTAATCGTTAATACTGACTACCACTTTGCCCTTGCAGCTGCGCATAAAACCGGCAATCCGCTTGTAGTTTTCAAACGGAAAGTTCACTCCATAGCCGGCGGTTTGCCAATACGGCGGGCCCATGTAGTGAAACGTATGAGCCCGGTCGTAGCGTTCCGCGCAGTCAAGCCAAGGAAGATTTTCGACGTAGGAACCGGCCAGCCGTTACCAGGCTTCCTCGATCCGCAGCGGGCTGATCGCAGGGCCAGTTGTCGCAGTACCAAATGTCTGCACCGTCACCTTGCCGGCAAACGCATGTTGCTGTAGGTAGAAAAACCGAGCCGCGCGCTGGATGTCGGTGAGGGTTTCGGGACGTGCCATCTTCTGCCACTCGAACACCTGACGGGAACTGAGTGCCCATTTGAACTGGCACACAAATTCTTCGAGGTGGTTCTGCACAACGCGGTAAAGCGTCACCAAGTCTCCGTTGATGTCATTGAGGGCTTCAACCGGGGCGGCTTGGGGAAGCATGAAGTAGAGCGCGGCACCTCCGGCAAAGACTTTACCCGGCACTGTTCTGCTCCCTCATTGCGATCAAAAACGCGTAGGGTTGCGGAACACATCCCAAAAGTTGCGGAACACTTCTCGAACCACAGGCAATAAAAAACCCCGTAGATCATTGATCTACGGGGCTTTAAGAGTGGAGGCCGAGGTCGGAATCGAACCGGCGTAGGCGGATTTGCAATCCGCTGCATAACCATTTTGCTACTCGGCCTCAAACGATCAGTGCCGGTATTACCTGCACTCACCGCATACAAACTTGAGTGGGCTCTGTGAAGCGCGCCTCTACTCTAACTCATTGAATACATTGAAGTTTTTAATGCTTCATTGCGTTCGATGGGCGCCATTATGTACTCATTTGCTTATGCCTGCAACCCCTTGATTTCAAAAATATTTCGCATTGGCATCAAGGGGTTGCAGCCCTGCCCTACTCCTGGATGCGTTGTTCCTGATACTGCGGATCGGCCTTGATCTGGGCTTCGGTGAATGGCAGTGGGCGCAGCTTTTTCTCGGAGAAGGCTTGGGTCTGGTCCTTGGCGTGGTTCGACTGGGGGTTGCTGGACTCGGAGAACGCCAGTACGCCTACGGCCTGAGGGCCTTTGTCGTCGAAGGTGACGATTTGCAGGTAGCTGGTGCCGCTGACGACTTCGCGTTTGCCGTCGGCGCGGGGCACGGTTTGCATGGCGTTGTAGATGCCCAGTTCTTGCGGGCCGCCGTGGATGGGGGTTTGGCCGGAGAGCTGGATGTCGCCCCAGCGGTTCAGGCCGAGTTTGTCGACGGCGCTGCTTGAGGCGAGCATGGCTTCGCGCAGGGCTTTGGCCACGGGCGCGCGGTCGATGGCCAGGCCGCTGGGGGTGGTCAGCGGGTGGGCCGGATCGAAGGCGACGCGCCAGGCATCGGGGATTTGCTGCAGGTGTTCCACCAGGTTGATGAAGTGCACCAGGCCCAGGCCGCTGTCGAGGTTGGCGCGTTGGTCCCACCTTTTAAGGCTGGTGCACAGTGGCTGGAGCGTCGCGGCATCGTTGCCCAGGTGCTTGGCGCAGAACTGCAGCAGGTCCGGCATGACTTGCCCGGCGAGGTACACCTCGTTGTCCATGACCATGGCTTGCAGGTCGCTGACGGTGATCGGCTGTTTCTCCAGTGATTGCAGGCGCTGCAGGGCGAACCGGGCACGGGGGCCGAGGCCGATGTTGTCCTGGCTGATCACCGGGGAGAAGCCGGTGAGCGGCGCCTTGGGGTTGACCATCCAGGCGGAGTCGTTGGAGTGCTGCACATAGTCGCTGCGCTGCAGTTGCGGCAGTTGGGCGGCCGGGAAGATCCCCGCTTGCGCGGCGCGAGGGTCAATGTCCCAAGCGCAGGCGCTGCGGCTGCCGTCGAGCATGATCATTTGCAGGCCCACACGCGGGTCGCTGCATTGCGCGAGCTTGGCGGCACTGACGTTGGGCACCACCGAGAGGTTCATGTACAGGCTCTGGCCCTGGTCATCGGCGGCCAGGGTGTTGACCCACGGGATGCCTTGCAGCGTGTGTACCGAGGTTTGCAGTTCGGTGAGGCTGCCGGCGCGGTTCATGGCGTACCACTGTTGCAGCACGCGGTCGTTGCCAAGGTTGGCGTCGCGCAGGCTGAAGGCGTATTGCTTGTCCCAGTCCAGCTTGCCGGGCCACTGCACCACCGGGCCGAACTGCGAACTGTAGACCGTATGGGTGACTTCCTTGAGGCTGCCGTCGGCTTGTTTGGCCTGTACCGTCAGCGTGGTTTTATCCAGGGGCAAGGACTTGCCGTCGAGCAGGTAGCGGGTGGAATCCTTGGGGTCGAGCGTCAGGCGATACAGGGTGAAATGCTTGGAAGTGTCTACCGTGTGCGTCCACGCCACGTGCTGGTTGAAGCCGATATTGACCACCGGCAACCCTGGCAGCGCCGCGCCCATCACATCCAGCTGGCCGGGGATGGTCAGGTGCATCTCGTAAAAGCGCATGCCGCCCACCCACGGAAAATGCGGGTTGGCCAGCAACATCCCGCGCCCGTTGAAGGAGCGATCCTTACCCACCGCGACGGCATTGCTGCCGCGGTCAAGGGCGAAGCGCTGCTGTTGGGCGGCGGCCAAGTCGAATGCCTTCGCGCCAGGCTGCACGGCGGCGGTGGCCTGGGGAGGTGTGGCGCCTACCAGCGCTTCGGCGAATTGACCGACGCCACCTTCTACCAGCAACCTGCGGGTCAGCTTGACCAGGTCCTCCTTGACCAACGGACGCACCCACGCTGCCTGACACTGCGCCGGTGCGCCCTGCTCTTTCAGATAACGGTTGTAGCCGGCCACGTAGCCTTCGATACGCTCGCGGATCTGCGGCGTCTGCGCGTTCCAGAACGCCTCGACCGCGTCCGGTGTGTTCAGCCAGGTAAAGAACACATCACTGGCAAGGTTGTTGCGCTCCTCCAGGGTGGCCTGCTCGGGGCCGAAGAACCGCGCACGTTGACCGTTCACCGTGACCACTTCATTGGCCAGCAGACACAGGTTGTCCTGGGCATACGCATAGCCGATGCCGAAGCCCAGGCCGCGTTCATCGCCAGCGCGGATGTGCGGCACGCCGTAGGTGGTACGCCGGATCTGCGCCGATGCCTGCGCCTGAGGCACTTGCTCACGCGCCGATGCGGCCAGGCTCATTCCCAGCAACAGCCCTGTCACGCATACCCTGGACAACCCGTTGAAAATAATCACGCCGACTCCACAGTCAAATTGAACACCCTCGGTAGGGACAACTTCCCCACCGTAAGGACGCACCCCAGCGGAAATAATTTAACGGCCGTGGCGGGTTTATTCCGGGCGACCGGACTGTGACAAACCCGATACCGACAAATTTTCTACATCGTGCACTTCATGATTTTGCTCGTTCGTTCGTCTTATTGAATAAGAGCACCATCATTTTCCTGATCAGGCTCTGATAAGGAGTTTTTGCATGTACAACCCTCAAGTGCCCACGGATGGACATTCACCGACCGCCGAGGCCAATTTCGGCAACGGCCCGCAAGGGTTCGGCAAGACGCCCGAACAGCAGGGCAACCAGCGTATTCGCCACCTGCTCAAGTGTTTCGGCCTGCGCACCAGCCTGATCCGGCTGAAGGTCATCGACGCCCTGCTCACCGCGGCCGGCAACCAGCGCACCCTTGGCGTGCGCGGTGTGCACAGCCATTTACTGGAACTGGGCATCCCGCTGTCGTTTCTCAGTGTGCGCGAGGTGCTCAAGCGCCTGAGCAGCGAGGGCGTGA